>CADCVI010000045.1:0-2278 GCA_902806105.1 uncultured Rubrobacteraceae bacterium
GGGACGGGGAAGACCTCGACGGCGAAGGTGCTGGCGATGGGGCTGAACTGCGCTGCGGGGCCGACGGCCGAGCCGGACGGGACCTGCGACAGCTGCCGGGCCATCGTGAACAACTCCTCGCTGGACGTGGTCGAGATGGACGCGGCGTCCAACCGCGGAATCGACGAGATAAGGGACCTCAGGGACAGGGTTAACCTCGCGCCCGTCGGCGGGCTCACGAAGGTCTACATCATCGACGAGGTCCACATGCTGACGACGGAGGCCTTCAACGCCCTCCTGAAGATGCTCGAAGAGCCGCCCGAGCGCGTGGTGTTCGTGCTCGCGACCACCGAGAAGCACAAGGTGCCGCCCACGATCATCAGCCGCTGCCAGAGCTTCGATTTCCGCCGGCCGAGCATCGAGACGCTGGCGACGAAGCTGGCGGAGATCTCCAAGGCAGAGGGCATAGCCGTCGAGCCGGCGGCGCTCACCGTGATCGCGCGCGAGGGACGGGGCTCCTTCCGGGACGCGGAGGGGCTCCTGGATCAGCTCTCCTCTTTCTCGGAGGGTGAGATCACGACCGTAATGGTCCGCGAGTTGCTCGGCAGCGTCGGCCCGGAGGCCCTCCTCGAGACGACGCACGCCCTCTACGAGCGCAGGGCCGCCGACGCCCTTCGCATCGTGGACCGGCTCTCGAACGAGGGCCGCGACCTCGGGCAGTTCGTCGGCGAGCTCCTCTCCCACCTCAGGAACCTGATGCTCCTGCCCCACGCCCCCGAGGTAGCCCTCGCGGGCGTCGGCTCCGAAGAGCGGGCCCCGCTTGAAGAGCAGGCAAACGCCGTCCCGACCGCCGAGGTCGTGCGCCTGGTCGAGGCCCTCGGCGACGCTTTGGGCCGCATCCGGCGCGGCGGCGACCCGAAGCTTGAGCTGGAGCTCACCTTCCTCAAGCTCTCCCGCGACTACACCGAGCCCTCCGTCGAGAACCTCATGGCCCGCCTCGAGCGGCTGGAACAGGCCGCCGCAAACGGAGGCATCGCTACCCACGCGCAGGCGGCGCCCCCGCCGGCCCCCGAGCCACCCCCGGTCGCGGCCACCCCGAAGGAAGCCGCGCCAGAGGAGCCGGCGGCGCCTTCCGCCGAGGCCGAGGAAGCCCCGGTGGTGCCCGCGCCCGACGAACCGGCGCCCGCAGAGGCCGCGTCTCGAAAGCAGGAGGCCGGCCGGGGCGCCGCGGACGTCGCGGGGCAGTGGGCAGAGATCATCACCGAACTGAAGCGGCGCAAGCAGGCGCTGAGCGCGGCGGTCTACGGCGAGGCGCAGGTCGAGGGCTTCGACGGCGCGGTGCTGAGGCTGGCGTTCCCGGAGGACCAGAGCTTCTACGTGGAGATGGCGAAGGACCGCAAGCACGCCGACGTCCTCGGCGAGGTCCTGGAGGAGCGCATCGGCTCGAGGCCGCGCCTGGATGTCCGGTCCGGGGAAGCGGAGCCCGGGCCCGCCCCCGTCTCCACCGCAGAAGCCCCCCGGGTCGTGCCAGACGAGGAGCCCGTCGCGCGGGACTCCGCCCCCGAACCGGCGCCGCTTCGGGAGGAGCCGCCAGCGGGGCGGGACGGTGCGGGGTTCGACGAGACCGTGGCGCGGTTCGGGGCGCCGGAGGCCGGCGTCGATGGCGGAAACGGGACGATCCGGAGCGAGGCCGAGGTGTTCGAGATCGTGCGCGGCCTCGGACCGTTCGGCCGGAGAGAGGGGAACTAGGACCGCGGCAAAGCTTCGCGGCGTCCCGGCGGCCGGTCTGGTGCAACGCAAGTAGCACGCTCCCCGCGGCGCGTGTAGAATGCCCCGGTCGGTCCTCGTTTTGGGATGGTGGGGTATGAAGGCGCGTTTGCTTGCCGTTTTGTTGGTCTCGGCGCTGGTTCTCGCGTTGACCGGTTCCATGGTTCTCGCCCAGGAGGCGAACGAGGAGACCGTCGAGGAAGGCCGCGACAATGGCAATGCCAACACCACCATCGTGGACTGCTCCCAGGTGCAGAACGCTTTTTCCGTGAGCCAAGGCCAGTACGGAAACGCCAACGCGGTCGCGCAATACCAAAGCGACGCCGTCGCGGTGGTTTCCCAGGAGATGAACATCTCCCAGAGCCAGGTCAACTCGTGCCTCGTCAACGTGGGAGGAGGCGGCGACGGAGACGGTGGGGGGGGCGGAGGAGATGACACCGCACAGACCGGGGACGCCCCCGCGAACACCGCCCCTGCGAAGACCGCCCCCCCGGACGCCGCCGCCGCCGTTATAGACGACACGATCCCGAAG
>CADCVI010000045.1:2288-2594 GCA_902806105.1 uncultured Rubrobacteraceae bacterium
TGGACGAGCTGCCCGAGACGGGCGGCACCTCCCTCCTCGCTCTCGGCGCCGGCCTGGCGCTGGTCGCCGGGGGGGGCTGCCTGATCCGCTTCAGGCGCTAGCCCCTGCGTGAGGCTCCCGGGCCGCGTCTTTAAGGACCCGCTGCTCCGGTTGGGCGCGGCGGCGCCTCACCCCTCCGAGTAGAACGTTGGCGGCTTCGAGAGGGGCAAGACCCTCGACGCCAACCTGGCCCCCCGAGGACTTTGGCCACGCTATTCCGGACGATGTGGGCGTGATGCTCTCCCACAAGGGAGTGAACCGCACCGT
>CADCVI010000046.1 GCA_902806105.1 uncultured Rubrobacteraceae bacterium
CCATACGCAGCTCCGCGAGCCTCTGTTGGGCCTCCTCCACCTCATTCCCGCCGGCATCCGCCCCCGTCTGGGCACCGGCCGTAAGGCCGAATACGAATACCGCACCAACAACAAGACCAAGAAGCACCACAAGATTGAGCCTTCGAAGCATGGGTACGGGCTCCTTCCCCTTCGCAATGTTTATAAAGTTGTCTAAAGGGGATCCATTCGTATCCCCCCTCCTGGATCGGCACTTTAGGGAAGCGCCCCGTTTTGCGCAACGCTTCCTTTACGTACCTGTGACCCGCCTAAGAGGGGAACATGGCTTAAATAAAGGGATTTCCTGTTTCCTAGCCGACACTCATTTTTAATAAATCTTAATACTCTTAACGCTCACGCAAGAAATCGTTGCTTGCATTGTTTCAAGCGTTGTGGCCTAGCTCCGCTTGCGACCTTGCAAGAAAGGCCTGCAAAGGGGCGATGCGTTGGCTGCCAGAAAGGAAACGGCTATGAAGGGAAGGGCGGGGAGGGGGGTTCCGAGGAACAGTCCGGCGAGCATTGCGAAAAGGATAGAGGCGGAGGCCAGTGCGATGGTCGCGCGAGGCTTGAGGGCGAGGTAGGCTGCGAGGGCGACGAAGAGGGCCAGGAAGATGAAGTCGGCGACTCCGAGGGCGAAGCCCAGAGGGTATCCGAAGGTCGGGAAGATCAGGAGCAGGAAGTCCAGCACGGGGGAGTCTTCCTGCACGAGGGCCTTCGTAGGACCAGCGAAGACGCTGAAGAGATCCGCGGCGGAGGCAGCTACGGCGACGAGGAGGGCCGCGCCTAGGGACGTAACCTGCCGGGCGAGGGCGAGGGCGAGCGAAACGGCGGCGGCGATCCTGAGGACATCCGCGGCGAAGAGGAGGGTTAGCGGCAAGACGGAGGGGACGACGAGGTCATCCGGTCTTCCTCCGAGGTAGGCTGCCAGGGCTCCGAGGGCGCCCGAGGTCGCGCCGAGCAGCAGCAGCCGTGGCGTGGACAGGCGCGTGTCGAGGAGGGCGAGGAGGCCGTAGACAAGCGCCGCGCAGGGGACGAGCGCGAGGACGTAGGAGAGGAACTGCTCGGTGAAGGAGACGCTCCCGTCGCCAAGGAAGGGGAGCAGCGCCACGACGGCCGCGAGCCACGCAAGGCTCGCGACCACGAGGGTGGACCCCGGGGACGGCGCGAAGGGCGAGGGGCGACGGGGGAGGCCGGAGGGTTCGGGGCTCAAGGGCTCCCGTTTGGGGAGAGGTCACGGAGGGCGAGGAAGGCCCGCCAGAAGCGGCGCTTCGCCTCGGGGTCCCCCAGCGCGGGCGCGAGATCGGGGAGCAGGAGACCCGTCGTGCCTTTCGTCCAGGGGAACCATTGCCCCTGCGGGGCGTCCCGGAAGCGGGTCCTGACGAGGGCGTAGCCCGCCTCGTCGATAGCCCTCGCGGCCCCGGGGCCGACGGCCACGAGCGCCGTTGGCTCCAGGGAGAGCAGCTCCTCCAGCAAGGAGCTCGCGGGGGACCAGGTGACGTAGGCATCGTCGAGGGCGACGGCGGCGAGGCTGCGGCGAAGGGCGTCCGCGAGGCGCGCGGAGCCCGCGGTGCTCGGCGCGGGCTCCGCGACCAGTACGAGGCCGGAGAGCGGGTCTCCGGAGGGATACGGGACATCGGGACGGGCCGCAGGAAGGGACGGAGCCTCGGCCTCGTGCGAGATCTTGGCCCTATATTCGGTCCACGCCGGGGTAGCGGTCCCCTTATCCTGACTGGACTCGTATGCCTGTTTCCCGCTCTTGGCCACCTTCCGCATCCCTACTTCGTCGTGCGGCGGACGTAGAGGATGCGCTGGGCGGTGGTGATGAGTGCCCCCACGGCGACGAGGGCGAGGCCGACCGTCAAGAAGCCGGCGATGGAGGCGAAGGAGAGGATCGCGACCCTTCCCGCGCGTTCGAGGAGCCCCACCTCGCACTCGAGGCCGAGACCCTCGGCGCGGGCGCGGGTGTAGGAGGTTCCCAGGGAGAAAGTCATCGCGGCGCCGGCCAGAAGCGTCTCGTAAGGACCGCCCGTCGCGGAGAGGTAGAAGATGATGCCCACGAAGATAGCCGCCTCGGAGAGACGGTCGAGCGTCGAGTCGAGGAAGGCCCCGAAGTCGCTCATCCGGTTGGACTCACGGGCCACGGCGCCATCCAGAGCGTCGAAGAGACCGGCGAAGAGCATCACGGCCCCCGCTACCCGCACGTTCCCCGTCGCGAAGAACCCGGCGGAGACAAGGGAGAAAGCCCAGCCCGTTGCGGTCAGCAGGTCCGGTCCGACCCTGAGCGATGAGAGGAGGCGGACGAGGGGATGGAGGAGGCCCCGCAGGGCTTCCTTGTACGGATAAGGCCGTCCCGACTCCCGGCGTGGCATGCTCATCGGTCGTTGCCCCTGTCTTGCCGTTCGATGCGAGCCTCGCCTACCGGCAGGGCCCTCCGGACCCTCGCGAGGGCTTCGTGCACATAAGTCGACACTACGAGTTTCTCCGTTCGCACCCGGCTCCTAAGGTCCGCAGAATGTTCCTTAATTATATGTTCTCCCACCCCGGGATGAGGCCCTGGCCCCGGCTTTGAGGGTATCTACGGATATCGAGCTGGTGGCAAGCGAGTCACAAGCCACTTTACATGTCGGCCCGGATTGCTTTATAGTGGCCTACCAGTATGCGAGGGGGCAGTACACAGAGGGCCCAACATGTTGGGTTTGGTCATCACGGCGCGTCGGTCGCGAGAGAAGACCGGCGTTCCTCTCGTGTTCCCCGGGGGTATTCCAAGCGTCCCGTCTCGCAACCTAGCGAGAGGCGCGTTCCGCGGCGCTTGCGGAGCCCGAAGGTGTACAAGCGCCGGAGGCTCCTCGCTGTCTCGCTGGCGGTCCTTGCGGCGATGGCGCTCGTGATCGCCGCGTTCGCGCAGACTTCGGGGGCGGAGAATCAAGCGCTCCCCATCGACCCGAACAGCGCCCAGACGGACACGGTGCTGGCGGAGGCCGCGGAGCTTCCCCTCTCGAGCCCGGTGCGCCCGGAGGAGATCACGGGCCTCGGCTACCATCCGGAGGGCGAGAGCCTTATCGAGATGTCCCCGCGCGGGGAGAACCTCTCGGCGAACGCCTTCCTGGGGCTGCTGTCGGCCGGTTCGACGCCGGAGAAGATCCGCTACCACGTCATGCCACCGGCCTCGCGGCTGGGCTCGCGGACCGGCGCCCTCGATGTGGGGGCCGAGGCGGGGACCACCGTTTACTCCCCGGTCAACGGGACGGTGGTCGCCATACGCCCCGACCCCGTGCTCCAGGACGGGGCCAAGGTCGTCGAGATCAAGCCGACGGACCTGCCCGAGATGCGCGTCTCGGTCGCCCTCGTGGGGGACATCCAGGGCGAGGTCGGGCCGAAGAGCCCGGTGACGGCGGGGATGACGGCGCTCGGGAGCGTGGCGGATTCGGCGGAGGTCTTGAGGCCACAGCTCGCGGACTACACCTCGAGTTCGGGCAACCACGTAACGGTCTCCGTCTCCCGGGTCGACTAGCGGCCCCTTCGCCCCGAGAAAACAGCGGGGAAATCTCGTGTTCCTGAGCATCTTCAACCAGAGCCCCATCTTCGCGGTGATGGTGGTGCTCGGGTTCGTGGTAGGCATCACGGTTCACGAGGCGGCCCACGCTTTCACGGCCTGGCGTCTCGGCGACGACACGGCTTACAGGCAGGGCAGGGTGACCCTGAACCCGGCCGAGCACCTCGACCCGCTCGGCAGCGTGCTGCTCGTCCTGGCCGGTTTCGGTTGGGGAAGGCCCGTCCCGGTCGACCCCTCCAGGATACGCGGAGGGGTCTGGGGGCCGGTAGCCGTGGCTTTCGCCGGGCCTGCCTCCAACCTCGCCGTGCTCGTGGCCTGCGCCGCTCTGTACAGGCTCCCGGTTTTTCAGGAGGGGTATCTGCTCGTCGTGATAGCGGCGTTCGCCTTCACCAACGCCCTGCTCTTCGTCTTCAACCTGATCCCGATACCGCCCCTGGACGGCTCCAAGATCCTCTACCCGTTCCTCCCACGAGCGTTCAACGGCTTCGTCGGCTTTATGAACGAGTACGGGCCCTACGTCCTGCTCGGGCTGGTCTTGCTCGGGTACTTTCTGGCGAGGGTGCCGCCCTTCTACATCTCTCCCTTGAGCTTCCTCATTTCCTCCATGCTCCAGCCTCTCTACCTGGCCCTCGCCCTGCTTGGAGTACCGGTTCCGCCACCGCCGTTCGTGGGGTAGCGACGTAGCTCGAAAAATCTGCGGAAAGTATCAGGGGAAGAAAGCGGGGCAACACCGATCCGCGGGGAGGGGGGAGAATCCACGGATCTATCGTTGCCCCACAGAGTATTTTACATGCAAAGGTTAGTTTGCGGTAGAGGAACTAGCGGAGCGGTCTACGAGGCCCGCGAGCTATGAAGCGGGGCGTCGGGGTGTTCGGCTCCGTCGGAGAGAGGGAGCTCGACTGTGAAGATGCTCCCGCGGTCCGGTCGGCTCTTCACGAAGATCTCGCCGCCGAGGTGATGGGAGATCTCACCGGCCAGGGCGAGGCCGAGGCCGGTGCCGTCGGCGCGCGAGGAGCCATGGGCCCGGTAGAAGCGGTCGAAGATGTACTGGATCTCGGCCTCCGGGATGCCGCAGCCGCGGTCGCGGACGCTGACGTAGGCCTTGTCTTCCTCGCGGTGCAGGTAGATGTCGACGGGCTCCACGCCCTCGGGCCCGCCGGAGTACTTGAGGGCGTTGTCCAGCAGGATGGCGAGCATGCGGTGGAGCTGGATGGGATCGGTCCTCACCGGCGGGACCTCCCCCTCGAAGTGGAGTCTTATCTCGCGCCCGGTGTAGGCGAAGTCCCGCTTCAGCCCGTGCAGGAGTTCCTCCAGGTACACGTCTTCGAGTCGGAAGGTGACGGCGTTCGCGTCGAGGCGGCTGAGGTCGAGGAGGGTCTTTGCGAGGTTTTGCAGGCGCTCGGTCGCGCCCCGCATGGCTTCGAGAAACTCCTTGCGCGTCTCCTCGTCCTCCTCGTCCTCCATCATCTCCAGGTAGCCCGAGAGGGCGAAGAGCGGGGTCTTGAGCTCGTGCGAGGCGTTGGCGATAAACTCGGCCTTGGCCCGTTCGATCTGGCGCTCCTCGGTGACGTCGCGCAGAATGGCGAGCGCGCCGTCCTCCAGGGGGGCTGCCCGGACCTCGATGACGCGGTCCCCGGCTTCGACCTCGGGCTCCGTGACCGGACCGCCGGAGAAGCGGCTCTTGGCGAGGACCTCCTGCAACCTCTCGTGAAAGGCCGGGTCGGAGTTCTCCAGAAGCTCGCGTGCCCGGGGGTTGAGGAAGGTCGCGTTCAGGTCCCTGTCGACGCCCACCACCGCGTCGGTCATGCCGTCGAGGATCGCCTGGCTGCGCATCTTCTCCTGCTGGAGCTGGCGGAAGGCGCCCTTGAGGGACGAGGCCATCGCGTTGAACGTGGCGCCCAGGGAGCCGACCTCGTCCTCCACGCGGGTGGTGATGCGCTCGTCGAAGTTCCCCGAGGCAAGGCGTCGGGCGGCCACGTCGAGGCGGTTGAGGCGGCGTGAGATCAGGTTCGCCACCACGTAGCCCAGGAAGCCCGCGACCAGGAGCGCGAGGGCACCCGCGAGAAGCGCCAACCAGCCGAGCCTTCTGAGGGCGGTACTGGCGTTGACCACGTCGCTCTCCGTGTAGTAACGGGCGAACACGACCGCCGTGTCCTCGCTCCCCCTGACTTCTATCGGGGTGGCGTAGGTCGCGAGCACCTGGCCCTTACGCTCCCCGGCTTCGACCGGCGTGATCCTCGTCTCGGGAGACCGCTGGTCGACCGCTACTCTAACCACGTTGTGGTTATGGTCTCCGAGGTTGCCCCTCTGCCTCACGATGGCGTCTGGCGTGGTACGGACGATCCCCCAGGAGACACCCCACCGCGCCGCGAAGGCCTGGATCTCGCCCCCCGATATCTCGGGGTCGTTCTGCAGCCGCCCTTCGAAAAAATCGCCCATCTGCTGGAACGGCGTCAGAGCCGACTTGTTGAGGGTGTTGCCAAGGGAAGGCATGACTATGGAGTACGCGGTCACGCACGCAAGAGCGGTTATAAACAGGAACAGGGCCGTGAGCCAGACCTGGATGCTGATGCGGGGCTTGTTGAGCTTCCTGCCAAGCCTCGGCGGTTGCAGCCTCCGGCTCAGCCCTTTCAGTGATCCTAACCCGTTCTTGCTCGATCTCCTGGCGGAGAGCCCTCTCTCCGCCCGTTCCCTGACCGTGAAGAAACGGTCCTTAACGGAAGACATACCCGACTCCACGGGCGGTGTGGATGAACTCGGGGTTACGGGGGTCGCGTTCTATCTTCTCGCGGAGGTGGCGTATGTGGACGTCGACGGTGCGCTCGTCGCGGAACTCGTCGCCCCAGACGCGGGTGAGCAGGGTGCTGCGGGAGAAGACGCGCCCCGGGCTGGAGGCGAGCGTGACCAGGAGCTCGAACTCCGTGTAGGTCAGGTCCACGTCGTTGCCGGCGACGTTCACCCGGCGGCTGGGCAGGTGTATCCTTAGCCCGTCGTAGGAGAGTTCCTCCTGGCTCTTCCCGGACGGGACCGAGACGCGGCGCATGATCGCGCGGACCCTCGCCACGAGCTCCCTTACCGCGAACGGCTTCGTGACGTAGTCGTCGGCCCCCAGCTCGAGCCCCACGACCCGGTCGATCTCGTCGTCCTTGGCGG
This sequence comes from uncultured Rubrobacteraceae bacterium, assembly GCA_902806105.1. The sequence continues at coordinate 6,725 of CADCVI010000046.1, forward strand.
TCAGCATGATGATCGGGACCTCGCTCTGGGACCGGATCCTGCGGCACACCTCGGTCCCGTCCATCTTGGGCAGCATGATGTCCAGGATCATCAGGTGCGGCTCGTAGGAGGAGAACGCCTCCAGCGCCGCCTCCCCGTCCCCCACCGCGTGAACCCCGAACCCTTCCCGTTCCAGCGCATGTACGAGCATCTTCTGTATGGACGGCTCGTCGTCCACCAGAAGTATCCTGCGCGTCGCTCCCTGTGCACCCTGCGTCATACTCCGACCGATCTTCGGAAAACCCTAAACATTTCTAGCATATGGAGCTTATTCTATCATGCCCCCGGGGAATCCCCGACAGCTTCCTCGGCCCGCTCGGCCACCCTGAGGACGACCGCCGCTAGGTCCTCCGCGTCCGAGAGGCGTATCGCCTCGACGACCTGGCCCTGCCTCTTGAGGTACGACGCGACGACCCGCGCCTCGTCGGCCTTCGCGGTCCCCGAGACCGTGTCTGCGTGGCCGCTCATGGCCTCATCGGCGAAGAGCTTCAGGCCCTCGGCGTCCGTGGGCTCGAAGCCTCCGTGGGCGACGAGACGGCCGTTGGAGAGGATAAAGACCTCGACGACGCCGGGCTCGGTGGAGGGTGCCACCACGGCCTGCACGCCCTCGGCGCTCACGATGGAGCGGGCGAGCCGGATGCGTTGTATGCCGGCTATAAGGTCGCGCAGGCGGGCCGCGCCCTCGAACTCCAGGGCGGCGGCGAGCTTTCCGCGCTCCACGATCAGGGCCTTCAGGTGCTCCTCGCCGCCCTCGCCGCGCATCAGGGCCACGAGGGGCTCCATCACCGCCTCGCGGTACTCCGGTGGGCTCATGTTCATGCACGGGGCGCAGCGGCCCATCTGGCCGTAGAAGCAGGCCTCGTCCTCCGCGTTGCCGTTGCACCTTCTCAGGGGGAAGATCCTGCCGAGGGCCTCCACGCACGTGTCGAGCACGCCCGCGCTCCGGTACGGGCCGAGGCGGACGACGCCCTCGCGGGGCTCCTCGGTGCGGGGGACCCTCTTCGGCAGGGGGTACGGCTCGTTCCCGTCGAGCTCCAGAAACCAGGAAGCCTTCTGGCCGCGCCCGGCGCGGTTGTAACGGGGGAGGAGACGTTTGATCTCCCGGTCCTCGAAGATCAGGGCCGCAAGCTCCGTCTCGGTCTCGGTGTGGCGGACCTCCGCGACCTCCTGGACGAGGCGGCCGATCTTGCGCCGCCCGTCCCCGCCGTTGAAGTACGTCCTAACCCGGGCCTTGAGGTCTTTCGCCTTACCGACGTACAGGACGGTCTCGTCCTTGTCCACGAAGTAGTAGACCCCGGGGGTGCGCGGCAGGTTCTCTGCGAGGTGCCCCTTCTGCGGCTTGATGCGGCCGCGAGAAGCCTTCAGAGACGCCGCCTCGCCGACGCTCCCGATCCCGGCGGACTTCAGGAGCTTGAGGAGCTTCAGAAAGACCTCGGCGGTCGCGGCGGCGTCGGCGAGCGCCCGGTGGTTCGGGATGGTCCGCACCCCGAAGTGAGTGACGAGCGAGGCGAGCCGGTAGCGCTTGAGGCCGGGGACGAGCGTGCGGGAGAGCTTGAGCGTGTCGAGGATCGGGTTCGGCAGGGGTTCGAGGCCCAGAGCCTCTCTCGCCGCGGCGACGAAGGCGCAGTCGAAGTGGACGTTGTGCCCGACGATCACCGCCCCCTCGACGAACTCCTCGAAGAGCGGCATGACCTTGCCGGACGTCGGCGCGTCCAGGACCATCCGGTCCGTGATGCCGGTGAGCCTGACGACGAACGGCTCTATGGGACGCTCGGGATTCACGAGGCTCGAGAACCTGTCGACCACCAGGCCGCCCTGAACCTTGACGGCCCCGATCTCCGTGATGCCGCCCTTCCCGGCGGAGGAGCCGGTAGTCTCGACGTCGAAGACGACGTACGGGGCCTCGTCCAGGGGCAGGGACTCGGGGTCTACGGTTCGGAGGGCCCCCGTGGAATCCCAGCGGAAGCGCGGATCGTCGCCTATGAGCCCCTCGACGTGCGCGCGGGCGTCGCCGTTGAGGCCGGGGAGGCCGAGCAGGTCGGTGGAGATCTCCTCCGCGCCCACGGGTCCGCGGTCCCTGACGAACCCGTAGAAGCTAGGAGGCACGTACCTCCGTCCCGCCGCCGACCGTCCCCTCTTCGAGCACGGCCTTGGCGATGGTGCGGGCCTGGGACTCGGTGACGCCCTCGACGGCGACGAGGTTGCCGTAGGTGTACTCGTGGTCGAGGAGGCCGCTCGCGAGCACCCGGGCGCGCGTCTTGTCGCCCACGCCGGGGAGCTTCACGGTGTGGAAGATCTTGCCGCGGTGTATCCGCAGGGCGCGCACCCCGGCGAGCTTCTCTCCGTGTACGAGCACGCGCTTTAGGGTGTCGGCGAAGAGCGCGACCTGCTCCGGGTAGTAGACGCTCCTGCCCATCAGGGACGGCGTCATCGGCTCGGGGTGCAATAGGTTCGCGTTGCGCAGCGTCGTGTGGCCCGGCGGCTCGTTGGGGCCGAGTGGGTCCGCATCGCCGAGGGCCTGGGCTCGGGCCGCGTGCTCCTCGACCTGGGCTTCGAGGTCGCCGGATAAGTCGAGCTCCGTCTGGACCGGCGCCCCGCGGAAGCGGTCGTTGCGGTTGGCGGCGTGGAGGAAGCGGCGCGGGCTCGCCTCGTTCTTGTAGAACTCGACCACGGCGAGGGCCCGCTTCTCGCCGATGCCGGGCAGACGGGCGAGGTACTTTGCGTCTCCGGCGTCGATGGCCTCGCGCAGTTCCGGAGGGTCGACGGCCTCGGCGGCCTTCGCCGCCGCCCTCTTGTCCACGCCGCGCACCCGCTCCAGCATGCCGTTCACGCTCTCCGGGTCCACGCCGCGCCTGAGGTGGTTGATCTTGCGTGCCCCGGTGAACGGGCTGTTCTCTTCCCAGTGCCAGATGAACTCGCGCACGCGCTCGACGGCCGCCGTGTCTTCCGGGACGAACTCTATCGTCACCCCGTTGCCGACGTAGCGCCCGTTGGCCCCCGGCAGGTTCTCGGCGGCGGACTGCACCTGTACCTTTACCGTCGGGGAATAGAAGGAGAAGTTGACCGGGAGCCCCGGTGCGACCTCCTTCATCATCCGGCGCCGGAAGATGTTGTCCTCGAAATCAGAGCCGATCATAAGATCATAAGTCTACCACCGACGCCCCTCCTCCCCGCCCCCGCCTGCTCCGGGGAGGGCGCGGCTCATCCCTGCGAAGCAGCCCGCAACACGACGTCTTCGCGCAGGACGATGGCCTCCACGGGCTCCCCGGCGCTTATGCCCTCGGACTCGGGCCCGATGAGCGCGAGGGCGTCGGCCTTGGTGAGCGAGCTGACGAGACCCGAGCCCTGGGCGCCGACGGACTCGGCCCTGAACCCCTTCTCCGTCCGGGTCAGGGTGACGCGCATGGCGTGCATCCTGCCGAACCGGTTCTCGACGTGGTGGTCGAAGTAGACCTCGATGTGGGGCCGGTGCCTGTCGTCTCGCCCGGTCATCCTCATGAGGGCGGGACGGACGAAGAGCTCGAAGCAGACCATCGCGGAGACGGGGTTGCCGGGGAGGCCGAAGAAGCTGACGCCGCCATCGTTGCCGTCCCTCGCCCCGAAGAAGACCGGCTTGCCGGGCTTGAGCTTTACGCCCCAGAAGACCTGGCTCACCCCGAGGTCGAGGAGCGTGCTCTTGACGAGGTCCTTCTCCCCCACCGAGACCCCGCCGCTCGTGACGACGACGTCGGCGTCTTCGAGGGCTTCTTCGAGGGCGGCGCGCAGCACGTCCGCGTCGTCGGAGGCGGCGGAGACGCGGCGGGCGTCGGCGCCGGATTCCAGGGCCTGGGCCACCAGGGCGTAGGAGTTGGAGTCGAAGATCTCGCCGGGGGCGAGCTCGCGCGCGCCCGGCTCGACAAGCTCGGTGCCGGTCGCGAGCACGACCACCTTCGGGCGGCGGTACACCGGAAGCTCGCCGTATCCCTGGGTGGCGGCGAGGGCGATCTCGGGCGCCCCTATCTCCGCCCCGGCCTTGAGGATGAGGTCGCCCTCGTGGACGTCGCCGCCGCGCTCGCGGAGGTTGTTGCCGGGCGGGATCGCCTTCGAGATCTCGAACCGCTCGCCCCAGCCGGAGGTGTCCTCGACCATGACTACCGCGTCGGCGCCGGCGGGGATGACGCCGCCGGTGAAGATCTTGATGGCCTCCCCCTCCCCCACGCTCCCCTCCGCCGGTAGCCCCGCCGGGGCCTCATCCACGACCTCGAAGGTCCGCCCGGCCTCCGTGTCGGCGCTCCGGACGGCGTAGCCGTCGACCGCCGAGTTGTCGAAGGGCGGCGAGTCGAACCGGGCGTAGAGGTCTTCTGCGAGCGAGAGGCCCCTGGCCTCGACGAGCGGAACCATCGCCACGGGCAGCCGCCGCACGTTCTCCTCGACGAGGCGCACGGCGTCGTTGTGGTCTATGAGCTTCTGGAAGAGTTGCATCGCCCCACCCCTATCTGATGTCCTTTCGGGCCAAGCTACCACACCTCCCCGGGCGGGGGCGTCAGCCCGAGACGTGCCCGCGAGGCGGCGCGGCAAGCGTCGAGCGCCCGTAGAGCACCGTGGCGTCGCGCGCGAGGATGCGCACCGCGCAGAGCCCTGAAGACGGGACGCTCGCGGAGGCCAGGGTGCGAGACATTCGAAGAGTACGCCGTACAGACCGCCCGCTGGCGGCTCGAGGTCCTGCGGGTCGAGGCCGTGCAGCCCGGCGAGAAAGGAAGAAGTTTACCGCCGAAGGGTCCGCCGCTCGAGGATACCGCTCCGCGTGATGCGCGTGCGGGAGGAGAGGCGAGAGTAGGCGAACCCGTCCCAGCGGGCGCTGCGGCCTGCGGGGAAGGTATCCAGGGTGACGCGGGTAGAGTTCGAGATGCCGGAGTGGTTCATCACGAGGGCGCTGATGACGACGGGGCCCATCGCCCCTCGGCGCGTGTCGTCCCTGCGCTATCCCGTTGCGCACGGACTTACCACCCCCGAAGAAGGCCTCCTCACCGGAGGGCGTCGGGTCGCATTCCACTCCGACGAGAGACGCGTCCGCGAGGCGGACCGGATCGCCGGTCGTGGGACCGAACATGCCACCGTACCGGCGTAGTACGCCTATCGCGCCTCGACGGCCGTTAGTGGGCCTCGTAGTAGTCGTTGCCCCTGGAAAACTCCACGAACACGCACGGTACGTCGCCGACCGTCCATGCGTCGTGGCCGGGGGGCAGCATCATCACGTCGTTCGGACCGAAAACCTCTTCGGAGCCGTCGTCCATGACGACCTTGAGCTGCCCGGACTGGACGAGCGCCACATGGGGAAGCTCGCAGCTGTGCGTGCCGGCGTAATCTTGCAGGTCCTCCGACCACCGGGCGCCGACGCCGAAGGTAACGCGGGTGACGCTCACCGCGTCCAGGGTCACTGTCTCTTTCTGGATCCTGCCGTGTACATCCACCTCGGCACCGCTGTCGAGGTTCTCCTTCTGCATCGTGGGTAACGCCATCGGGTGACCGCCTCTCTTATCGTCCGCCTTCTCGCAAACGAAACCGTGCTCGCGTGCCCGGCGCAACGCCGCCCATTCTCACGAGCATGCTCCTCTTTACTCCAAACGTTCACCCCGCCGAGCCCGCGGCCGAGCACCTGCGGCTCCTCGCGCTGGTCCTCGTAGGTCTGCTTCAGGATGCACCCCACAGTATCCAGGGCCTCGAACCCGTCGCTCCAATGGACGCAGGTCTTGATGGCGCAGCGCGCAGTCGCTCTACTGCCGGGGTCTCCTTCCGGTACCCTGGCTTCACTGCCGTCCAGGTAGGCACGAAAAGCATGGCGCCTTGGTACGAAACGGGACTTCGGTCTCAGTGTCCCAGGGCCCAGGGCCTGCCGTGGCTGTGGCTGTGTTTTGTGCTGGATCTGGTGTTTCCCACGGGCCGCCTCACCACTTCCGGCTCGTATGCGCTCTTCTCGGACCGGTCCATTGCCTTCGAGAGGCCCGCCGACATCCTCCGGGTGTTGGGCATCGAGTAGATCCGGCTCGCCTCCTCCCCGCAGGAGGGGCAGGTCGACGGATCGCTCGCCTCGGCGAACGAGCGTCTCTGCTCGAAAACCCCGCAATCCCCGCAGACGAAATCGTAAATAGGCATTCGGCCCCCTCTTCCTTCCAACGTTTGTGTCCCCGCGTGTCGCGCGATCCGAGTTAAGCACAACTGATACCTTCGCGCCAATAGGATTCCTGGGCTTTTTGATCCCGTTGTTCCAGAATGCCTTGACACGGATTTCGGCCTTCTGTAGTTTCGGTTCCTACAGGTGCATCCGGGGAAGCACCACGGGGAAAGGGAGGACGACAGGGGCAGCCGAGAGAGCCGATGCGTGACGCTGCTCCCGAACAACGGGGAGCCACTACGGGGGAAGGAGAGTTCGATGGCCGAGTCCTTATTCAAGGTCGACGTAAACAAGTACATGCAGGAGCAGGAGGTCCCTGGACACAATCGCTGGCACCCGGACATTCCGGCGGCGGCGTCTACCGATCCGGGGACGGACTTCCGCATGGAGTGTCTGGACTGGACCAACCGCCAGGTCAGGAACGACGACTCGGCGGACGACATCCGCGACATGGACCTGACGCCCTGCCACGTCCTCAGCGGTCCGATCCACATCAACGGCGCGGAGCCCGGCGACCTTCTGGTCGTGGACATCCTCGATATCGGACCGCCGACGGGGCCGGGGGAGCAATGGGGCTACACCGGCATCTTCTCCAAACAGAACGGCGGCGGCTTTCTCACGGACTACTATCCCGACGCCCACAAGGCGATCTGGGACCTCCGCGGGCTGTACGCCTCCAGCCGCCACATCCCCGACGTGCAGTTTGTGGGGATCAAACACCCCGGCCTTATCGGCTGCGCCCCTTCCCACGACCTCCTCGCGGAGTGGAACCGGCGGGAGAGGGCCCTCATAGCGACGGACCCGGAGAGGGTGCCCGCGCTTGCGCTCCCGCCGTTGCCGGACAACGCGCTCCTCGGGACGATGACGGGCGGCGAGTTCGACCGGGCCGCCGGCGAGGCCGCGCGGACGATCCCGCCGCGCGAGCACGGCGGCAACTGCGACATCAAGAACCTGACCGTCGGCTCGCGAGTCTACTTCCCGGTGTACGTCGACGGGGCGAAGCTCAGCCTGGGGGACCTGCACTTCTCGCAGGGAGACGGCGAGATCACGTTCTGCGGCGCGATCGAGATGGCGGGCTACATCGACCTCGGGGTGGAGCTTATAAAGGGCGGCATGGCGAAGTACGGGATGGACCGCCCCCAGCACATGCCGATCTTCGAGCTCAGCCACTACGAGCCCCGCTACTCCAGCAACCTCGTCTTCGAGGGCATCGGGGTCGCCGAAGACGGCACCCAGCGCTACCTGGACCTCACGCAAGCCTACCGTCAGGCCTGCCTGAACTGCATCTCCTACCTCAAGCAGCACGGCTACACCGACGAGCAAGCCTACATCATCCTCGGGGCCGCCCCGGTCGAGGGCAGGGTCAGCGGCGTCGTGGACATACCGAACGCTTGCGTCTCGATCTACCTGCCGACCGAGATCTTCAAGCGCACGATCTTCCCGACGGAGGTCCCATCCCGCACCCGGAGTGAGGCCCAGACCCCCAGTGCCCCGGGTGAACCCAACATCCAGGAGACGCAGGTGCAGTGGGGAGCCGGACGGTAGACCCCGGGGGGTACCGGAACGGTGCTCCGGAGGGTCCGTCCGGATGACGGCGTCCCATAATCGGCGCGTCGCGTAGACGCAGATAACCAACGCTCCCGTGCGGGGCGGGGTCGAACACGGCCCCCGCCCCGCACGCCGGCGGCCCATACCCCCGAGGAGACAGGCGAAGCTGCCGCGGAAACGCTTTCATCTACAGGGTGTCGTTCGTGAAAGCAGCGACGAGGCCGCGCCGCGAAAGGAGGGCCTCTTCAAGCTGCCGCGGGCGTCGTGCGGGCGGTTCCCTTCCGCACCGTGGCGACGGCCGGAGACCGGGCCGGCATCCGGACCGTCCCGGGGATTCTTCCGTCCGGCTTCGCTGCCCGCGGGTTGTTATTATCCCGGTCGTGAACTCGTTCTCGGGCTTTTACTGCTTCGGCTACGTACTCCCCCCGGGCGGGTAGGGGTTGGTGAGCGTGTTGCTGGTCGCCACCGGGGGGGCCATCGGTGCCGCGGCCCGTTACCTGGCGGGGCTGTGGATAGTGGCCCGCTTCGGCGCCGGCTTCCCGTGGGGGACGTTCTTCGTCAACATCACGGGCTCCTTCGTTATAGGGATCGTCCTCGTCCTCGTCGAGAGGGGCGTGTTCCCCCCCGGGGCGCGGCTGTTCCTGGCCGTCGGTGTCCTCGGCGGCTACACCA
>CADCVI010000047.1 GCA_902806105.1 uncultured Rubrobacteraceae bacterium
CCGACCGGAAGCTACGGCGGTCTAAGGGCGTGTTGGAGAAGGCGTCGCGGGCCATCTTGAGGATCTTCTTGGCCTCGCCGCGCTGGCGCTCCCCGTTTGGGATCTCCTTGGAGAACGCGTAGACCAGGTCGCCGTCTTCCTCGTGGTAGAAGTGGAAGAAGACCTCCCTCTGGCGGCCGAGGCCGGTGAGGGCGGCGTCGCCGGAGACCTGGCTGACGTTCAGGAGGGTGGCCGCGGAGAAGGGCTCGCCGTCCATCGGGTAGACGGTGAACGCCAGGCGCACGACGGGGCCGTAGAAGGTCTTGTAGAACTCGAGCTGGCGCACGATGCGGGCCGGGCCCCTGATACCTTCGATCTCCTTCCGCGAGGCCGCCGTTACCACGTGCCCCTTCGGGGGCCTCATAGATTCACGCCCCTGCGTCGAGACCATCCTGGCCTGCGCCCCGCGCTCTCGTACCGCGCCCGCCAGGCTCCGCCGCACGCTCTCCGGAAGGTCGAGTCCCTTTCCCTCCGTCAAGCCGGAGACCCTTCCCGGCCGAAGCGCTCGAAGAAGCGGGCGAAGTAGCCGACGGCCTCGAAGTAGTCGTCGAGGCGGACGGACTCGTTGGGGGAGTGGATGCGGCTGCCGGCGTTGGCTACGTTGCCGGTCATGATCGTGGGTATCCCGAGCTCCGTCGCGAAGAGCGAGGTCGGGCCGCTGCCGCCGATGGTGGGGAAGACCACCGCGTCGCCGCGCCCGAGGTCCTCCCACGCCCCGACCGCGGTCCGCACCACGGGAGAATCGACAGGCGTCTTTGCAGCCTCGACGCCGTGCAGGTCCACCACCTCGACGTCCCCGAAGCCGCGCCGGTCGAGGTGCTCGCGCAACAACTTTAGGACCGGGCCGGGGCTCTGGCCCATGACGAGCCTGAAGTCCATCTTCACGAACGCCTCCGAGGGGACGATGGTCTTCGAGCCTGGTCCCGTATAGCCGCCCATGATCCCGGCGATGTTCGCCGTCGGGCGGAGGAGGTACTCGCGCAGGGCGGCCTCGCCGGTCAGATTGCGGTCGAGGGCTTCCACGCCCCAGAGCCTTCTCATGGCCTCGTTGTCGAAGGGGATCTGGCGTATCGCTTCGAGTTCCTCATCCGACGGGGGCTCTATTAGCTCCTCGAAGCCGCCGAGCGTGATCTCGCCGCTCTCGTCCTTGATGGTCCTGAGCGCCTGCACGAGCCTCCACACAGGGTTCGGGGCGAGCCCGCCGTACATGCTGTGCAGATCGTGGGAGGCGCCGCGGGCACGAAGCTCGACGTAGGCCATCCCCTTGGTGCCGCACTCGATGCTCGGGCGCCCCGCCTCGTCTTTCATGGAGCCTTCCCATAGGCAGGCGTCGGCCGCGAGGAGGCCCGCGTTGTCCCTGACGAAGGGTGCCAAGTTCGGGCTGCCGACCTCTTCCTCGCCCTCTATGAGGAACTTGAGCTTGAAGGGGAGCGGGCCGTGCTCCTCTATATAGAGGCGCAGGGCCTGGATGCGGGCGAGGACGTCGCCCTTGTCGTCGGCGACGCCGCGGGCGTAGAGGGAGCCACCCCGGACCGTGGGCTCGAACGGGTCGCTCTCCCAGAGGTCCAAAGGTTCGGGCGGCTGCACGTCGTAGTGGCCGTAGGAGAGGAGGGTTCTCTCTCCTTGCCCCATCTCGGCGTAGACGACCGGGTGGCCTTCGGTCTCCATGATGCTGGCCTCGGCGCCGGCCTCTCGCAGCTTGTCGGCTACCCATTCGGCGCAGGCCCGGAAGCCGGCGGCGTCGTCTTCGCGGGCCGAGATCGAGGGCATCCGCAGGAACTCTTTGAGTTCTTCCAGCAGGGCGTCCTCTGACCGTTCTATCTTTCTCTGTGCGTCCAAAGAATCCTCCGTTCGGTTCGATGGCAGGTTAGCATCTCGGTGGCCGGACGCCATCCTGTTGTCCCTTTCGGGGCCGCTGCTATATTGGGGCCGGAGGTCGCCGTTGGAGAAGAGACAGGATCAAGAGCCAGAAGAGTCCAGGGAGCGGGGCGTCGGGCGCTCCGGCGCGGACGATCTCTGGGAGCGCCTCGGGGTAGATGTCGAGGCCATGAACCCGCGGGCGCAGGTGGTGACCTCGCTCGCCGTCCTGGTACCCGTCGTGGCGGCCGCCGTCTCTGTGTTGTTCCTTTTCACCAACTTCTGGTGGCTCCTGTTCTTCTTCGGATGGGCGATCTTCCCTGCCTTCGGGCTGCTCTTGCGGGGCATCGCGGGGCTCTCCGAGGGTGGGGGGGTGAGCCCCGGCGGGGGCGGCAAGGAGCGCGAGTTGCTCGGGGCGCTGCGGGAGCACGAGGAGATCTCGCCGACGCAGGCCGCGATGGAGACCTCGCTCACCGTCGAGGAGGCGGACGATATGCTCAGGGACCTCGCCGCCAAGGGCCATCTCGAGGTACGGGTGCGCGGGGGCGGCATCTTCTACGGCCTCTGGCGGGCGGATGAGGCGGAGAAGCGGGGGATCGGGGAGGGTATCTAGGTGTCGTGGCGGGTGGCGCTCGGGTTATCATTCGGTGCCCGGAAGGGGTTTCGGCGCGTG
>CADCVI010000048.1 GCA_902806105.1 uncultured Rubrobacteraceae bacterium
GGTAGTGTTCGGGTGGGCCATCCGAGGTTCCTTTCGCCGAGGGTTCGGATGGCCCCCGTTTTACAGGCAAACCTTGCAACACTCATCTAGGGTCTGTCTGACGAATGGCGGTGTCCATGTTATCCCTGATCCGAAGCGGCCACGATCTCGGGAGGAACTACCATGGTCAGGTGCGGGATCACCGACCGAGCTTGGGAGCAGATAGAGCCGCTGCTGCCGGAAAGCGCTGGCAAGAGGGGCGGCCTGTGGCGCGACCATCGCACGGTGGTGAACGGCATCCTCTGGAAGCTCAGGACCGGCTCGCCCTGGCGTGACCTGCCGGAGAGGTACGATCCCTGGCAAACCTGTTTCGACCGCTTCAACCGCTGGAGGCGTGACGGTACCTGGGATCACCTGCTGGCCCACGCCCAGACCAAGAGAGATACGGTCGGGGAGATCGAGTGGGAGGTGAGCGTGGACGAGACGGTGATCCGGTCCCACCAGCATGCCGCGGGCGCGAGGCGCACCGACAGCGCGGAGGACGCAAAAGGGGGCTCCTGAACCCCCAAGACGAGGCTTTGGGGCGCAGCAGGGGCGGTTTCTCCACTAAGCTGCATCTAGCTTGCGATGGCAAGGGCAGGCCGCTCTCGGTGGTCGTCACCCCCGGCCAGCGACACGGCAGCACGCAGCTGCAGAGCCTCCTCGACGGGGTGAGGGTGGCACGCCCTGCGGGTTGCGCGGGTAGGCCGCGCAAGCGACCGGATCATGTGATCGCCGACCGAGGCTACAGCTTTGAGGGTTGTCGCGATCTGCTACGCAGGCGTGGCATCCGCCACACCATCCCCGAGCGCAAGGACCAGACCGAGCGCCGTGCCGGTCGTCCAGGTCGTCGGCCGGGCTTCGACCGAGAGGTTTACCGGAGGCGCAACGTGGTCGAGAGACGCGTGAACAGGCTCAAGCAGTGGCGCGGTGTGGCGACGCGCTACGAGAAGCGGGCGGTCAACTACCGGGCGATGGTGGTCATCGCCTCGCTGGTGCTGTGGTTGCCTTCGTGATTCGTCAGACACGCCCTAGCCTCATCGCCGAGGCGAACGACAATCCGGAGCTTCCGCAAGCCCGGCCGAGCAAGGAGAGCCGCACGCGGCCTTCCTCTTCTTCTATCAGGTCGAGCTCATCCATCCTGAGCAGGAGCGTTTCCAGTCTGTAGGCTACCTCGTCGTGCCACCCGGGATCTTCCAGGCCGCCGAGGTAGCCACCGTAGGTGCTGGCAAGCAGGCGCGCGGCCTGGTCCCTCGGGATCTCCTTCACCTGGGTCAGGAGGCGCAGGATCCACGTGTCGAAGTCGGCGGGGTCGAAGGACGACTCGATCGGCTCCGGCTTGCCGAGCACGTACCTGTCGAAGAGGTTGCGCCTTTCGAACGCGCTGTCCGCGAGCAGCACGCTGCGGCCCCCTTCGCTGAGGCCGAGGCGCCCGGCGCGGCCCGCCATGTTTTTGTACTCGGCAACGGTGAAGTCCTGCCTCCCGTCGTCGACGAAGAAGAAGGTCTCAACGATAATGGCCGTGTTCGCGGGGGTGTTGACGCCGGCGGCCACCGTCGTCGTCGCGGCCATAACCCGTACCGACCCGCGGGGGTCCCGGAACGCCCGCTCGACGGCCACCCGCTCCTCGCGCCCGAGGTCGGAGTTGTGGAAAGCGGAGCCTCCCAATAGCGCCCTGCGCAGTTTCTCCGAAGACCTGGACGGGTCGTGCTCCGGCAAGTCGGCAGCGACGTCGTCCGCCGGCGGCAGACCCAGATCGTTGGCGAGGTAGATGGCGCACCCGACGGTGCTCCCGCGCGTGTTGCGGAAGACGAGCACTTTCTCGCCTTCGCCGACGAGCTTCCTGGCGAGTGAGACTATCATGTCCTGCGAGTTCGGCTTCTTGCCCCGCTGGACCACCTCGTAGGCCGGCAGGAGCTGCTGTTTGCCTTCTTTTCCGTCGGCGTCCAGGTACTGGAAGGTTCCGCCCCGGTCGAGCACGCCCTCTATCAACGGAACCGGTCGTTCCCGGGCGAGGAGAATGTCGCACCCCAGCCACTCGTCGAAGCGGTTCACGTCCCCGATCACCGCCGAGAGGGCGACCAGTTGAGGCTCCACGCCCCGCTTCCGGGCCGCCAGCAGGTTGGTGAGGAGGAGCTCGACCCCGGTACCGCGGGTAGGGTCGGCGATGAACTGCGCCTCGTCGAGGACCACGAGGCCGATCTTGCTCAGGAGCGACGGCAAGGAGAGCGACAGGTTCAGGAACATCTCGTAGGTGAGGAGAGCGCTGTCGTACTAGCCCCGCACGAAGTCGTCCACGTCGTCGTGGTGGTCGCCGGTGCACCGGACTACGCGGAGGCCCAGCCGCTCCCCGTAGAGCGCCCCGAAGTCTTCGTACTTCTCGTTGGTGAGCGCCTTGAAGGGGAGCAGGAAGACCGCCTTGCGGCCATCGGCGATGGCCTTGGCGGACGCCATCTCCCCTACGAAGGTCTTCCCCGAGCTCGTCGGGGCGACCACGAGCAGGGAGCGCCCGTCCAGCACCCTACGCTCGTTGACCGCCTCGCGCTGAAGGTTGTTGAGCCCGCCGCCGAACCGGCCGGACCACTCTGCTAGCAGTTCCGGCGCCAGACCGAAGGCCGAGAGGTCTGCCATATCCGACCCTACCCGTACGCCGGTGGTGTCCGGGAAGGCCTCCGCGAAGAGGGGGCCGGGATGGAGCGGCGGGAAGGTGAGCCCACCCTCGATGAGGTTGAAGACCACGGGAGTTTGCTCCCACCCGAAGCGTCCGGCCTCCGCCCTCACCCGTCCGATCACCTCGTCGCCCATCGCGCCCACGTCCAGGCCTTCGGGGCTCTCCTTGAAGGTGCGGAGCATGGCCCCGGTGAGCAGCCCGTGCCCGTTGAGTTCGTGGGCCTCCTCATCGTCCTTGGAGGCCGCGATGATGACCCTGCCCTTGCCTCGCAGGGCCGCGACGGTGGTCATCGCGCCGCGCGGGACCGGCACACCCTGGAGGACGCGAGTGGTGGCGCCCCCGCTGAAGCAGCAGTCGAGAACGACCACGACGACGCGGGCATTCGACGAGGCGAGGCGTTCGGCGAGCTCGTCCATCGGTACGGTGGTCTCGGGAAGGGCGTCGAGCCTGGCGTCTTGGGGGGCGAGCTGATGGTGCGGCGAGCCGTGGCCGGCGAAGAAGAACAAGGCCGTGTCGTCCGGGCCGGCCGCACCGAGCGTCTCGTCCAACGCCCGCCGGATGCTCGCCCCGGTGGCTTCAGCATCGAGCAGGCGCTCGGCCCGGAGGTCGGGAACGGAGTCCGAGAAGAGGGCCCACATGGCGGTCGCGTCCCTCGCCGCTCCGGTGAGGTCCTGGACGAGCGGATCGGCGTATTTGTTGACCCCGACGAACGTCGCGAGCAGGGCCAACGCGCTTACCTACCGGGCTCGCCGAAGGGGTTTACCGCCGCTCTGTCCGTCCGTCTTGCTCGGAGCGCTTGCGCTCCTCGACCTTCTTCTGCTCCTGCTTCTCTCTTTTGATCGCGTCGGCGGTCTTGCGGCCCATGCTCCGCCTCGTGGAGGTGCCGCTCCTGAAGGTGGTCACGGTAGCATCCCTTCGTTTCGTGCGCCTTCTCCGTCTCCGTCGCCATTATCGGTCCCGCCGACCAGATTGACAATCGCCGTCGCCTCCCACGACTCGCCCTCCTTGGAGGAAACCCAAAGCTGCAGTTTGAAGGCGAGTCGTCCTTCGTCCGGTATCTCGATCAAGAGCTCCTCGCCGGCGGGCTCGCCGGGTTCCAGCTTCTCCTGCTCCTCCAGCACGGGCCACGTCGAGACGGGCTCCCACTCGGCGAGCCTCGCCTCGTTGGCCGGGGTTTCCGAGGAGTGGGCCATGACGCGCAGGCCGCTCTTTTCGTGGTCGATCTCGAACTTCGAGAGGCCGATGTTCTTGACGGTGGCGTTGGTCGAGAGGTAGACGATTCCAGGCCTCTGCCTGACCTCCCCGGAGATCGTTAGCTCCACGCGGCGCCTGAACGTGCGGCCCCTGACGAACTTAAAGTACGCCCACCCGGCGGTCCCCACGATCGCGATCGTGGCCGCGGTCTTCTGCGCGATGTCGGCCCACGTCTGGGCCGTCGAAAGCGCACCGTCTTGCTGCGCTTGCTGTGCGAGTGCGAGGATTCTTTGCGCCAAGTCCACTAGCGCCCCCACGGACAGCACGGAGCAAGCCCCGCTTCGGCGGACCCGCGTAGCATGGTGCCCGTACCCCGGGTCATCCTCGCGCACCGCCTCCGTCGTCGTCCTCGCTCAGGTACCGGTAGCGCGTGGAGCGGCCCACTCCGAGCATGGAGCAGATCTCCTCCACGGAGTGCTCGCCCTCTTCCTTGAGCCTCCGGGCCAGCTTGGCCCTGTTCTCGTCGAGCGCCCGGGGCCTGCCGCCGTGCCGGCCCCTCGCCCTCGCCGACTCGAGTCCGGCCATCGTCCTCTCGCGGATGATCTCCCTCTCGAACTCCGCCAACGCCCCGAAGACGTGGAATATCAGCCTCCCCCCGGCGGTCGTGGTGTCGAGGCTCTCCTTCAGGCTCCGGAAGCCCACGCCCCTGCCCTCTAGCCCTCCGACCAGGTCGATTAGCTCCCGCAAAGACCTCCCCAGCCGGTCGAGCCTCGCCACGACCAAGACGTCGCCTTCCCTGCAGTAATCGAACGCCTCCCGCAGCGCCTTTCTGTCGGCCTCCCTGCTGGAGACCTTCTCCTCGAAGACCCTCTCGCAGCCGTCGGCCTGCAGCGCGTCTCGCTGCGGGTCCAGCTTCTGGTCCTGCCTCGAAACCCTCGCGTACCCGATCCGCATCCCTCCATTGTCCCGAAAACGTCTCGCATATCAAGTACTGGGATTCCTCCAACGGGACGGGGTTTCGGGACTATCGCTCGAAGTTGCGGGACGGCCTATTGGGACAAAGCCGCCTCGTCCTCTTATTGAGCGTTTTCTGGACGCACGGCGCGGACCAACCGGACGGGCGCCTTCGGCGTGCTCGATCACCCGGGTCGTCTCGGGCGGGTTTGGCGCCGTCTTGAGCGGGGGTATTTATAGTGGGGGCGGTGGGCGACGCCCCCGCGTTTGCCTACTCCGAGCGGAAGCGAGCCAGGAGGGCACGATGGACGAGAATGGGGCACGCAAAGCGGATCGGGCTTCGGGATCGGGTTCACCGGAAACCCCCGGTGCGCCAGAGGAGGGTCTGCCCCCCGTCCCGCAGGTGCCCGAAAAGGACCTGCCCCCGGTTCCCCGGGTGCCGGGGGTAGACCTCCCGCCCGCCCCGCAGGTATCGATCGAAGACTTGTCCCCGCCGCCGGAGGCCGGGACAGAGAACCCGCCTCCGGCGGCGGAGGGCCGGAACCCGTTCTCGGTCGGTATCGACGGCGACGCCGCGTCCGGGCGGGCCGTGTCCCGAGCTGCCGCGTGGGTCGCGCCCGGGGTGGCGCGCGTGGGCGTCCTCTTCGTCAACGCCTACCTGGTGGGCGAGCCCGGGGGGCCGTGGGCGCTCGTGGACGCGGGCCTGCCCCTCTCGGCCGCGATGGTAAGGCGGGCGGCCGCCGAGCGCCACGGGCCAGAGTCTCGGCCCGAGGCGATAATCCTGACGCACGGGCACTTCGACCACGCCGGTTCGGCGCTCGCGCTCGCCGCCGGATGGGACGTCCCCATCTACGCGCACCCGCTGGAGATGCCCTACCTGACGGGGCGAAGCGACTACCCGCCCCAGGACCCCACGATGGGCGGCGCGATCGCGCAGATGGCGCGACTCTTCCCCCACGGCGGCCGCGACCTCGGCGACCGGGTCCGGGAGCTGCCCGCGGACGGCGGGGTACCGGGGCTGGAGGGCTGGCGTTGGGTGCACACGCCGGGGCACACTCCGGGGCACGTCTCGCTCTTCCGCGGGGAGGACCGGGTGCTCGTCGGCGGCGACGCCCTGGCGACCATGAACATGGACTCCTGGGCCTCCCATCTCACGCGCGAGCGCGAGCTACGCCGACCGCCGGCGCCCTTCACCCCCGACTGGGAGGCCGCCCGCCGCAGCGTCGGGTTCCTGGCCGACCTCGAGCCCTCGGTTGTCGCCGCCGGGCACGGTCTGCCGATGGAGGGGCCCCGCGCGGCCGAGGGGTTGCGGGGCCTAGCGGGGCGTTTCTCCGCGCCGCGCATGGGGCGCTACGTCGGCCGGCCGGCGCGCTTCTACGAGGAGGGCGGCGTCGCGGAACTGCCGCCGCCGGTGCCTGATCCGCTGCCGAGGAGGGTCGCGCTGGCGGCGGTGGTGATCGCGGCCGGTGCGGCGATCGCCCTCGCGCGGCGGCGCGGGTAGGCTCAACAAACCCGTTCTTGGCCAGGTTTGGGCTTCGTGTCGCACACGGGTACGTCGAACTCCCCAAGCACGTACCGGATTCGATCGCGCTTGCGGGCGCGGCTGGCGGGTGGCCGACTGCGACTTCAGGGGCCCCGGATGGCCGTTCTCGGAGCCGAACCGGGGGTCACGAGCGGGCGTCGGGGTTTTCGGACAAGCCGGACGGCGCTTCCGCGTGGCATGAGGGGACAACGTAGACCGCACATCCAGCGAGGGACCTTTGGAGCGTGGCGAAGGCACGCCTCCGAGAGAGCGGGGAGCGCTTTTTCGGGCTGGCCAGCGGCGTGTTGGCGCTGCCTTGGAGGTCTTCTCTGGCCCCGGCGCCCTTCGCGACCTCTTCGATCGCTCCTGGCCAGGCTTTTGGGGCTCCACCACAGAAGACGAGCTGGACAACGATCGGGGCGAGAACGGTACCACGGGGTCTTGGAGGCCGACATGACCGGGCGCCGCCGCGCCGAGAAGGAAGGACTTGCATGAACCCGAACGAGGCCGGTGCCAAACCACCGAAAGCGGCTCCTGTCGTGGGCCACAAGAGCTACGCGGAACCCTCAGTCTTTACCCCGGCGAACCTGTTGCGGGAGGCCAGGCGGCAGAAGGGGATCCCCCGAGGGCGGATTCCGCCTATCTGCGTGCTGGACCCGGACGGAGACATAGTCGAGCATCTGCGGGAGGAGGGCCGTGCCAAACCGAACCCGTACTGGGCGTGCTACCACACCCGATTGTACGACTACGAGGAGGGTGGCGTGTCCTATGGCATCGTCGGCGGCGCGGTAGGCGCGCCGTTCGCCGTCCTGGTTGCGGAAGAGATGTTCGCCTCGGGGTGTCGGTTTTTGATCAGCGTCACCTCGGCGGGGCAAGTCGCACCGGTCGGTAGCCCTCCTTACTTCGTCCTGATCGAACGCGCCCTGCGCGACGAAGGCACGAGTTACCATTACGCGCCACCCTCACCGTACAGCGAGCTAGGCCCGCGGCTGCTCGAAATGCTCCGCGGATCCTTCGAGGAGGGTGTGCCGGTCGCCCGCGGGACATCCTGGACGACCGACGCCCCTTTCCGGGAGACGGCGACAGACCTAGAGCGCCACCGCTCGGCGGGGATCCTGACGGTCGAGATGGAGGCGGCCGCCTTGTACGCGTTCGCAGAGGCGACCAGGAACCCGATCATCTGCTTCGCCCACGTAACGAACCAGATGGCGAGCATCGAAGGGGATTTCGAGAAGGGCACGGCCCGGGGCAGCGCCGACGCGCTGCGGGTGTTAGGTGCCACGGCGGGACGCTGGTTAGAGGAGTGCGGGTAGCGACCGGACACGATCTCGTCCGTCGGGTTGCCTGCGAAGAGGAAACTGGGAGGAAGGTATGATATGAAGAAACTCGTCCGTTGGGGGGCCTGCGCTTCTCCGGCATCCGGCCCCCGGATCTTTTCCG
Source organism: uncultured Rubrobacteraceae bacterium (assembly GCA_902806105.1). The sequence continues at coordinate 7,800 of CADCVI010000048.1, forward strand.
TCGAGTTTATTCCGGCGGATGCCGGGGTACGGGATCGGGTGTAGCCGTGCGCGGACGGGCGTCCGCCGCACGGTAGCACACGCCTAGCCATGGAGGTAATGCAGTGGAGAATCGTAGCGACGGTTTCACGGCGATAGAGGACAGGTACGCGGGCTACACCGTGTACGACAGGGACGGGGACAAGATCGGCAAGGTAGACGACCTGTTCCTCGACGAGAACGATTCGCCCGAGTACATCGGCGTCAAGATGGGCTTTCTCGGCACCAGGAGCACCCTGATCCCGATGCAGATGGCCACCACCGACGAGGCGAACGGCGCCATCAACGTCTCTACGGACAAGGAGACCGTCAAGAACGGCCCCTCCTTCGACGACGACCAGGAGATCACCCCGGAGTACGAGGACGAGGTCCACTCCTACTACGGCCTCACCCGCTCGACGGGCGAGGGCTCCGGCGGCTACGGCGACTACTACGGCGACGAGGAGGGCTCCACGGAGCACTCCGGCGCCGGGACCACCGGCTCGACCTCCGCCGGCACGGTGGGCTCGGGGATGAGCCAGGGCGACACCGAGTCCGGCGAGTTCCGCGAGCACGACCGCAACCAGGAGGGCGTCGGCCAGCCGGGCAGCGACCTCGAGGACGAGGACGAGCTCAGGGTGCAGCGCAGCGAGGAGGAGCTCCGCGCCGGCACCCGCGAGCGCGAGGCCGGCTCCATGAGGGTCAGAAAGCGCGTGAGGACCGATCGGGAGCGCATCGAGGTGCCGACCAAGCACGAGGAGGTGACCGTCGAGCGGGTGCCGATGAGCGGCGAGGCCACCGACGCCCAGATAGGCGAGGACGAGGTCAACGTTCCGGTCACCGAGGAAGAGGTAGTCACTGACAAGAAGGCGGTTGCCAAGGAAGAGGTGCGCGTTCGCAAGGACGTGGTGGAGGACAGCGAGGTCGTGGAGGAGGACGTCCGCCGCGAGGAAGTGGACGTAGAGGACGCCACCGAGCGGGGCCAGAGCACCGACCGGTAGGGGCGAATCTTTGGGGGGATGCGCCGGTTCATGCGGCGCATCCCCTTCGCTTTGGTCGTCCGGGGCGGAGGCTCCCAGCCCAGAAAGGTCCGTTTTGGCTTACGAAGGACGCGATGAACGGCCGCCGGGGAGGGACCCCGTGGGACCGGACGCCGATGAGCGTGGTGGCCTCGAAGAAGATTTGAAGGTCCAGCGCTCCGAAGAGGAGTTGCGGGCCGGGGTCAGGCAGCGCGAGGCCGGCTCCATGAACGTCAAAAAGAGCGTGCGCACCGAGCGCGAGGAGGTGCGGGTCCCGAAGAGGCGCGAGGAGGTAGACGTCGAGCGCGTGCCCCTGGACCAGGAGGTCGCGGAGGCCGAGTTCGGCGACGAAGAGGTGGTCGTGCAGGTCTTCGAAGAGGAGGTCGTGGTCACAAAGCGGGTCGTGCTGAAAGAGGAGGTCCGGCTCCGCAAGAGGGTCGTCGAGGAAGAAGAGGTCGTCGAGGTGGACCTCCGCAAGGAAGAGGTCGAGGTAGACGACCAAACCGAACGCGGCGCGCGCGTCGACCGGGGGCGACCCCCGGCGCAAGAGGAAGGGTAGGCGGATGGGCGGCATAGGCAACGTCGTCGTGAACACGATCGTGAGGATGTTCACCAAAAAGGCCGTCGGCAAGGCGATGAAGTCCGCCAAATCCCTGGGCGGCGCCAAGGCGCAGACCTCGCCGCGGAAGCGTTACACATATCTGTACCACCAGTGGAGACAACTTGAGCGCCAAGCACTCGTGTCCTAGAGGACGAGCAGCAGCCTCTCCAGTCCGCGCAGGAACACCCCCCGGCGCCAGCGCAGCGACTCGGGCGCCACAGCCAAGCGCGCTTCGGGGAAGCGCCTCAGGAACGCGCTTATGGCGATCTGCCCTTCCATCCGGGCGAGCGGCGCCCCGAGGCAGTGGTGCACGCCGCCCCTCCCGAAGGCGAGGTGCCTGTTCGGATCGCGCGCGAGGTCGAGGACGTCGGGATCCTCGAAACGCCACTCGTCGCGGTTGGCCGAGCCGAGTACCGCAAGGACCAGTTCGCCGCGTGGTATCGTCGTGCCTTCGATCTGCACGTCCTCGCGCGGGTAGCGCTCGGTCGCCATCTCCACAGGAGAGGTGTAACGCAGCAGCTCCTCGACTGCCAGTTTTACGAGCGACGGTTCGCGCCTGAGCCTCTTCATCTGCTCGGGATGCTCGAGGAGGGCGAGCGTGCCGCTGGCGATCAGGTTCACGGTGGTCTCATGGCCGGCCACAAGGAGCAGGAACGCCATCGCCAAGAGCTCGTCCTTGCTGAGCCTGTCGCCCGCCTCCTCCGCCTGGATCAGCGCCGTGATCAGATCGTCCCGGGGGTCGGTGCGCCGCCGCTCGACGAGCTTGCGCAGGTAGCGCACGAACGAAAGCGCGGCGGGGAGGGCCCGCAGCATGTCGCGCTTCGAGGAGACCGAGACCAACCTGTTCGACCACCGGTGGAACTTAGCATGGTCTTTCGCCGGCACTCCCAGCAGCTCGGCGATCACGGTCGCCGGCAGGGGCAGCGCGTAGTCGGCGACCAGCTCGGCCCCGCCCTTGCGCTCCCCTTTGCGTTCCATGGCGTCGAGGAGCTCCTCGCAGAGCACCTCGATCCGCCCCCGTAGCCGTTCAATGAGGCGGGGAGTAAACGCCTTGGAAACCAGGGCACGCAGCCGCGCGTGGTCCGGGTCGTCCAGGTCGAGCATGTTGCGCTCGAGCGGTTTGAGGAAGTTCGGGACCCACGGCGTCTTCGCCCGCTGCTCCGGGTCCATAGCGTTCAGCTTGTCTTTGGCGAAGGTGTCGTCCTTCAGCAGCCTGGCCACGTCCTCGTAGCGAGTCACCAACCACGCTGTACGCTTGTCGGGCAGCGTCGTGCGCCACACGGGGGCCTCGGCGCGCAGGCGCGCGTAGAACGGGTAGGGGTTGGCCTTGAACCGCGGGCTGGCCAGGTCGGGCGCGCCGATCGTGTTCGAACCGATCTCGTTAATGCCCCTACTCATACCGATCTCCCTCGGTCGCGCCGAGGCCGTGGACGAGCAACCCGGCGAGGACGTCGGGTACCTCGTTCGGGCGCGAGCCTATCTCCTCGTCGCCCAGCAGACCCAGGACCAGGACCCCTATCACGGCTCCAGCAACGGATCTCATCGCCAAGGGTACGTCCATTTGCCGCACCTCTCCCTGCTTCATCCTCGCCCGGAAGTTCTCCTCGGCGATCCTCATGGTCGGCTCTACCACCCGCCGCAGGTACAATTCGCGCAACTCGGCGTTCACTAGCATCTCCGAGAGAACGACTCGGAAGACCTCCCGGTTCTCCCAGATCAGGGACATTCGCTGACGCAGGTACTCTTTGAGAAACCCCCGGAAGTCCGTAGCCATCCCCTCCTCAAAGTCCTCCGCTCTCCGCTCCGTCTCGTTCAATTCGTGGAGGATCGCCATCAGGAGGGCATCCTTGTCTTCGAAATAGTTGTAGATGGTCCCCTCCGAGATGCCCGCCTCCCGCGCCACCTCCCTGGTGGTGGCGCGGCGAAACCCCTTCTCGGCGAAAACCCGCGTGGCCGCCTCAACGATCTGCTCCCGTCGGGCACGGACGACCAGATCGCGCACCCCATCTCTCCGCGGCTCCGACACCGCACGCACCTCCTGTTGAGCGATTGCTCAATTAAATGAGCACAAACTCATAGTACGCCTGAGGGCGATCTTGGTCAAGGGCCGAGCGTTTCGAGGTGTCGTCGTCCTCGGTTGGGTTCGCCCTTTTTCCCGTCTCCCCTGGCCATCGGTCCGGATAGGCTCAACGTATCGCTGCGGAATCGGCTAGAGCACCTCGGCGTAAGCAAAAAGCGCCTGCTGCAAAGCAACGGACCGCTGGAGCTTGCGAGGTACATATTCCTCTAACTTCAGAGCCTTCAGCCACCCGCCTTCGCCGAGGGCGGCGAGCTCGAAGAGGCGCGGTTGAGTCGAACCTCGCCGGTGGGGTGTCTCGAACAGCCTCGGGCTTTTCACCTCCCGCAGGCGGTTCGTCCGCGGGGAGTATTGGACGTCGTAGCGAGCAAGGGTGTCCCCGGCGAACTCGACGCTGAGCACGTCCGGACCCAGCCACAGCACGACCTCCCTTTTCGCCAGCCCTTCGTCGCCGTAGATCTTCCAGTGCTTGAGGCGGGCGTAGCCGGTTGCGTCGAGGACGCGGGTGAATCGGGTCGAGAAGAAGGCGCGCTCCAGCTCCTCGGGCCTGTGACGCACGCCCGTGAGGAAGCCCAGGACCTCCGCAGGGCTGCGGCGGGCGTCCTTGCGTTCGCGGTGCGCCCAGTGCATCTGGGTGTTGTACCGCTCGACCCAACGGTCGTGAGCGGCGACGAGTCCTTCCCAACTCTCGGCCTTCGCGAAGTGGTAGTCCGCCATCCGGCGCTGTATGTTGAAGGTGGTCTCCACGAAGTTTTGCCACCGCCTCCTCCTCTCGATCGTCTCCTTGCGGATGCCTAAAGAGCGGTAGACGGCCCTGGCCTGGTTGGCCTTGAAGATTCCGGCCCCGTCGCTCACGAGCACCTCCGGGGCGCCGTAACGCTCTACCGCGGCGTAGAGGACCGAGAGGTAGGCGGTCGTGTCCTGGCTGGTCGTGACGGTGCTCGCGAGCAGCGCCCGGCTGTGGTTCTCGAGTATGGAGATAGCGTAGACCTTGCCCCCTTCCGGCAACTCGTCCGGCGGCAGGTTGTGGTCCAGGTAGCGTACGTCCACGCTCCATATCTCGTGCCTCCTGGCCGACTGGAACGGCATCTCCTTTTTCTCTTTGGAGCCCCGCTTCGGCTTCTTCAGGCCGTAGAGCTTGCGGTTCACGGCGAGGATGCGCCCGCAGGTTCGGGGACTCAGGTAGATCCCGATCTGCTCCAGTGCGGCGGAGACGCGGAACTCGCCGAGTTCGGGGTTCTCCTGGAGCTTCCTCACCTCGTTCATCGCCCGCAGGCGCGCCTTGCGCTTGCCGCCACGCGGTTTGTCCTCCAGGCCGTGGACACCCTCGTGGATCCACCTCTTCAGGGTCCGGTAGACGGTCGGGCGGCTGGTCTTGAGGTAGCCGGCGATGCTCTTCGTGTTCCAGCCCTCCGCGTGGAGCGTTACGACGGCGAGCCTGCGCTCCTCGGCGTCCGGGATCTTGTGGTACGGCTCGAAACGCCTGAACATCCTTATTGCCGTCGGCCCCGTTTCGAGGACCCTCCTGACGGTCCTGCCGTGCGGCCTCCTTCCGAACCGCATGTAGCAGATCGCGGCTATCTCGTTGTCCCGCATCGGGGGATGCTCCGTTTTGAGGTCCAGGACGAGGCGGCGCATCTCCGGAGGCAGGGTGGTCCTTCCCGCGACCCTGACTTCGCCCGGCTCGAACAGGCCGCGCATGCCCTCGCTCTCGAAGCTCGCGATCCTGCGACGCAGCGTCGTCTGCGGTGTGCCGGTTTGGCGCGACCTCTCGGCCACGGGGCTGCCGAAGACCATCGGCGGGCGGATCCTCTCGTACTCGACCTGCTCGGGCCACTCCAGGAGCAGCTCCAGTTCGGCCCACTCCTCGGTGGGCTCGACACGCCTTCGCCTCGTCATTCGTTCTCTCCCTCCGCCCGGCGACGCCTCAAGCTACCTCCCGCTTCGGCCGGTGTTCCACGAAGCTACCCCAGAACGAGCGCCGCGACGACACCTACAGAGGCCAAGCAGCATGCCACACACCGGCGACCGCGGCCAACTTTTCATCCGAGGGAAGTACAGGAATGTGTAACGCTACCGTGGCGAGGTCTGCCGCTCTTGAGCACGTAGAAGACAGCGTTAAGGATCTTGCGGGTGCCGTGGGTTCTCGGCCTTCCTCGCTTGTCGGGGCCTGGGGCATGGAGCTTCAAGCACTCCCACTCACCATCGGATAGATCGCTCGAATAGCACTTTTCCATGTTCGGGAGCGTACGTCATCGACCTACCCAACTCGCTTTTCCAAACAGTTTCGGAAGGGGGAAGGGTTGTTCTCCGAAGTTAGCCGAGGGGGCGCGTAGCGGGCGGGCAACTACCCTGCCGGCTCGGCCCCTGACACGGCGACGTTGAAGGCGGCCCCCTCGGGCATAGGCGCGCCGTCCTCGTTGTAGACGAACCACCTGTCCACGTCCCCGTCGTAGAGTGCGCCTACGGGGTGGTCGTTGTAGACGCCGCCTCCGCCGCCGGGGTTCCAGTTCTGGGTCACGGAGACCTCGGCTTCGGCTTTGCCGTTGGTCAGCGGATCGTCCAGGTAGGTGGCGTTGCCCACGGTGTTGGAGGGACTAGCGCTGTGGACAAAAGCCTCGCGTGCCCGCGGTACGGCCACTTCGAAGGTCTCTCCGGAAGACATCGCCACCTGATCCTGATTGTAGATCGCCCATTTGTTAGCCACGGGCGTGTACCAGACGCCGATGTTGTGAGCGTAGGTAGTAGTCCCTGTGCGTTCTCGATCCGGGGTCGGCGCGGCGAGGACGACGGCGTTCGGGTCGCCATTGAGGCGCGGATCGTCAATGTAAGTGTAATCACTGCGGCTGTTCTTGTCCGTGGAGCGGTGGACGAAGGAGGCCTTCTCGACGCTCGATGGGGTGCCCCCGGCCGCGGAGGTCTCCTCAGCGGCCGTGACCTCCGGCATCGTCCCCTCTGGCATCGTGGCCTCGAAGGCCGGCGCGCTGCTAGAAGGGGTACCGGAGGCGGTATCGGATCCGTAGTAGCGGTCGTAGTAGCGGATGAGCAACAGCCCCTCCACCGCCAGGACCAGGAGCGCCACGCCGAGCACCGCCACCTTTGCGCGACGTCCGAGCAACGCGCTACCTACCCTCCGCAACGAGCTCGAGAGTGTAAACCATGGAGACCAGTGTAGCCTAGCGGCCGCGACTCCTCCCAATTCACCCGACTGCGTGGAAGAGACATTCTACTAAGTACGCATAGACCCGGTCTTGCAACCCTGGGCGCCCGACGCCCGCAAGACGAGATTCTCGCCGGCCTCGCCGCCCGTTCGGCCTACGCAAGGTCCTTCGCGTCCCCGGATAAGAAGGTCCCTTCGATCCAACTGACCGCATGCTCAAGGAGTCCCCGACCGTCGAACAGGTAGGCAGTAGCCTCCCCAACCGGTCCGCCGTCCCCAATCCCGGCCGCGAGCGCGGAGCGCGCAATGTGCTCGATGTAGTCCTCTTCGTCGAGCACGCGCTCGTAGGGCAGGGCGCCCTCTCCGGTATCGATGTCCGA
>CADCVI010000049.1 GCA_902806105.1 uncultured Rubrobacteraceae bacterium
ACGCCGTTGGAGAACGCGACCAAGGCACGGCCCGGGTCTCGCATGCCTTCGAGGCCCGGGGCCACGTCGGCGAAGGGGGAGAGGCTGCCATAAACCTCGATCAGGTGCTCGCGGTCCTCGTCGGAGAGCGCGACGCCGAGCAAGCTCGCAGCGTGGTCGAGCGCCTGACGGGTGCAGACGTCGAAATTCTCGTAGCGGCGCATCAGGGCTCGCCGGAAGGTGTACTCCAGCTGCTTCTCGCGCCACAGCTTCGCCAACGGATCGGCGAGCTCGCCCGCTACCGGCCTCAGCCGCTCGCCCATCTGGAGAGGGTCGACCAGCGTCCCATAGACGTCGAAGGCGATGGCCCCGGACACGTCCATCGCCCCCTAGCCCACCGCTTCTACGTGCCGAACCTCCGGACGGCCCGCGAGATACGGTCCGATGGCGTCCCCGAAGTCCTTGAAAGCAGGTTCTTTCGTAAGGTCGGTGTGCGCCTCCACGGAGTCCCACTCGACGATGAGGGTAAAGGCGCGCGGGTCTTCTATCCCCCGATGCAGGGTCGCGCCACGGCTCCCCGATGCCTCGTTCAAGATTCTGGAGACCCCCTTGTAGGCCTCGATGAAGCTCTCGCCCTGGCCCTCCTGGACTTCGAAGACGGCTATCTCTCTAACCATGATGCGACCTCCAAAGAGCCGGGGTAACGGGTGCCACCCCGGCGATAGATGCTCGTCTAGTGGCTGCTTATTGGCTCGACGACGGGGATGTCCACCTCCGTCTGGATCGAGTCGTTCATGTAGTTCGAGAACTGGGTGAGGGCGACGTTGGAGATTATCTCCATGATCTGCTCATCCGTGTACCCCGCCTCCCGAACCTCCTCGAACGATTCGTCGGAAGGGTGTCCCCGGCTCTCGATAACGTCGCGAGCGAGCCGCAAAGCCGCTGCCCGTTTTGGATCGTCGGACTCGAAGCCCTGGGCCTGACGAACCTCGTCCTTAGTGAGCCCCTCTTGCTCCGCCACGGCGGAGTGAACCGAGAGTCAGTAGACGCAGCCGTCGTAGTCGGAGATCGCAACGGCGATGGACTCCTGTGTCTGCCGGTCGAGCGCACCGCCCGCGAGAGTCCCGGCGAAGTCCATGTAAGCCTGGAACGACGCGGGGGAGACGGACATCTGCTTGAAAAAGTTGATGACCTGCCCACCGGTCTGCTGCTTGCCTTTCTCTATGTACTCCAGAGAGCCCTGCGGGGCATCCTCCGGTTCCACTGGTCGTATGCGCGGCACTCAACGCTCCTATCCTCGCTTGCCAAGCTTCCGTCTTTACCCGGATTCCAGGTAAGAGAAAAGCCGGGCGATCACCTGCCGACGAGGGCGGCGTGGTCAACCTTTATGCAGCGGTCCATGACGACGGTGAGGCCGTGCTCTCCGGCGTAGCGGGAGGCCTCCTCGTTGTAGACGCCGAGCTGGAGCCACAGGACCTTGGCCCCCGCAGCAGCGGCGTCGCGCGCGACCGGCGGGGTAAGCTCGCTCCGGCGGAACACGTCCACGATATCCACCTCCTCGGGGATCTCCTCGACCGTCGCGTAGGGCTCCTCGCCGAGGACTGGGCCCGTCAGGTTCGGGTTGACCGGGAAGATCCTGTAGCCTACGCCTTGAAGGAAACGAGCGATGGCGTGGCTCGTGCGGTAGGGGTTGTCCGAGAGCCCCACCACCGCTATGTTGCGCGATTCTTCCAGCAAACGCTTCATCTCTTCGTTGTTCGGGTTCCTGTGCATGAGGGTCTCCCTTCGGTTTGCCCACGCCAGAGGGTCCGGATCGTGGCTTCGAGCCCCTCGGGTCGGCGTAAGCCCGGGAGCAGCCGTTCCTCTGGAATCGTCCAGTTCATCTCGCCTCGTGGCTCTAGCGGCGCGTCTCGGACGGCTCGTCCTCCGATGCGTTCCCCGCCAGGTCCCTTTCAGCTCCTCGCACGAACGCTTCGATGCCTGCTGCTACGGGGATTGTGGCGTGGGACGGCCTACATCTCCAGCTTCTCGAACGCTTCGAGGTACGCGCCGGTGAAGGTCGGGAACTGGGCGATCCCGTCGAGCAGCTCCGTTACGGGTATACCGACCCGGATCGCGGTTGCGGCCACGTGGATCCACTCTCCCGCCTGCGGGGCCACGGCCCAGGCCCCCACGAGCACGCCGCGCCCCCGGTCGGCGATCACGCTCAGGGTGCCCCGCGGCTCCTTCTCGTACGTCCACGGCTTGGCGAGGCTCTCCGGCAGGTCGATGGTGACGGCGGCCACGTCCATCCCCTGCGACCGGGCCTCCTCCTCGGTGAGGCCGACGGCCGCGATCTCCGGGTCCGAAAACACTACCCTCGGTACCCCGGCGTAGGTCGCGCGCCGTGCCTGTCCCAGGATGTTCGCCGAGACGACCTTCCCCTGGTACTGGGCCACGTGCGTGAACAGAAGCTTGCCGGTCACGTCCCCGACAGCCCACAGGCCCTCGGGGGCGCCCTCGACGTGACACCTGTCGTCCACCGAAAGGCCCTTCTTGTTCGGCTCGACGCCGA
>CADCVI010000050.1 GCA_902806105.1 uncultured Rubrobacteraceae bacterium
ACCTTCCGGCCGGAACCTTGCGAGGTTGTCGATCCTTGTCCGGTTCCGCGCGGTGACCTTTGTTTCGGGTGGTAGCATGCCGCCTGTGGTCGTCTTCGCGGCCGTTCGTTCGCTTTCGAGTAGGAGTATTGCCATGGATTTACAGCTTTCGGGCAAGCGTGCTTTGGTGACCGGATCTACCGCCGGAATAGGTTTTGCGGCTGCTTCGGCGCTCGCCCGCGAAGGGGCCTCGGTGGTGCTCAACGGCCGCACCCCGGAGAGGGTAGAGGAGGCCGTGGGACGTGTCCGGGAGGGTCTGGGCGGCAGCGGCGGCGAGGTCTCCGGGGTTGCGGCGGATCTCGGGGCGGCAGAGGGGGTCGAGGAGATGCTGCGCCAGGTTCCGGAGGTCGACGTGCTGGTCAACAACCTCGGGATCTTCGAGCCGAAGGAGTTCGCGGAGATCACGGACGAGGACTGGTTCCGGTTCTTCGAGACGAACGTGATGAGCGGGGTCAGGCTCGCGCGAGCCTACCTGCCCGGGATGACGGAGCGGGGCTGGGGCAGGATCGTCTTCGTCTCCAGCGAGTCGGCGGTGCAGATACCGGCGGAGATGATCCACTACGGCATGACGAAGACGGCGCAGCTCGCCATAGCCCGGGGCCTTGCCGAGACTACCCCCGGTACCGGGGTGACCGTCAACTCCGTCCTGCCCGGCCCGACCGCCTCCGAGGGCGTCACGACCTTTGTGGGGCAGATGGCCGAGGCGCAGGGGATGAGCGAGGGCGAGATGGAGCGGGAGTTCTTCCGGTCGGCCCGTCCGTCGTCCCTGCTCGGCCGCTTTATCGAGCCGGGGGAGGTCGCCGCGCTCATAGCCTACGTCGCGAGCCCGTTGTCCTCCGCCACGAACGGGGCCTCCCTGCGCGCCGACGGCGGTGTCGTCCGCTCGATCGTGTAGCAGAAGGCCCGCCGGGTTACCCCCTGGAAGCTGCGTTAAGATGGGGAGAGATCACGCGAGAGCCGGAGGTAAAGATGATATCCGAGGAGCAGGTGCGCCACGTCGCCAACCTGGCAAGGCTGGGGTTGACGGACGATGAGGTCGGGAAGATGAGCGGGCAGCTAGGGGCCATCCTGGACTCCATAGAGCAGATCCAGGAACTGGACCTCGCGGGCGTCCCGCCGACGGCGAACCCCCTGAACCTAACGAACGTCCTCCGGCCCGACGAGCCGCACGGGGAGCTCTCGCGGGAAGAAGCCCTAGCCCCCGCCCCGGACGACGCCGACGGCCTCTTCGCCGTCCCGAGGATAGATTAGCGTGGCGAGCCCGACGGGAAGCGACCTGCTGAACCTCACTGCCTTCGAGCTCGCCGGTGAGATAGGGGCGGGGAACGTCTCCGCGCGCGAGGCCGCCGAGGTCGCCAACGCGCGCGTCGAGGAGGTCGAGGGCGAGGTGAACGCCTTCGTCACGACGACGCCGGAGATCGCGCTGGAACGCGCCGTCCGCGTCGACGAGGGGAACGGCGCGAGAAAGCCCTGGGGCGGCGTCCCGATGGCCGTGAAAGACGTCCTCTCCACGCGCGGCGTCAGGACGACGTGCGGCTCGAAGATCCTGAAGGACTTCGAGCCCCTCTACGACGCCTCGGCGCTCGTCAACTACGGCGATGACCTCGTGATGGTCGGCAAGGCGAACATGGACGAGTTCGCGATGGGCTCCTCGACGGAGAACTCGGCCTACGGCGTGACGAGGAACCCGTGGGACCTCGGCCGCGTCCCCGGCGGCTCGTCGGGCGGTTCGGCCGCGGCGGTCGCGGCGGGGATGGGCTGGTGGGCGCTCGGGACGGATACCGGCGGCTCGGTGCGCCAGCCCGCCGCGCTCTGCGGCATCGTCGGTCTCAAGCCGACCTACGGGCGGGTCTCGCGCTACGGGCTCATCGCGTTCGCCTCCTCGCTCGACCAGATCGGGCCGATGACCCGCGACGTCCGGGACTCGGCGCTCCTCCTCCAGGCCATCGCCGGGCACGACCCGAAGGACGCAACTTCCGCCAACGTCGAGGTCCCGGACTACCTCTCGGGGCTCGAAGGCGGCGTCTCGGGCCTGCGCGTCGGGGTGGTTACGGAGCTCATGGGCGAGGGGATCGACCCGGGCGTGCGCGAGGTCGTCGAGCGGACGGTGAAGGATCTAGAAGGGGCCGGGGCCGAGGTGGGGGAGGTCAGCCTGCCGCATTCGCGCTACGGGCTGCCCGCCTACTACATCGTGGCTCCGGCCGAGGTCTCGAGCAACCTCGCCCGCTTCGACGGGGTGCGCTACGGCTTGAGGGTCCCGGCCGAGGGCGTGCACGAGATGTACCGGCAGACGAGGGAAGAAGGCTTCGGGGACGAGGTGAAGCGCAGGATCATGCTCGGCACCTACGCCCTCTCGTCGGGCTACTACGACGCCTACTACGCCCAGGCCCAGAAGGTCCGCACGAGGATCATCGAGGACTTCCGCGCGGCCTTCTCGCGCTACGACGTGCTCGTCTCCCCGACCTCGCCCTCCGTCGCCTTCGGGATCGGCTCGAAGACCGGCGACCCCCTGGCGATGTACGCCCAGGACATCTGCGCCGTCCCGGTGAGCCTCGCAGGCCTCCCCGCCATAAGCGTCCCCGGTGGCCTGAGCGAGGGCCTCCCCGTCGGCGTCCAGATTGTGAGCGACCACTTCACCGAGAGCATGCTGCTGCGCGCCGCCCGTGCCGTGGAGCAGGTCGCTGATTTCGATTTCGCTCTGAAACCGTAGAAGCTGTTGCCTGTATCAGGGCTTCAAGCTCTGTTGCGGCGCGCCCCGGCGCGGGACGGGCGCGTCGCGCTCGCGGCGCAGCCTCCTCAACCGCTCGACCAGCGTGGATTCTCTGAGCCGGTCCGGACCGTGCCCCGAGGCAGGGTCCGTCAACACGCCTATCGCCGCGTACTCCTCGTACTCCCGGGCGCAACGCTCGCAGAACGGGACGCCCAGGATCTCGACCGTCGACGGCCGGCCGCACGGATCGCTCGTCGCGCTCCTCACCCAGCACACCTTCGGTTCTTGACGCCGGAACAGCCCCATAACGGCCTCCTTACTCCAAACTTTCCCTTCCGGGTATTTTGTCACACAAATATCAACGACCTTTTAACCTCCGGTTAGGGTACCGTGAAGAATTGTTGGGCGGGGTAACGGAACGCTTACTCTGGCCGCGTTCTTTTTGCCGGTTTGGCGACGGGTAGGTGGGTAGATGTACGGGATGAAAAAACTAGATGGGCGTTACGCGGATCTTGGGGGCGTGCGGCTGCATTACGTGGAGGCGGGGGAGGGGCCGCTCGTGGTGCTGCTGCACGGCTTCCCGCAGTTCCATCACATGTGGCGGTTTCAGATACCGGTGCTGGTCGATGCCGGTTTCCGCGTCGTCGCCCCCGACATGCGCGGCTACAACCTGTCGGACAAGCCGGACGGCATAGAGCATTACCGCATAGAAACCCTCGCGCGCGACGTGGAACAGCTTATCGCCGAGCGTGGCGAGGAGAGGGCGACCGTGATCGGGCACGACTGGGGCGCCATCGTCGCGTGGTTCGTTGCCATGCAACACGCGAAGCGCGTGGAGAAGCTCGCCATCCTCAACGTCCCGCACCCGGCCCGCTTCCTCTACGACGGGCTCTCGATGCCCAAGCAGATCCTCAAGAGCTTCTACGTATTTTTCTTTCAGATCCCGCGCCTCCCGGAGAAGCTCCTGAGCGCAAACGACTTCGCCGTCCTGCGCGCCGGGTTTCGCAGGGACGCGGCAAGGCACGGTGCTTTCTCGGAGGAAGACGTCGAGCGCTACGTGGAGGCGCTCGCGCGGCCCGGCGCGCTCACCGCCGCCATCAACTACTACCGCGCGCTCTTTCGAGGCCCCTCGAAGACGCGGGAGAAGTTGAGGAAGATAGAGGCCCCGACCCTCGTGATCTGGGGCGAGAAGGATGCCTTCCTGAGCCGCGAACTGGCCGAGCCCGGACCCCTATGGGTGCCGAACCTGCGCGTCGAACGCCTCCCGGAAGCGAGCCACTGGGTAGCGGAGGACCGCCCCGAAGAGGTCAACGCGCTCCTCCTGAGCTTCTTGAATGGACCGTAAGGGGCCTCACCGGAACAGACGGCACCTTCCGATCTGGGGAGGGACGACGGCCGTTTCTTACTCGCAGACGGTGTTTCCACCCGCGCTCTTGGCGCGGTAGAGGCCGCGGTCGGCGGCGCGGGTGAGGTCTTCGGTGCCGGGGCCGGCTTCGGGGTAGGCGGCGACGCCCAGGGAGAGGGTGGGCGTGACGCTCACGCCGTCGCGCTCGAAGGTCCGGGCCTCGACGGCGGCCCGGATGCTCTCGGCCGCCACGATCGTCGCCGAGAGGTCCTCCCCGGGTAGGATGACCTGGTACTCGTCGCCGCCGAAGCGCGTGGCCCGTCTCCCCCCCGACTGCAACGAACCGATAATGCTGCCGACCTCGCCGACCACAAACTCGCCGAGAAGGTGGCCGTGCGCGTCGTTGATCTCCTTGAGATTGTCCACGTCGGCCATGATGACGCCGAGGGGCTCCCGCCTCGTCCGCGCCGCCGCGAGGGCGCCCTCGAACTCCTCGTCGAAGCGGGGCTTGGCGAGAAGGCCGGTGAGATGGTCCTTCTGGAGCGTCTGGAAAAGCTTCTCGTTGAGCTGCGCCCTCAGGGGATCGGGCTCGGAATACTCGACGAGGCTCTCGCCGATGGCGAGCCTGTCGCCGTTCCTGAGGGGGCGAGCCGCGATCAGGGCCTCGCCGTTGAGCTCGGGGCGGCCCGCGTGCGCCATGGGCTCCACAAAGTAGTGGCCCTTCGGACCGGCGAAGATCCTGGCCTCCACCGGCGCCACGGACCCGTCGCGGAGCACGACCTGCGCGCGGAACGGGTCGCCGCCGACGATCACCTCGTCCCCTTCCAGGCGGTGGAGGGTGCCGAGGTCCGGTCCCCGCAAGACCATGAGGTGCGCGCTGCGGCCCGCATCCATGCGTCCCTCTCTTTCTCAAGAGCCTGCAATCCCAGCAACCGCCGATGGTAACACGGTGCCGCACGGATCCTTCCGCGGGACCGATGGGTGTGGCGGAAGGGGCTGATGTTAGAATCACGCCCGGGCAGTGAGAGCGAGACAGAGGGTTTTCCGGGTGCAGACACAGGAGAGAAGGACCTATCAGGCGGTCATCGGGCTGGAGTTTCACGTACACCTGGCGACCCGGACGAAGATGTTCTGCTCCTGCCGCGTAACCTACGGCGACGAGCCGAACACGCACACCTGCCCCGTGTGTCTCGGGCACCCGGGGGCTCTCCCGGTCACGAACGAGAAGGCCGTAGAGCTCGGGGTGATGGCGGGGATCGCGCTGAACTGCGAGGTCGCCGACCGCTCGGTCTTCGCGCGCAAAAACTACTTCTACCCGGACCTGCCGAAGGGCTACCAGATCTCGCAGTTCGACCTCCCGATCTGCACGGGCGGCCACCTCGACGTGCCGGTCGGTGGCGAGACCGTTCGCGTCGGCATCACGCGATTGCACCTCGAAGAGGACGCCGCGAAGAACGTCCACGTCGGCGAGTCCGGCCGCATGCACGGCTCCGTCGGATCGATGGTGGACTTCAACCGCGGCGGGACGCCGCTGATAGAGATCGTCACGGAGCCCGACATCCCATCCCCGGAGGCGGCGCGGGCGACGGCGAACCACGTCAAGGCCATCCTCCAGGCCATCGGGGTCTCCGAGGCAGACATGGAGAAGGGCCAGATGCGCTGCGACGCGAACGTCTCCATCCGCAACCCCGACGGCTCCTTCGGCACCAAGACCGAGCTCAAGAACATGAACTCGTTCCGCTTCGTCGAGCGCGGCATCGTCCGCGAGCTGGAGCGCCAGCGCGAGATCCTGGAGTCCGGCGGGCGCGTCCAGCAGGCGACCGTCCACTACGATCCCGTCGCCGACGAGGTCCACGAGCTCCGGAGCAAGGAGTTTGCTCACGACTACCGCTACTTCCCGGAGCCCGACCTCCTGCCCTTGGAGCTTACGGAGGCTTGGGTCCGCGAGATACGGGAACGCCTCCCCGAGCTCCCCGAGGAGAAGAAGAACCGCTTCGTCGGCGACTACGGCCTCACGGACTACGCCGCCAGCGTCCTCACCGCCGACCGCAAGCTCGCCGCCTTCTACGAGGAGGCGGTCCTTGGCGGCGCCGACCCGAGGCAGGCGGCAAACTGGATCTCCGGCGACCTACAGGCGCTCCTGAACGAGTCGGGGACGGACATCTCGGGCTCGAAGGCGACCCCCGGGCACCTGGTCGAGCTTATCGGGCTGGTGGACGACGGTACGATCTCCCGCTCCGCCGCCAAGGACGTTCTGGCGGCGGTCTTCCAGACCGGGGACGCACCCTCGGTGGTCGTCGAGCGCGAGGGCCTCGCCTCCGTCGGCGGGGACGAGCTCGCCGGGATGGTCGACGGCGTCATCGCCGAGAACCCCGACGAGGCCGCGAGGGTCCGGGACGGCGACAAGAAGGTCATAGGCTTTCTCGTCGGCAAGGTCATGAAGGCGAGCCGCGGCAGCGCCGATGGCGGCCGGGTCCGCACCCTCCTCCTGGAGAAGCTCGACGGGTCCTGACGAGTCGCCGCGCGTCGGCGTACTGGGTCCGGCGGCGCGCGAGAACGCAGAGCTCGTCCGCGACGCCGGCGGTGAGCCCCTGGTGCTCGCTTTGCCCGAGACGAGCCCGGGTGGCGGGGCCTCGCTACGCAGGGAATGGGTCGCGGACCAGGCCGAGGTCTCCTGGTCCGCGGCCGGGGCCGATGCCCTGCTCGTCGTAGGACCGTGCGCGCCCGGGGACCTCGTGGGGTTCGTGCTCGCGGCCCTGCGCCTCGATCTTCCGATGGTCGTCGCCCACGACGACGTCGCGCCCTTTGATGTGGTCCCGTTTGCCCTCGGGCTCGCGCCCGCCGGGAAGAGCCCTTTCGAGGTCGCCGTCGAGGCTGCCCACCACGGGGAGCCTCGGGTCCTTCAGCTTGTGGACAACTTCTCCCTGGCGAACGCGCTGCGGGCCGGCCTCTCCGCGGGGGTAGGACCTGAGCTGCTCGTCCATCTCGCCGCCGTCGCGCGGGAGGCCGGGGTATCGGGCTTCCCCCGCATGACCCGGGTCCTCGCCCCCGAGAGCCCCGTGGTCGCCAGCCCGGCCTGGCTGAGGGAGCACGGGCCCGCCGCCTTGCTCGCCGCGCTCGGGAGTGCCGTGCACGACGTGCCCACCGTGGCGGGACGGCTGAAAGCAGGCCTGCCGCAAGCTCCGCCGCTTCCGGATGTGGCTGCGGAACGACTCTTCTTCCCCCGCGGCAGAGCGTCGGGGACACAGGTCGTGTGTCAGGCCAGCGCGGCGACGGAGGAGGTCTCCGGCGAGTGCCGCGTCTTCGCCTCGGAGAAAGAGGCGGTGCGGGCCGTGGAAGAGGGTGATGTAGGGGAGGGACACCTGCTCGTCGTGGCGGGTTGCGGGGTGCGCGGCGGGCCCGGGCTTCTCGCCCTGGACGGGTTGGCAAGGGCTCTGGCGGAGGCCGGGGTGGACTTGCCGGTGGTCACGGACGGGGTCGCGCCCAGCGGGCTTCGCGCAAAAGCGCCCTGGGTCTCGCTCTTCTCCCCCGAGGCGGCATCGGGGGGTGCGATCGGGCTGCTCCGGGACGGCGACAGCCTCCGCTTCGACCTCGTCGAGGGCCGCATCCGCACCGGGGTATCCGCCGACGCCCTCGCGAGCCGGGAGCCCTTCGCGCCGCCCGACAGCAACGGCTTCGGTTACGCCGCCCGCTACGCCCGCACGGCCCTCCCGCCGTTCGAAGGGGCCGGGTTCGGGCAGTAGGGGGACGAAGGGGTACCCCTGCGCGCCCCCCGAGCAGCCTGCGCCGCTCACTATCGGTGCTCCCGTGTCGCGGCTCCTGGAGGTCGATCAGGAGCATTAGATGTGTGCAAGCGTCTGCCCGTTCCAGGAATGGTGTGGCGCATCCCGCTACTTAGGGGTCAGGGGGTTGCTTTGGGTGGCGGGTTGCTCCCGGTGGAGTGGTTCGAGCCTTTGGCCAATCCCCTGGAGGGAAGATCCGGGCGGGATTCGAGGCCCTGGGCGCGGCGGGCCTTTTCGAGGCGTAGCTCGCGTTCGAGGGCCTCTATGCATACTTCAAGCTCTGAAACCCTCCATTCCAGGGGGTGCGGCTCCGCCGCTTCGCGGACAAGCTCGCCCAGCCCGGGTCCCGGGTCTGGCGGGGTGAGGATCTCGAACGGCTGCGGCGGGCTTTCCAGTTCGGGCGGCGAGATCTCGGCCAGCGCCCGGTCGACCGCCTCCGCCGGGACCCACCGGTAGCCGTTGATGGTCGAACTTGGCAGATCCTCGCGGTAGATGCGCAGGTTGATCTCCTGCGGTCGTGCCCCGAGCAGGATCGCCACCTGCTCGGGGGAGTAGTACCGGCGGCACGCCTTCGGCGCCGCGTTTCCGCCCTCGCGAACGGCGACCGCCCTCGCCTCTACCGCCTCATCCTCGATGGGCGGCTTCCCGGCCCCGTCGGGTCCCGGTAGCTCGACCGCCACGCGCGCGTCCCGCGCCGGGCGGCCCGGCGACCAGGCGTTGCCCCGCTCCAACACCTCGTGGGGGAGGAGCGACGGGCTGATCCCGAGCGCCGCCGCGGCGAGATCCAGGGCCCCATCGACCGACGGGGCACGGAACTCGCGCCTCGTCCTCAGACTGCCCCCGGACCTCACGCGCTCCAGCACGGCCTCCACGTCGCTCACGCGCACGAGCCTGCGCGTCGTGCCTACCCTCGTCATCCTCAGCTCGTGGGTGACGACCATCTCCTCCATCTCTTCCAT
This sequence comes from uncultured Rubrobacteraceae bacterium, assembly GCA_902806105.1. The sequence continues at coordinate 8,836 of CADCVI010000050.1, forward strand.
GGAGATGCCAAGCACTCGCGCCGCCGTCTCCACCTCGTAGAAGATCCTCCCCATCCCGCCGCCCGTGCTCCCCGTCTCGACGATACGCGATCCTGTCTCGACCGTTGCCTCGATCGAGACAAGCCTACTGTTGCCGAACCGGGCACGCAACGTTTCGAAAGAGCCCCACACCGGATCCCGGGAGTTCGCACTTCCGTGACCCGGCGCCTGACGCCGCACGACGGCGCGCGATCGTATGGGCTTGTGGTCATCGTGGCGCTAAATCACTAGAATAGGGGCGTTGCTTAATTTTCTGTGGCACGAGAGGGAGCTTCCCAGATTATGATGAACAAGTATCGTTTGATGTCGCCCGGTCCGACGCCTATTCCGCCTGAGGTATCGGCCGCGGGTGCACTGCCCGTCATCCACCACCGGACCGCCGAGTTCAGCGAGGTGTTCACGCGGGTCAACGAGAACTTGAAGCGCGTCTTCCTGACCGAGAACGACGTCTTCACGTACGCGGCGAGCGGTACGGGGGCGTTCGAGGGGGCCATACAGAACCTCTTCTCGCCGGGGGACAAGGTGCTCTGTGTCAACAACGGCAACTTCGGCAACCGCTGGGTGAAGATGGCCCAGGCCTTCGGCCTCGTGGTCACGGAGCTCAAGTACGACTGGGGCGTCAAGGCGGACAACGACGAGGTAGCGGCGGCGCTGGCGGACGACCCGGAGATCAAGGCCGCCGTCTGCGTCCTCTCGGAGACCTCGACCGGCACGGTCAACGATATCGAGGGCTTCGCGAGGGCCGCCTCGAACGTCGTGACGATCGTGGACGCGGTCTCGGGGCTCGGGGCCTGTACCCTCAGGACGGACGACTGGGGCGTGGACGTCGTGGTCGCGGGTTCGCAGAAGGCCCTGATGACGCCCCCGGGGTTGAGCTTCATCAGCGTGTCTGAGAGGGCGATGCGGATGCACGCAGACTCCCGGATGCCCCGGTACTACTTTGACTGGACGGCGGCGAAGAAGGCTTACGAGAAGGACCCGTCGCAGACGGCGTGGACGCCTGCGGTCAGCTTGATCATCCAGCTCGACGTCGCGTTGCAGCAGATCCTGGCCGAGGGGGTCGAGGAGGTCTTCAGGCGTCACGTGCTGCTCGGCCGGGCGTCTCGCGAGGGGATCAAGGGTATGGGCCTCTCGCTCTTCGGGCCGGACGAGGACATGAACTCGGCGGTCACGGCGGCTTGGGTCCCGGACGGCATCGACGGCAAGCAGTTCGTCAAGATGCTGTTCAGGGAGCATGGCATACAGATCGCGGGCGGCCAGGGCGAGATGACCGGCAGGATCTTCCGGATCGGCCACTGCGGCTACTTCGACTCGTACGACATCATCGCGACCATCGCCGCCACCGAGCTCGCCCTTGAGGCTCTGGACTACCCGGTTGAGCTCGGACGGGGCGTCGGGGCCGCGCAGCGGGTCTTTTCGAAGAGCGGGGTGACCGCGTGAGGAAGATCCTCATCACCGAGGCTCTCGCCGAGAGCGGGGTCGAGCTTCTCAGGCGGGAGTTCGAGGTCGACGTGGTCCTGGGCCTCTCGCCGGAGGAGCTTCTGGAGAAGATCGGCGGGTACCACGGGCTGATCATCCGGAGCGCGACGCAAGTTACCGCCGAGGTCATCGAGAGGGCGGATAACCTCAAGGCGATCGGCAGGGCCGGGATAGGCGTCGACAACATCGACATAGAGGCGGCGACGAAGCGCGGGATCATCGTCGCCAACGCCCCGGAGAGCAACACGATCGCGGCGGCGGAGCAGACGCTCGGGCTGATGCTCGCGGTCGCCCGGCGCATCCCCGTGGCCGACGCCTCCCTGAAGGGCGGCGAGTGGAAGCGGAGCGCCTTCAAGGGGGTCGAGGTCTCGGAGAAGACGCTCGGGCTGATAGGGCTCGGGCACGTCGGCGCCATCGTGGCGCGGGGCGCCCTGGGCATGGGCATGCGGGTCCTCGCGTACGACCCCTACATCTCCGAGGACCGGATGCGCGCGATGAACGTTGCCCGCGCCGGGAGCGTCGCCGAGGTACTCGAGAGCTCGGACTTCGTCTCCTTGCACGTGCCGCGCACGCCGCAGACGATGAACATGATCGACGCCGACGCCCTCGAAAGGATGAGGACCTCGGCCTACCTCATCAACGTGGCGCGCGGCGGTATCGTGGACGAGACGGCGCTGTACAACGCGCTGAAGGGCGGCGTGATCGCCGGTGCAGCCCTCGACGTCTTCAAGGAGGAGCCGACGACGGAATCCCCGCTCTTCGGTCTCTCCAACGTCGTCGTCACGCCGCACCTCGGGGCGAGCACGGTCGAGGCCCAGGACCGGGCGGGGGTAACCGCGGCCGAGCAGGTCGGGATCGCGCTGCGCGGCCTCGTCCCAACCAACGCCCTCAACGCCCCCGTCCCGGCCGGCGAGGGGGCCGAGTTCGTGGCGCAGTTCGCGGGGCTGTGCGAGGCCCTCGGCGGGTTGCTCCACCAGCTCACGGACAGGCCCGGGAACGCGTTGCGGATAGAGTACCGGGGGGAGGTTGCCAACTTCGACACGCGCCTGCTCGACGTCTCGGCGCAGAAGGGTCTGCTCTCCAGGATGGTGCACGAGCCGCTGAACTTCGTGAACACGCCCGTGCTCGCGAAGGAGAGGGGCTTCAAGATCGAGACCTCGCGCTCCTCGGAGTCCTCGGACTTCACGAGCCTGGTGACGATCAAGCTGCCCTCCGCCGAGAACGGCGGCGAGAGCGTCGTCAGCGGGACGCTCGTGGGGCCGAGGATGCGGCCCCGGATCGTGGACATCCTCGGGTACACGATGGATATAGAGCCCGAGAAGCACATGCTCTTCATCCGCAACGAGGACCAGCCCGGCATGATCGGGCGCATCGGCGCCGTCCTCGGTGATCACCGGATCAACATCGGCAACATGGCCGTCGGGCGCGGCGAACCCGGCACCCGCGCCGCCATGACGATCACCGTCGACGAGCCCGTCCCCGACGAGGTCCTGCAAGAGCTGCTATCCATCCCGGGCTTCAACGAAGCCCGCGCGATAACCCTCTAGCCTGTATGTCTAAGGGCTTGGACGACATACTGAACAGATACCGGCGCTACGGTCCTATCTTCAAGCCCGGCGACAAGGCCCCGGTGAGCGGCACCTACCTCTGCGACCGGGGGACCATGCTCCCCCCGGTCCGCGTCCAACTGACGAAGGGCGAGGCGTTCCCCGAGGCCGACGGCATGGGCCCCCACTCCCGCTGGCGCGAGACCAACATACAGTCGTAGGGGCGGGGCCTCGTACCGGGGCCGGGACACGGGATATGTTTATCCGTGTCCCGGCCCCGGCGTGGTGGTGGCACCGGTGGGGTTAGCGGATTGTCTAGGTTGCGAGGCCCGCGCCTAGCCCCCGTGTTCGTGGATAAAGCGGATCGTGCGTTCGGCGATGAGTTCCTTGTCGTTGTCCAGGGTGGCGACGTGGTAGGAGTTCTCCAGGCGGACGAGTTCCTTGTCGGTGCTGCCGAGCCTTTCGAGGATGTATGGGCCGTTCTCCGGCGGGACGACGTGGTCCTCGAGGGACTGGAGGACGAGGACGGGGGCCGTGATGGCGGGGAGGAGGTCGTCGGTGACGCGCATGGCGGCCATGAACTCCTTGAGGGGCGGCACGGGGACCTCCGGGTAGACCAGCTCTTCTACGCCGGGTGCTTTTATGTCCGAGCCCACGCCGGGGACGCTCGGGGGGGCTGCGGGGTCGAAGACGAGGCGGGCGAGGTCGGGGTTGGCGAGGTACAAGCAGGCGTTGATGGGGACGGCGCCCTTTATGAGGTCCGGGCGCGTGCCGGCGAAGTAGAGCGAGAACATCCCTCCCATGGAGAGGCCGGCGATGAACACGTTCTCGCAGCGGCCTTCAAGCCAGGCGAGGTCTTCTTCTATCGAGGAGATCCAGCCCCGAGCCGTGCTCCTCGCGTGGTCGTCCATCGTCGTCCCGTGCCCGGCGAGCCTCGGACCCGCCACGGTAAAGCCCTCGGCCGCCAGGGCTTCTCCCAGCGGCCTCACGCTCTGCGTCGTGCCGGTGAAGCCGTGCGAGACGAGGACGCCCGTCCCGTTCCCCTCCATGCGGAATGGCTCCGCCCCGGCCATGATCTGCTGTTCCACCCTTCGCTCCCCTCTGTGGTTCCCTACGAGGTGGGCATTATATGGGTGCCGCCGTTCTGCGGGGCCGGGCGGTAGAATCAGCGGCGGCTCTTTACGGAACCGGGAGGGTTTTATGGGCAAGGGTAGGGGCGGGGGGCTCGGTACTACGCTGGTCCTGGCGTTGCTGCTAGTGCTGGTGTCGGTGGGCGTCGGGGTCGGGATCGGCCGGGCTACCTTTCTGGGGAACTTGCCGGTCGTGGGACCGTTGCTGTTCGAGGAGAGGCCGGCGCGCACGACGGCCGGTCCGACCGTGGTGGAGGGGATACAGGACCTCGACCGCCTCGCGACGGTGCGCTGGACCGAGTCCGTGCCCGTCACCCGCGAGAGCGGCGGGACGGGTCTCGAACGGTTCTTCTCCGGCGAGAAGGTGCTGCTTATAGCCTCCGGCGACGTCGAGGCCGGGGTAGACCTCGCGCGCATCGGCGAAGACGACGTGCAGGTCGAGGGCGACGCCGTAACCATCCGGCTGCCCGAGCCCGAGGTCCTCTCCGCGAGCCTCGACGAGAGGGAAACCAGGATCTACGACCGGGACTTCAGCCCTCTGAACCTGCGCCCCGACGACGAGCTGGTCGAGGAGGCAAGGAGGGAGGCGGTCGGGCGGATCGAGGCCGCCGCCCGCGAGAACGGTATCCTGGAACAGGCGGAGCGCAACGCCGAGGAGAGCATCCGCGCCTTCGCCACCACGCTGGGCTTCGAAGAGGTGCGGTTCCGGTAGGCCTCGGTTTGGTTCTTGTAAGGACCGGTGGGCGGACGAGCCCGGCCGGCAAACTTCCTCCGACGGTCCTGCGGTGATCCGGGCGTGCATGGTCCTCCGTAATACGCTCGACCGTAGATTTAATATGGAGGTAACCGTGGCCGGGCAGCAAGGAACCTTGGACGGAGAGCGTCTTCGTCCCGAGACGAGCAGGGGACATTACGCGCTGGAGGTCGCCGGGATAGCGGCGTTCTTCGTGCTCGCCGTCCTGATGAGCGTCGAGATTTATCGGGGTATCGCGTCGCACGGGTACGCGTGGCTGCTGCCGATCCTCGCCGTCGCGGCTTATCTGGTGGCGGATTTTGTCTCCGGCTTCGTCCACTTTCTGGCGGACAACTTCGGGTCTTCCGAGACGCCGCTTATCGGTAGGGGGTTTATAGACGCCTTCCGCGAGCACCACGTCGACCCCAAGGGCATCACCACGCACGACTTTGTGGATACCAACGGCAACAACAGCCTGGTGAGCCTCCCGTTCATGCTCCTGGTCTGGCTCGCCGTGCCCGTCGCGACGACGGCCGCCGGGGCCCTCTTCGGGGCCTTCTCCCTCATGCTCTGCCTCGGCGTGTTCCTGACGAACCAGTTCCACAAGTGGGCGCATCTGGAGAACCCGCCGCGCGTGGCAGCCTGGCTCCAGGATCGCGGTCTGATCCTCTCGCAGCAGCACCACGACGTCCACCACGCGAGCCCCTACGACACCTACTACTGCATCACCGTGGGCGTCTGGAACCCGCTGCTCGACCGGACCATGTTCTTCGAGCGGACCGAGCGCCTCATTCGGCGCGTCATCCCGGGCACCGACCCCCGCCTGCGCGTCGAGCGGGACGGTAGCCTCAACGGGCGGTAGGGGATCCCGCCGCGCGGCATCCCTTCGGGTTACCGCCACGGCGTGAGGGGTAGGACCCGGGCGTTGGAGAAGCGTGAGGTTCGTCCGTTTGTGGGAGGTCGTTATGAAGGTCGGATATTTCTTGTCCTGCGAGGAGTACGGTCCTCTGGAGCTTCTGGAGCAGGCCCGGATGGCCGAGGAGGCCGGGTTCGAAGCGCTCTGGATCTCCGACCACTACCACCCCTGGAACGACGAGCAGGGAGAGAGCCCGTTCGTGTGGAGCGTGATCGGGGGCCTCTCCCAGGTTACGTCCCGAATCCCCGTCTACACCGCCGTCACCTGCCCGACGATACGCATACACCCGGCGATCATAGCCCAGGCCGCGGCGACCTCGGCGGCGATGCTGCCCGGACGATTCGGCCTCGGCGTCGGCTCCGGCGAGGCCCTGAACGAGCACATCTTCGGCGACGCCTGGCCCTCGACCGACGTGCGCCTCGAGATGCTGGAGGAGGCCGTCGAGATCATACGCCTCCTCTGGGAGGGCGGCACGCACAGCTACGACGGACGACACTACGCCGTCGAGAACGCCAGGATCTACACCCTCCCCGACGAGCCACCGCCCATCCTCGTCTCCGGCTTCGGCCCGAAGGCTACCCAGATCGCCGGCAGGATCGGGGACGGCTACATGAACGTCGCCCCGGACGCCGACCTCCTGAACCTCTTCCGCTCCTCCGGCGGCGGCGAAAAGCCCGCCCACGGCGCCTTCAAGGTCTGCTACGGCGAGGACGAAGCCGAGCGCCGGAAGACCGCTCATAGGATATGGCCGAACGAGGGCCTGCCGGGCGAGCTCGCCCAGGTACTGCCCACGCCCCGCCACTTCGAGCAGGCCACCCAACTCGTCACGGAAGACATGATCGCCGAGGCAATCCCCTGCGGACCCGACCCCGAGCCGCACCGCGAGACCATCCGCCAGTACGAAGGGGCCGGCTACGACGAGGTGTACGTGCAGCAGATCGGGGGCAACACGAAAGCCTTCTTCGAGCTTTACGGTAAGGAGATCCTGCCGGAGTTCCGCTGAGCACCGCTGGCACCTCGGACCCTGCGCGAGGGCGCGTCTCCCCCGCGACCATCCGATCCCCCGAGAAACAAGCGACGAAGGGTCCGAAGCCGCAGGTTTAGCGGCAGGACATCCGGCATCCCGCCGGGGCGTTTGGCAAGCCGTTCGGAAAGCACAGCTCTGCCGGGCGAGAACGCGCTCGGCGTTCGCGGGGCGCCCCTTGCGGCGACGCCCGAGCCGCGCTACCCCGTAGCTCTAGCCCGGCTGGCGCGTATCGCAGCCTGGGCCGCCGCGAGCCGAGCTACGGGCACCCGGAAGGGGGAGCAGGAGACGTAGTCGATGTCGGCATCGTGCAGGAAGTGGATGCTCTCGGGGTCGCCGCCTTGCTCTCCGCACACGCCGAGCTTCAGGTGCGGGTTCTCCCCCCGGCCGAGGTCCCTGGCGAGCTCTATCAGCTTGCCCACCCCGTCCCTGTCGATGCGGTCGAAGGGGTCCACATCGAGGATGCCCCGGTCGAGGTACTCCGGCAGGAAGCCGCCCCTCGCGTCGTCGCGGCTGACGCCCAGGGCGGTCTGGGTCAGGTCGTTGGTGCCGAAAGACAGGAAGGGGGCGTGGCGCGCGAGGTCTCCGGCGGCGACGCAGGCCCGGGGGGCCTCTACCGTGGCGCCGATGGCGATCTCCTCGTCCCCGAACTCCTCCGTTAGTATCTCCTTCATCTGCCTCAGCTCCTCGGGGAACTGCACGAGGGGGACGAGGACTTCGACGATGGGGTCGAGGCCCTCTTCCCTAAGAGCCCTCGCGGCCCCGGCGATCGCACGGGCCTGCATCCTGTAAATCTCCGGTCTCAGCAGCCCGAGCCTGACCCCCCGCGTCCCGAGCATCGGGTTCGTTTCTTCCAGGGACTCGACGGCCTCCAGGGTCTGCCTCAACTCGTCAGCCTCCTCCCCCTCGGCCCCGGCCAGCCTCTCGCGCAGGTCGTCGGCGTCCGGGAGGAACTCGTGGAGCGGCGGGTCGAGGAGCCGCACGGAGACGGGCAGACCGTCCATCGCCCGGAAGAGCCCCTCCAGGTCCTCGCGCTGGCCCTCCTCCAGCTCCGATAGCGCCTCCTCGACGTCCTCGCCGCCTCCGCCCTCGAGTATGACGCGCCTTACGGCCCCGAGGAGCCCGCCCTTCATAAACGTCCGCTCGGTGCGGCAGAGCCCGATCCCCTCTGCCCCGAACTCCCTCGCCCTCCTCGCGTCCTCCGGGGTGTCGGCGTTCGCCCTTACGCGTAGCTTGCGCTCCCCGTCGGCCCAGGCGAGAAGCTCTTCCAGGTCACCGCCGGCCGCGGCCCCCAACACGGGCACCTCCCCGAGGAGCACGGCGCCGGCGGAGCCGTCCACGGTGACCGGATCGCCGCCTCGGACCGTGTTTCCTTCGAACCTTACCTCCCCGCTCCCGGCGTCCACCTCCATGCCCTCGCACCCGTGTATGACGGGGACGCCCATGCCCCGGAGCACGAGCAGGTCGTGGCTCGCGAGGACGTCCGACGCCACGACAGCGGCTGCGGCGAGCATGCCCTCCTTGTCGTCGGGGCCCAGGGAGTCGACGACGAGCACGAGGGACTCGCCGTTTTCCCCTTTCTCCCGGACCTCCTCGGCGGTGAGGACGACCTCGCCCGCCGCGGCCCCGGGAGAGGCGGCGATGCCCCGGGCGAAGACTTCGGCCGCCTCCCAGGCCTCGGGGTCCACGCGCGGCCGGAGCATCCCCGGAAGGCCGGCGGGGTCCACGCGCAGTAGCGCCTCCTCGCGTGTGATGACCCCCTCGCGGACGAGGTCCACGGAGATCTTGACCCTCGCGGCGGCGTCGCCCACCACGTCCCCGACCCTGCCGTCGAGCATGTAGAGCTGGCCGTCTTCCACGACGAACTCCACTTCCAGGGCGTCCTTGTAGCCGTCCCCGAGCGCTTCCATGACCCGCACGAGCTCTTCGTGCGCTCTCGGTATGGCTTGCTCCATCTCCCGCAGCACACGCGGGTCCCGGCCGCCGACCCCAACCACGAACTCGCCCGTCGGACCCTTTTCGCCCGTCCCGGGGTCGTGGGTGCGGGCCACCCCCGTGGCGGAGTTCTCGCCGGAGGAGGAGATCAGGCGCGTTACCGTCACGCGGCTCGCCTCACCACGCGCCGCCCGGACGATCGCCATGAGCTGCCCGGCCGCATCCTCCGGCACCTCCTCCCCGGCAGTTTCGCGCAGGGCGTCGCGCGCCGCCCGGACCTTCTCCTTCGGATCTTCCTCCGGCTGCAGTTCCGAAGCATTCTGCAGATCTGCACCGTCCATGCCGTAGGCCGCCCGCCCGAAAGCCTCCAGAAAGCGCAGGTATGCCGCGTAAGGCTCCCGTCCGTCCCCCGAGTGCCGGGCGAGGTCCTCGACGAGCGTGACGTTCAGGCCAAGAGGGAGGATCGAACGACCTGCCGCGCCCAGGGACTCGACGTGCGCCGCCAGGAGGAGCGGGTTCTCCGGCTCGCCGAAGGCGCGGCCAGTCTCCCCCTCCAGCCGCCCGAGCGCCTCACGGACCTGCCCCTCGAGCCCCCGGAGGGCCTCGTCGCTGCCGGCGCCTTCCAGGGAGACGACGAACCCCTCCGGAACCGGCGCCCCGAACCGGCCCATCCTGCTCAGGGCGGCGCCCCGCTCCCCGAGGCGGCCGAGGGCATTCTCCGTCTCGTCCGGGTCCCCGTCGAGGAACGCGTGAACGAACCTTCGCTCTTCGGTCTTCTCGCGGCCGGACAATGGCCCTCCCTGCAAATTTGCTGGTCCGTTGCTGACGCTTTCTACGCCAGGCGTTCTCTTGCTGCCGTAAGACGTATTCCAGGGCGACGGCGCGGGGCTAGCGCGCCCTCCAGGGCTTACGCGGCTCGGGGACGCCCGCGGGACCCGGGACGAGCCGGTCCACGAAGGCACCCGTGGCGAATGCGTAGACCGCTTTGTGCAAGAGGTCCACGGCCTGCTCGTCCACCGGCCACGTCCACGGTGGGGCGCCGACGCCGGTTGCGTTCTCCAGGGTCTGGTCGTTCAGCAGGCGCAGGTTCATGAGCATGAACGAGCCGACCGGGCCGCGAAAGCCGCGTTCGGCCATCAGGGCGCGGACCGCGCCGAGCAGGGCGCCCTGTCCGTAGTGCATGACCCAGTTCAGCAACAGCCGATCCTCGTCGGGCTTCTGCTGGAGCCCGAGGACGCGCTCCAGGGTGTGCGCGGGGACGAATGAGTTGGGCCGGTGGGTGAACGCCTGCTCCAGCTTCTCCCCGGCGGTCATCACCGCCACCCCCGCAAACCCCGCCGCCAATCCTTTTACCGCCGCGCTCATAGACACCGTGTGACCTCCGGAGATCTAGCCGTCATCGCTCCTGGAACTCGTTCCTACCCCGGTGATCCGGACCTACTCATAAGAGGCCGATTCGCGCGGATCGTTCACGAGCGAAGCCCGGCGGTACGAGAACGTTTCCTCGTACCGCCGGGCCTCGCGGACCTCCTGGCGACGGAGCTGGCCGTTCGGCTAGCGTGCGGCCTTGCTCTGGGCCTGGGGGACCTCCGTCGCTCCCTCGCTGTTCCCCTCCTCGGGGTCGTAGGCGAGGTTGGGGGAGAGCCACTTCTCGGCCTCCGCCATCGTCATGCCCTTGCGTTCGGCGTAGTCGGCGGCCTGGTCGCGCCCGATCTCGGCGACGCCGAAGTACTGGGACTCGGGGTGGGAGAAGTAGTAGCCGCTGACGGCGGCGCCCGGGGTCATGGCGCAGCTCTCGGTCAGGGAGATGCCGGCGTTCTCATCGACGTCGAGGAGCTCCCACAGGGTGTGTTTCTCGGTGTGCTCCGGGCAGGCCGGGTAGCCGGGCGCGGGCCTGATGCCCCGGTACTCCTCGCGGATGATCGACTCGGTGTCGAGGCCCTCGTCGGCGGCGTAGCCCCAGAACTCCTTGCGGACCCTGTGGTGCAAGAGCTCGGCGAACGCCTCGGCGAGCCGGTCGGCCAGGGCCTTGACCATGATCGCGTTGTAGACGTCGTTCTCTTCCTCGAAGCGCCGGGCCGCCTCGTCGGCCCCGATCCCTGCGGTAACGGCGAACATGCCCACGTGGTCCGCGAGGCCCGTCTCCTTGGGGGCGACGTAGTCGACGAGGGAGCGGTTCGGGCGGCCGGGCGGCTTCTGCTTCTGCTGGCGCAGAAAGTGGAGCTCCGTCAGGACTTGCGAGCGCGACTCGTCCGTGTAGACCTCGACCGAGTCGTTCGGGAGGGCGCTGGCCGGGAAGAGGCCGAAGACGGCGCGGGCCGTGAGCCACCCCTCCTCGATTACGCGGTCGAGAAGCTCCTGGGCGTCGTCGAAGAGCTTCTTCGCCTCCTCGCCCTTCTCCGGGTCGTCGAAGATTCGGGGGTAGCTCGCCTTGAGCTGCCAGGAGTGGAAGAAGGGCGTCCAGTCTATGTAGGCCCGGATCTCCTCCAGCGGGTAGTCCTCGAACGAGCGGACGCCGAGGACGTTCGGCTTCGGCGGAGCGTAGCCCTCCCAATCGATCTGCGTCCGGTTCGCCCGGGCCCTCCTGAGCGGCGCGATCCTGGTCTTGGACCGGCGTCCCGCGTGCTTGGTGCGCACCGCCTCGTACTCGTCCGCTATCCCCTTCGCGTAGGCGGCCTTGCCGCCCCCCTCGCTCACGAGGCTCTGCACCACGCCGACGGCCCGGGAGGCGTCCTTGACGTGGATCGTCGGGTGCTCGTAGCTCGGCGCTATCTTGACGGCCGTGTGCGTCTGCGAGGTAGTCGCCCCGCCGATCAGGAGCGGGAGGTCGAAGCCCTCGCGCTGCATCTCGCTCGCCACGTGCACCATCTCGTCGAGGCTCGGCGTGATCAGGCCGGAGAGCCCGATAACGTCCGCGCCCTTCTCTTTCGCGGTCTGGAGGATCTTCGCCGCCGGGACCATCACCCCGAGGTCTATGACCTCGAAGTTGTTGCACTGCAAGACCACGCCCACGATGTTTTTACCGATGTCGTGTACGTCGCCCTTCACCGTCGCCATGATGACCGTGCCGTTGGGCTTCCGCGCCTCGCCCTTCTCCGCCTCGATGTACGGTATGAGGTAGGCTACCGCCTTCTTCATCACCCGCGCGCTCTTGACGACCTGCGGCAGGAACATCTTCCCCGCGCCGAAGAGATCGCCGACCACGTTCATCCCGTCCATGAGGGGACCCTCGATCACCTCTATGGGACGATCCGCGTTCTGGCGCGCCTCCTCCGCGTCCTCCTCGGCGAAGTCCGCGATGCCCTTGACGAGCGCGTGCTCCAGCCGCTTCTCGACCGGCCACGACCGCCACTCCAGGGCCTCCTCCTCTGCCTCCTCGCCCCTGTCGCGGTACTTCTCCGCGAGCTCCAGGAGCCGCTCGGTGCCGTCGTCGCGGCGGTTCAGGACGACGTCCTCGACGGCTTCTTTTAGCTCCGGGTCGATGTCGTCGTAGACGCCGAGCTGCCCGGCGTTGACGATGCCCATGGTCAGGCCATTCCTTATGGCGTGGTAGAGGAAGACCGCGTGAATGGCCTCGCGCACCGGCTCGTTGCCCCGGAAGGAGAACGAGACGTTCGAGATGCCCCCCGAAGTGCGGGCGTGGGGGAGGCGGGCGGTGATCTCGCCGACCGCCTCTATAAAGTCCACCCCGTAGTTGTTGTGCTCGTCGATGCCGGTCGCGATGGCGAAGACGTTCGGATCGAAGATTATGTCCTCGGGCGGGAAACCGACCTCCTCGGTCAGCACCTTGTAGGCGCGGGCCGAGATCTCGACCTTGCGCTCCTTCGTGTCCGCCTGGCCCTTCTCGTCGAAGGCCATGACGACGACGGCCGCCCCGTACCTCTTGAGGAGCTTCGCCTGGCGGACGAACTCCTCCTCGCCCTCCTTCATGCTGATGGAGTTGACGATCGCCTTCCCCTGCACCCGCTTGAGGCCCTCTTCGACGATCCTCCACTTCGAAGAGTCGATCATGACCGGGACGCGCGAGATGTCCGGCTCGGCGGCGACGAGGTTCAGGAAAGTGACCATCGCCTCCTCGCCGTCGAGCATGCCCTCGTCCATGTTGATGTCTATAACCTGGGCGCCGTTCTCGACCTGCTGGCGGGCCACGTCGAGCGCCGTGTCGTAGTCGCCCGAGAGGATCAGGTCCTTGAACCGGCGCGAGCCGGTAACGTTCGTCCGCTCCCCGACGTTCACGAAAAGGGAGTCCGGCCCGATGTTCAACGGCTCGAGCCCCGAGAGACGCGTGAGGCGGGGCTCGTCGGGGTCCTCCTCGGGGAGCGGGCGCGGCGCGTACCCCTCGACGGCCTCGGCGATGGCGCGGATGTGATCCGGCGTGGTACCGCAGCACCCCCCGACGATGTTCAGCCAGCCGGCCTCGGCCCACTCCCCGATCTCCTGTGCCATGTACTCAGGGCTCTCGTCGTACTCGCCGAACTCGTTCGGCAGCCCCGCGTTCGGGTAGGCGCTGACGTGGCTCTCCGAGACCCTGGCGAGCTCCTCGATGTACTGGCGGAGCTCCTTCGAGCCGAGGGCGCAGTTCAGGCCGATGCTTATGGGGTCCGTGTGGCGCACGGAGTTGTAGAAAGCCTCCGTCACCTGGCCCGAGAGCGTCCGCCCGCTAGCGTCCGTGATCGTCCCCGAGATCATGAGCGGCACGTCGAGCCCCTCCTCCTCGAGGTACTCCTGGATGCCGAAGATAGCTGCCTTCGCGTTCAGCGTGTCGAAGATCGTCTCCACGAGCAACAGGTCGGCCCCGCCCTCGATAAGCCCCCGCGTCGCCTCTTTGTAAGCGGCGGCGAGCTCGTCGAAGGTCACGTTCCTGAAGCCGGGGTTGTTAACGTCCGGCGACAGCGAAGCGGTCCGGTTCGTCGGACCGAGGGCGCCAGCGACGAAGCGCGGCTTCTCCGGCTGCTTCTCACTGTAGTTATCCGCGGCCTCGCGGGCGACGCGCGCCGCCTCGAAGTTAAGCTCGTAGGCGAGGTCCTGCATCTCGTAGTCGGTCTGGGCGATGGAGGTCGAAGAGAACGTGTTCGTCTCGATGACGTCGGAGCCGGCTTCGAGGGTCGCCTCGTGGATGTCGCGGATGATCTTGGGCTGGGTGATGGAGAGCAGGTCGTTGTTCCCCTTGAGCTCCCCGGGGTGGTCGGCGAAGCGCTCCCCCCGGTAGTCCGCCTCCGTGAGATCGTAGCTCTGGATCATGGTCCCCATCGCGCAATCTAGTATCACGATGCGCTGCTTGAGCAGGTCCCGGAACTTCAATATCCGGGCCGCCCTCTCCTCGTTGATGGTGTTCTGGCCCATGTTCCTCCCGTTGAAACTTTTTAGCGTTCTAACCGGCCGATGCCTCGGACCGGCGCCCTCTCTTTACTGCTCGCCGACTTCCCGCACCCGTCGAGCCCTATACTCGGCTCTTCCCGACCGAACCGATGCGCCGCTGCTCGCTCCCCGTCGAGAGCCAGCGTGCCCGTAGCCGTTCAGCCGATGGCTTCGATGACGTCGCCGGCGAGGTGGGGCATCGAGGCGGGGGGCATGAGGTAGGCCCCGCCGACGAGCGGCTTCGCCTTTACGAGCAGGTTCTGCGCGACCTCCACGCCGTATTTCGGGGCATCCTCTGACGAGAGCTCGGAGAGCTTCCTCCTGACGCTTTCGGGGATGTTTATCCCGGGGACCTCGTGGTGGAGGAACTCGGCCTGTCGCCCGCTCCTCAGGGGCATCAGGCCCAGCAGGAGGGTCACGTTCATGTCCTGAATCTTCTCCAGGGCGCGTTCCAGGGCGCTGAACTCGAAGACGGGCTGGGTCCAGAAAGCGTGCGCCCCCGCCCCGACCTTGCGCCTGAGCTTGTCGACCTCGGCGTCGAGGTCCTCGGCGGTCGGGTTGAAGGAGGCCCCTATGAGAAAGCCCGGAGGCTCGCCGATGGGGTTGCCCGCGAGGTCCTCGCCCCGGTTCATCTTCGCGAGGACGTGGACGAGGCCCACGGCGTCGGTGTCGAAGACGCTCGTCGCCTCGGGGTAGTCCCCGATCTGGGCCGGATCCCCGGTGACCGCGAGGATGTTCTTGACCCCGAGCGCCGCCGCCGAGAGCAGGTCGGCCTGGAGCCCTATGATGTTCCGGTCGCGACAGCTCATGTGCGCGACCACCTCGATCCCGGCCTGCTCCTGCACGATCCTCGCGACCGCGACCGGGTGCATCCTCAAGCGAGCCCGCGCCCCGTCCGAGATGTCTATCGCGTCGACGCCGCGCTCCTTCAGCGCCTTCGACGCCTCGACCACCCCGGAGATGTCGTGCCCGCGGGGCAGATCGACCTCTACCGCGACCGCGAACCCTTCCTTTATCTTCCGGGCGAACGCTGTCTCGGGCTCCGCCGCCGCCTTCTCGACCTCGAGCTCCGGCGTGGAGGCGGTGAGGCGACGGGCGGACCTTGTCTGCGGCGTGAAATCTCGCAAGACCTCGGAGAGCGCCCGGATGTGGGCGGGGGTCGTACCGCAGCAGCCGCCGACGATGCGGGCCCCGGCCCCGGCCAGCTTATAGCCGTACTCGGCGAAGTGACCGACGTCCTGGTTGTAGCGGACGGCGCCGTTCACGAGCTGCGGGAGGCCGGGGTTCGGGTAGGCGGCTACCGGGCCGACCTCGGCCGACATCGCCTGCGTGATCCCGAGCATCCGCTGCGGCCCGACGGTGCAGTTGGAGCCCGCGAGGAGCAGCCCCTCGGCCCCCCACGACGAGATGTCCCGGGCAACCTTCGCCGGAAGCCCCTCGGCGAGCGTCTCGCCGTCCTCGACAAAGGTCTTGTGCGCCACCACGGGCACCCCTAGGGAGGCTACCGCGTCGTAGGCTATCTTGAGCTCCGCGAGGTCCACGAAGGTTTCAAGCAGGATCGCGTCGGCGCCGCCTTCGAGGAGCGCCTCGGCCTGCTGCATGAAAGCCGCCCGCGCCTCCTCCGGCCGGATCGGACCGATGGGGGCGAGGGGGCGTCCGAGGGGGCCTATCGCGCCGAGCACTACCGCGTCCTCGCCGGCCGGTAACACGTTCTCGACGGCCTCCCGCGCGAGGCGGGCGCCTTCGACGTTGATCTCCCGCGTCTGATCTCCGAGGTTCTTGAGGGCGAGCTTCATCGCGTTCGCGGAGAAGGTGTTCGTCTCGATCACACGCGCCCCGGCCCGCACGTACTCCTCGTGGACGGCCCGCACGACCCGCGGGTGCGTCAGGTTCGCCCGGTCGTAGGGATGGCCGTAACCCACCCCGCGCTCCGCCAGCAGCGTACCCATCGCGCCGTCACCGACGAGGAGCCGACCGTCGAGCTTCTCTCTGAGATCCAACAAAACGCAAGCCCCTCTCTGCATCTACGACTAGCCATGCCGGGGGTCGGGAAGGGGAGATAGAATCAATCGCCTCATCTTCCGGAGACTCCTCCGCGGGATTTGGCACCCTCCACGAGAGCCGAAACTCTCGCCGGTTGCCGCGGCTTCTCGGGGCCCGTCCCTCCACCGCTCTTGATGAGAGCCGCGCCGCAAAGATAACCCTCGCCGCGCTGCATCTGATCTCCTGAAACTACCACGAGCGGGGCCGCTTTACAAACCGCGAGCGGCCCCGGCCTTTACCCCCGAAGGCCCGTTGCTACGGCGCGTCGAAGCGGAAGATACCCCACGCCAGGTACCCGCTGTGGCCGCCGTCGACCCAGTGCTGAAGCCCCTTCTTCATCCTGCGAACGTAATCCCCGTCGACGTGCTGGAGAAGCTCGTCCTCACGCTTCTCCGTCTCCTCCAGGACGCGGGCGTAGTGCGTCGGGAGATGCCCCGAATGGTCCTCGAACCCGGCATCCCTCAGCCCGGCTTCCCCCGCCGCCCGCCGGTAGAAACCCGGGCTGCCCAGGGAATCGAGGTGGATGCGGTCCAGGATCGGCTGGAGCACCCCGTCCGGGCAGTCGTCGGACTGCATCGGGTCGGTGAAGGTGAACCTTCCGCCGGGCTTGAGGACGCGGGCAACCTCCCCCAGGACCGTCTCCCTCTCGCCGCTGTGCAGGATGGCGTCCTGAGACCATGCGACGTCGAAGTGGTCGTCGCCGAACGGTACGGCCTCGAAGCTCCCGTCGACCACCTCTATCAGCTCGTCGAGGCCCGCCTCGCGGTTGAGCACGCGGGCGCGCTCGTTCTCGACCTCGCTCAGGTTCAGCGCGACGACGCGGCAGCCTGATGTGTTCGCCAGGTACCGCGCAGATCCCCCGTAGCCCGAGCCCATGTCGAGGACGCGGCTCTCCGGCCCGAGCCCTTCCAGGCTCGCCGCCATCTTCTCGACGGTCCTTCGGCTCGCCTTGAAGATAGGCTCGTCGGCGCTCTCGTACAGGCCGATGTGGATGTCCTCGCCGCCCCAGATCGTCGAGTAGAACCGATCGGCGTCGGGGGAGTTGTAGTAGTCGCGGGCCGTGTTCACGGCACCCGAGTACCTAGCGCTCACCCTGGCCCTCCCCTTCGACGTAGAGCTTCTCCGCGACGTGGACGAAGAAGTCCGGCCCGTCAGGCCCATCCTCGCGGTAGGACTGCTGGAAGTCCCCGTAGGTCTCGATGCTCTGGAAGCCTACCTCGTGCATCAGGCGGCGGGTGTACTCCTTGCGCAGCGGGAACATGTTCAGGTGGTAGACGGAGCCGTCCGGAAACCCGTAGCGGAACCTCGCGAGCCCCTCGTCCACGTGCTCGGGGGCGGCGTCGACCGCCTTGCCGCAGTAGTAGTACGTGTGGCTCGACTCGTAGTCGCCGTCCAGGATGGCGTCGTAGTTTCGCTGGTCCAGGATCAGGACGCCGTCGTGGCGGAGCATCGCGTAGAACTCGGCGAGGGTCTTCCGCCGATCGTGCTCTGAGAACAGGTGCGTGAAGGAGTTGCCGAGGCAGATTATGGCGTCGAACTCGCCGTGTACGTCGCGGTTGAGCCAGCGCCAGTCGGCCAGGACCGTCCTGAGGATGTGGCCCCCGTGCTCCAGGCCGTTCTCGAACGCCTTGGCGAGCATCGCGGCGCTCCCGTCCACGCTCACCACCTCGAAGCCCTCGTTCAAGAGCCTGACCGAGTGGAAGCCCGTCCCGGTCGCAACGTCCAGGACACGCCTCGCCCGGCGCTCCTTGAGCTGGCGGATAAAGAAGTCCCCCTCGCTGTCGGCACGCGATTCCCAGTCTATAAGGTCGTCCCACTTCTCCACAAAGCTCTTGATGTACTCGATCCTGTAATGATCGGTCTCGCGGACCTTTACAGGATCTTCACCAAACGATTGCCGCTCTTGAGCGGTCAAGGGTTTTCTCCCATCTTGAGACAGAACATGGTGAAACATGGTGATCTCAATGCCGGTTACCCTACGCCCTGGTCCCTCCCCCTCGTCACCGGACACGTGCGACGCGACGGAGGGTCCTCGGACGCCCCGTCCTCAAGATGCTCGTGTATGCGTCCGGCATGCGAAGCCGGTCGCCTTGAAATGTTTCGCCGCTCTTATCGACGCGTTGCACGCCCCTTATGCCCTCTATCCTTCAGTGCATGAGGCATACTATACAGGTATCGGGGGCGTATGCAACATGAATCAGCATTAAATGCTCGTTGATTTGCCTACCTAGGCGTCGGTATGCTTGCGGCGGGCTTGTTCCACAGGCGAGCGGGGATCTCCCCCGGGTCCTTCGCCGCCACGGTGGCGGCGACCTTGAGCTTGTGTGCGAAGGAGGTCTCCGCCCTGCGGCTGAACACGTCGTAGCCCGTTGCTTCTATGCGGTCCAGGATCGCGGCGTAAAGCTCCCTCGCCACGACGACCGGGTAGCGACGTCCCTTCGGGATGTACTTCATCCCTTCGTCGGCGACCTCGTAGAGCTCGCGCGCCCGCGCTATCTCGAAGCGCATGAGCGCGACGAACCGCTCGTCGATCTTCGCGCGGCCCAGGTCCTCCTCGGCGTAGCCGAAGCTTCTCAGGTCTTCGAGCGGCAGGTAGACCCTGCCGCGCACCCAGTCCTCCCCGACGTCCCTGAGGAAGTTCGTGAGCTGCATCGCCTCGCCCAGGGCCTCGGCGTGGGGGGTGGCGGCCTCGCCCTCCGTCCCGACGACGCGGCACATCATCAGGCCCACGACGGCGGCGCTGCCGTAGGTGTAGGCCCGGAGATCCGTAAAGGTCTCGTAGCGGAAGACGTGCGTGTCCATCTTCATGCTGTGCATGAACGCCGTGATGAGGTCAGTCCCTATACCGCGCAGGACCACGGTGTTCGCGAAGGCGCGCAGAACCGGGTTGGGGACCGGCTCGCCCGCGACCGCCGCCAGGGTCTCGGCCTCGAAGGCTTCGAGGCCCGACAGTTGCTCCACGAGGGAGGTGGCGCCGGGGTTGTCCACGATCTCGTCGGCGTAGCGCATGAAGCCGTAGAGCGCGTGGACGTGCGGCCGGACCTCCTTCGGGAAGAGGCTCGTCGAGAAGTAGTAGGTCCGGCTGTGGGCCTTGTGGATCCGGCGGCACAGCTCGTAGCACCCGGCGAGGGAGAGGTTTGCGCCTTCGAGCGGGCCGTACTTCGCCGGGTCGAGGCGCACGGTGCTAGACCCCGACCGCCGAGGACCGTCCGAGAAGCTCGCGCTCCATGCGCCCGGCGACGAGCTTCGCCCCGATGGTCACGAGCGGCACGCCCGTGCCCGGGCGCGTGCTCGCGCCGACAAAGTACAGGTTCGGGACGGCCTTGGAGGCCATCGGCGGGCGGAAGTAGCCGACCTGGAAGATGCCGTGCCCGAGACCGAACGCCGCGCCCTCCTCCAGGTTGTAGTCCGCGAGCCAGTCCTGGGGCGTCGTGATCTTCTCGTACACGACGTGGCTGCGGATGTTCGGGATGCCCGCGCGCTCCTCGATGAGGTCGTACATCTTCTCCTTGAACGCCGGACCCTCCTGTTCCCAATCGACGTTCTCGCCGAGGTGCGGCGTGGGAACGAGGACGTAGAGCGACTCCATGCCTTCTGGCGCCGCGTTCCGGTCGGTGCGCGACGGGACGTTGGTGTAGAAGGACGGGTCGTCCGGGAGGCGGCGCTCGTCGAAGATCTGCGCGAAGTTCTTCTCGTACTGCGAGGAGAGGTAGACGTTGTGGTGCGAGAGGTGGTCGAGCTCGCGGTCGAGCCCGAGGTACATCATGAAAGACGAGGCGGTGTACAGGAGCTTCTCGCGCTTTCTCAGCTTGAACCGGAAGTCCCGAGTCCCCACCGAGCTCGGCAGGAGCTTGCGGTAGACGTAGGGCAGGTCGGCGTTGGCGAGCACCGCGTCGGCCCCGAAGGCCTCGCCGTTCACGCGCACCCCGCTCGCCCGGCCGCCGTCCACGATGATCTCGTCGACCGTGCTGTTCAGGTTGATACGAATCCCGAGGTCCTCGGCTAGCCGTCCCATCGCGAGGACGATCTCGTACATGCCCCCCTTCGGGAACCACAGGCCGTCCTCGGCGAGCTCGGTGTAGGGGAGGAGGGCGTAGACCGCCGGCGCCTCGAACGGCGAGAGGCCGAGGTACATGGTCTGGAACGAGAACGTCTGGCGCAGCTTGTCCGACTTGAAGAAGCGGGAGACGGACTTGTAGTAGTTGTTCACGGCCTTTGTCTTGAGGAGGAGCTTGAGGTTGCGCGGGCCGAAGAAGTCGCCGGCCGTGTCGAAGTCGCGCTCGACGAACTCGCTGCGGCCGAGGCGGTACTTCAGGCAAGCATCCTCCATGAAGCGGTAGAAACGGGGCGTCACGCCCGGCTCGACCCGCTCCATCTCGGGGATCAGGCTCGGCAGGTTCGAGGAGACCTTTATGGAGTCGCCGTCCCCGAAGTGGACCCGGTAGTTCGGGTCGAGCGGCATCAGGTCTACCTCGTCGTCGAGGTTCCTGCCCGCGGCCCTGAAGAGGTCGCGGTAGACGTCCGTCATGAGGAGCAGGGTAGGGCCCGTGTCGAAGGTAAAGCCGGACTCTTCGAGCCTCCCTACGCGGCCCCCGATCTGGCCGTTCTTCTCGAAGACCTCGACGTCGAAGCCCATGACCTTGAGGCGAATGGCCGCCGCGAGCCCGCCCATCCCGGCCCCGACGACCGCGACCCGCTTGCCGGGACGCGTAGCACTCGTTGTCTTCGGCCCCGTAGTCGCAGTCAAATTCGTCCGCCTTCCGCCGCAAGTCTCGCCCGAGAAGGACGATATATTGAGTATACCCGCGTGATCCTAACAAGTAGGATCGCGCGGCCGGGTAATGAAGAGCACAGGAGACGCATGTCCACGCAAGAAATGGTCGCGGTAACTCTATCGAAGGAAGAAGCCCTCTTCCCGTCCGAAATCCTCGGCAGCCCCTACGACGCCCGGGCTCTCGGCTCTGGGGATGACGGAGCGGAACGGGTGCCGAACGACCCGCTCCGTCCGCCCGAGAAGGTCGCCGGGTGTTTCGTGCCCGGCTGCGGCGAGGCGTTGATGGAAGCCGGGACTCGGGAAGGGCGAGCTTGGTAGGCGCTGGCGTGGCCGTGGTGAGCGGGAGGGGGGCCGCGCGGGCGCGGGCGGGTCACCCCTGGATCTACCGCTCCGACGTCGCCGAGGCCGAAGGGGAGGCCGGCGACGTCGTCCGCGTCACCGACCGGGCGGGACGTTCCCTGGGACGGGCCTTCTACAATCCGCGGAGCGAGATCACGCTCCGCATCGTCACCCGCGACGATGAAGCCGTGGACGAGCCCTGGTTCCGCGGTCGCATCGAACGAGCCCTCGCCTACCGCGAAGGGCTGAACATCGACGCCGACGCCTACCGCCTCGTCCACTCCGAGGCCGACGGCCTCCCCGGCCTCGTCGTGGACCGCTACGGCCAGTACCTGGTGCTGCAGGTGGGATCCGCCGCCGTCCAGAGACGCCTCGACTGGGTCCTCGCCACCCTCGGGGACGCGCTCGCCCCCTCCGGCATCCTGCTCCGGGGCGACGCCGCCTCCCGCAAGAGGGAGGGCCTTGAGGTCGGCATCAGGGTACTCTCCGGCGAGGTCCCGGACCTCGTCGTCGCGCGCGAGGGGCCGGTCCGCTACGAGGCGCGGCTCAGGACCGGCCAGAAGACCGGCTCCTTCCTCGACCAGCGCGAGAACCACGGGGCCGCGGCCAGGTACGCGAAGGGCGCGGGCAGCGTCCTCGACGTCTTCTCCTACGCTGGCGGCTTCGCCCTGCACGCCGCGCGCGTGGCCGAACGGGTGGAGGCCGTCGATTCCAGCGGCGGCGCCCTCGACGCGGCCCGCCGCAACGCCGAGCTCAACGGCCTCGACAACGTAACCTTTACCCGCGCGAGCGCCTTCGAGCTGTTGCGCGAGCGTTCGGATAGGGGAAAGCTCTACGACGCCGTGATCCTGGACCCTCCCGCGTTCGCAAAAACTCGGCGGGAGGTCCCGAAGGCGACGCGCGCCTACAAGGAGATCAACCTGCGCGCCATGAAGCTTCTAGCGCCTGGCGGCATCCTCGTCACCTGCTCCTGCTCCTACCATTTCTCGCGCGAGCTCATGGAAGATACCCTGCGCTCCGCCGCCGCCGACGCCGGACGCACCATGCGCCTCCGCGAGTGGCGCGGCCAGTCCCCCGACCACCCCGAGGTCCTCACGATTCCGGAAACCCGCTACCTCAAGTGCGCGATCCTGGAGCGCGCGTAGGGCTCAATAGACCATCTCCATGCGCAGCCCGCGCTCGTCTACCGGCGGTGCTGCGGGCAGACGCCCGGCCATGCCCCTGGCAAACCTGCTCGCCGTCCAGGCAGCGACGATCGCGTCGAGCACGTCGTCGGCTCCGGCGGGGGGCGCGACACGCCCTGCTTCGCGACGCGGAGGGATCACAAGTCCTTCAAAGGCACCACGAAGGTGGTCGTGACGCTCGGCGAAACCTTCCGGTTTCTTCTTGGGGTGCTCCATAGGCCGTTCTCCGGCCAGCGCCCAGAACGACACTTCGGGATGAACCTCTATCACCCTCTTCTGTAGCTCCGGTGTCACTATCTTGTTCACTTCGTAGACTTTGGGGAAGATGCCGAAGGCCTGCCTCGAAATTCCCTTGCCCAGGAGCGAGCGCGATCTCTCGGAGGCCTGAGCATATGTAAGGGACTCGTCCATGATTACATCCAAGAGCCGGGAGTCCGGCGCCGGAAAGACGCTGCTGCGTCTCGGGCCGAGCACCTTGCGTGCCTCTCCGTCTACGCTGCGTGCTTCGCTGAGGGCCAGGCCTAGGGGTATGTCTACGGCAACGCAAACAGCTTCTGGATAAGCAGAAAGAAGCCGCTGGAACGAAGCATGTACGCGCAACGCGAGGCTTGGGAGGGACGAATCGTATACCGCCGCCAACCATCCTCCCGGACAGCCGTCCACCCCAACGACCTGCATGGTCCTGTTGCCTCCTCTACTCGTAATCAGTTACAAGGGCAGGCGCGAAGCCAGGAGCGATTAAGCAAGAACGTCGGCCCTTAGGACGAGCTGCGGAAGCGTCTCGGAAGGGAGCGATTCCCCCTGGCCGGCTCGGCGGACCAGACGGTATCCCGTTGCGGACGGCTCCGTGTGGCGCTCGAACGTCCCATTCCGGAGATCCACGATCCATGCTTCCCGTACCCCCGAGCGTGCATAGAGGGGTAGCTTGGTCTCCCGGTCGTATCTAAGCGTCGTGTCCGAGACCTCGACCAAGAGCAGCACGTCCTCGGGGCCGGGCAACGAATCCCTGTAGTCCCTCGTTTGCAGGACCGCTAGATCCGGCTGAGGCTCCAAGTTCTGGCTCAATCTCACGGGATTCTGCACGCTGACGATCCCCTCGTCGCCCACGCCTTGGACCAGGAAGCTGTTGAGCGCATTGACGCACGCGAAGTGCCTGGTGCCTATGGCGGCCATCTCGATCAACTCCCCCTCGATGAGCTCGATCCGGTCGTCCTCGTGCAGTATCCCTGCTTCGGACATCTTGTGGAACTCGTCGGCGGTGAAGAGCCGTCGCGTTACCTGCGCCTCTACCTGCGTCTCCATGTATGGCCCTCCGGCACACTAGTCGTGTGGGAAGTATATCCAGAATGCTTCTCTCCCCACTCACGGTACGCAAGGGTTGGCAACCCCATCATTCGTACTGCACGGCCTCCACGATGTTCGTCCTCGCCGCGGAACGCGCCGGGAGCAGGCCGGCGAAGATTCCAATGAGGAGTCCGGAGACGAGCGCCATTATCGCCGGTATCTTCGGGTAGTAGAAGGCGACCTCGAAGCCGCCGGCGGAGGAGCCGAGGACGAAGAGGTAGCCGAGCAGGGAGCCCACCACGATCCCCACGGTGCACCCTATAAGGCTTATGACCACGCCCTCGTCGACGATGAGGCGCCCTACCTGGAAGCGCGTCGTGCCGATGGCGCGCAGGATGCCTATCTCCCGCGTCCTCTCGAAGACGCTCATGGACAGGGTGTTGACGACGCCGAAGGCGGAGACGGCGACGGAGACCCCCATGATCGCGTAGAAGAAGACGTACTGGCGGTTGAAGTCGCTCTCTATCTGCTCTTTCCACTCGGCGTTGGAGTAGAGCGTGAGCTGCGGATAATCCTTCAAGACCGCGCCGACCTCCCGCCCGATCTCATCCCGGTCCGCCCCCGGAGCGGCCTTTATGGCGAGAAAGCCGTCCGAGTCGACCCCGAAGTCGCGGGCCATCGTTTCCTTGGAGACGTAGACGCCGGTACCACCCGCCAGAAGGTCGTTCTCCACGACGCCGGAGACCTTGTAGGTCTGCGTCCCGCGGATGCCCTTCAACTCGACCTCGTCGCCCGCGCCCAGCTTGCGCTTCTCGGCGAGCTGCTGGCCCACCAGCGCCTCGCCCTCATCGAGGGCGGCGAAGGCGCCGGCGCCGCCGTCTATGTTCAGGCGGAAGATCTCCGGGTAGCGCTCGTCCACCCCGAGCACCACGTTGACCTCGCTGCCGTCGCGCCGGATGGTCGTGGCTATGCCCGTCGTGTCGGCGATCCCGGGTACTCGCGACACCCGATCCTCGAGCTCGCCGGAGAAAGTCACGTCGAAGTCCGAGTTCGCGGGCTGGACCACGAAGTCGCTGCCCAGGGAGTCTTCGAGGTAGGCCCGGATCGAGCCGAGCACGCTCCCGCCCAGGGCGCTGAAGGCGACTACCAGCGAGATCCCGACCATCAGAGCGGACGCCGTCAGCGCGGTCCTCCCCCGATTTCTCGTAGCGTTCGTCGCAGCCATCTTCCCCTCGACCCCGAACAGGAGCCGCAGGACCGGAGAAAAGAGCGCCGCGAGCGGCCGGACGAGCGCCGGAATGATGAGCGCGACCCCCAGGAACGTCGCGACCACCCCCGCTATCCCGGAGGCGTACACGAGCCCGTCGAGCTCCGTGGAGAGGTTCTTCGCCAGGTAGTACGTCCACGGCGCCCCGATGCCGACGAGCAGGAGCCCGGCGACGGGCAGCAATCGTGGCGTCCGTCCCGGTTTACCGGAGGACCCGCCGGTACGGGCGCGCATGGCCTCGACGGGGCTGACCCTCCCTGCGCGCACCGCCGGATACAGGGCGGCGAGGACGGTGACGAGCAGGCCGACGACCACCGCCGCGATCAGGGCGAAGGGGGAGAGGGAGAGCTGCGTGACCTCGAAGCGGAACGCCCGGCCGAAGAGGTAGACGAGCCCCTTCGCCATCCCGTAGCCCAAGAGGAGGCCGAGGACCGAGCCCGCGAGCCCCAGGATGACGGCCTCGAAGACCACGGAGCGCGAGATCATGGCCCTCGTCGCCCCGAGCGCCCTGAGCATCCCGAGCTCTCGCGTCCTTTCGAGCACGGTCATCGAGAGGGCGTTGAATACGAGGAACGCTCCGACGAAGAGCGAGGTACCGGCGAAGAAGAGCAGCGCTATCCTGAAGCCCTGAAACTGCGCGTCGACCTGCGCGGTGCGCGTCTCGCTCCTCTCGGCCTGCAACCCCTCGCCGAGCCCGTCGTCGAGCTTCTTTTCGAGCGCCGCGACGGCGCCGTCGTCCGTCGCCTCCACGGCGATGCCGGTGATCTTGCCGGGCTTGTCGAAGACCCTCTGCGCCTCGGGGAGCGGCATCATCCCGAACGAGACCCCGCCGAAAGAGCCCCCGGGTATCCGGAGGGTCCCCACGACCGTTAGTTTCTCCGGCCCCTGGGCCGTCCCTATCCTGATCTCATCGCCCGGGCCAACCCCCAGAGACTCGGCGGAGTTACCGTCCAGCGCGACCTCGGTCCCCTCCTCGGGATACCTTCCGCCGGAGAGCTCGAAGCCGGTGGCGAGCGCCGCCGTCTCCGCCTCGACCCCGAAGACGCGCATGCTCCGCACCTCCGGCAGCCCGCGCTCGTCCACGCCCCCGAGCAGCAGCGAGGCAGGCTGGGAGAGCCGCACCGCCGCCGAGCCAACGTCGGGCGTTTCGAGCACCCTTTCCACAACAGCCTCGTCGAACGGCCCGTTCCCGCCGGCCGCCGTCACCGTCAGGTCCGCGGAGCCGTAGGCGCGGGAGAAAAGCTCCTTGAACGCGCCGGACATCGTATCCGAGAGCGTGACGACCCCGAACACGATCCCGACGCCGAGCACGATCCCGACGGCCGTCAACAGCGTGCGCTGGAGCCTGGCACCGAGGTTGCGCAGGGACAAGCTGGAGAACCGCTTCAGCTTCATCCCTGCGCCTCGCCCATCGGACGGGGTTTGATGGGCGCCCGTCGCTGTCCTACACTTCGGATGGGTGGGAACGGCAGCGATCGAGGGGACGAGATGGAGCACGGCGAGGGCGGGCGGGAAAACAGGCACTCCCGGATGGGGATAGCCTCGTTCGTGATCTCCATCCTGGTCGTCGTCGCGATCCTGGCGCTCGTCGTCGGCGCCCCGCTGGTCCTCTCCTCGACGGACGCCCTCGACGCGCAGAGCTTCGACCCCGCAGACCCCCAGAGCATAGACCTCTCGAACCCGGCCATCATCGCCCTCCAGGTTATCGGGCTGGGCTTTATCCTTGGCGTCCTCTTGAGCTTCGTCGGCTTCGGGCTCGGCGTCGCCGGCCTGATACAGCGCCGCCGCAAGAGGCTTTTCGCTATCGTGGGCGCCGTTCTGAACGGCCTCGTCATCCTGGGCGTCGCCGTCCTCATCCTACTCGCCGTCGCCGTTGGCGCGCCCGCCTGAGCGGAGCCCCCGTCAGCCCGCCGACTCAAGCGTCCTGATGCGCTCGAAGATCTCGTCGGCGTCCGGCTCTCGCGCCTCGTCTACCACCCTGCCGTCGGCGAGGAAGACCACCCGATCCGCCACCGCCGCGGCGCGTGCGTCGTGCGTGACCATCACCACCGTCTGCCCGTAACGGGCCGCCGACTCGCGCAGGAGGTCCAGAACTCCCGTTCCCGTCTTCGAATCCAGGTTGCCGGTCGGCTCGTCGGCGAGGACGAGGTCGGGGTTTCGCACGAGGGCGCGGGCGATGGCGACCCGCTGCTGTTCGCCGCCCGAAAGCTCGTCCGGCCTGTGGTCCCGGCGCTTCTGGAGCCCCACGAGCGAGAAGAGCTCGTCGAGCCTCTCCGCGTACTTGCCCGTCCCCTCGCCGGAGATCAAGACCGGCAGCATCACGTTCTCCTCGGCCGTGAGCGTCGGGATGAGGTTGAAAAACTGAAACACGAACCCCATCCTCGCCCTCCGCAGGAGCGTGAGCTTCTTGTCCGAAAGCCCCGAGAGCTCCGTCCCCCCGACGACCACCCGCCCCGAAGAAGGCTCCTCGAGCGCCCCCAGGATGTGCAGCAGCGTGCTCTTCCCCGACCCGGAAGGCCCCATGATCGCAGCGAACTCCCCGGCCGGGAACCCCAGAGAGATACCCTTCAACGCCTGCACCGCCGTCGTCCCCGACCCATAAACCTTCTCCAGGTCGACCACTTCTACGGCGGCTTTAGGTTGTTCATTCATGTGCCGAGTATAGCCCTGCACGGATGAAGCAAGGTGAAGCCTGATACGGGATCCAGCGTTAGGGTGGATGGCGCGTGTTCGGCGTGCTCTGGGCAGGGGATGGCGCGAGTAGTTTGTAACTCCGTTGCTCTACTGCTAGACTCATCGGGTAATCAAATAAGCCCCTGCTTTCCGGGCGGAGCCATCCGTCAGCGGGAAGCCGAACAAGACCGGAGGAGGCTCAAGATAGATACTTACGAAGTCATGCTCATAGTTATCCCGGAGCTCGATGAGGAGCAGGTCGAGGCCACGGTCGCGCGTTTTCGCACGATCATCGAGCGGACGGGCGGTGAGGTCGGCGAGCTGAACAACTGGGGCCGCCGCAAGCTCGCCTACGAGATCGACCACCGCACCGACGGTTTCTACTTCGTCATGGAGTTCACCACCGGTGAGCGGACGCTCGTGGAGCTCAAGCGCATCCTGCGCGTCTCCGACGACGTCCTCAGGCACATAATCGTGAAGCTGCCCGAGAACCGTTCCAACCAGACCCTCTCCGAAGAGGCGACGGCCGAGGTCGCGGGCTAGGGTTCCGAGCAGGAGGAGAACAGAGATATGGGTCAGAAGAGAAGGAGCGGCGGTTCGCGCCGGGAGCGTCCGGTCAAGGCGAAGCCGTGCGTGTTCCACAAGGAAGACATAACCTACGTGGACTACAAGGACTACAACATGCTCCGCAGGTTCACGTCGGATCGCGGCAAGATCCGCGCCCGCAGGGTTACGGGCCTCTGCCCGCAGCACCAGCGCGAGGCGGCCGTGGCGATCAAGCGGGCCCGCGAGATGGCGTTGTTGCCGTACGTGGCCGGGCAGTAGGGGGTACGTCATGCAGGTGATCCTCAAGCAGGACGTAGACAAGATCGGCCAGCGCGGCGAGATCGTGGACGTGAGCCGCGGCTACGTGCGCAACTTCCTCGTCCCCCGCGGCCTCGCCGAGGTGGCGACCGCTACCAAGATGGAAGAGGCGCGGCGCGAGATCCAGGAGGCCGAGGATCGCGACCGCCGCATGGCCGAGCGCGCCGGAGAGGTCGCAGCGACCCTCAACAAGAGCGTCATCACCATCGAGGCCCGCACCGGCGAGGACGAGCGCATCTTCGGCTCCATCACCCCCGCGAACATCGCCTCGGCCATCGAGAGGGCCCGCGGCATCCGGCTCGACCGGCGCCGCGTCAGGCTCGAAGAGCCCATCCGCACCCTCGGCACGCATCAGGTGCCGATCCAGGTCCACGGCGACGTCGAAGCCAGCGTCAAGGTGATCGTCGTTCCCAAGCTTTAGCAAGACTAACGCTCAAGTTACGCTTGAGCGGCAACCTGAACCAGAGGAAGAGGACCCCGTCTTGTAACGGGGTCCTTTTTGGTCCATTCTTGGGGGTCCATGGAACGGGGTAACAGGGGGAGGATCCGCGGCATACCGGCTGG
The DNA here is from genome assembly GCA_902806105.1 of uncultured Rubrobacteraceae bacterium. Next base: position 37,989 of record CADCVI010000050.1, read on the forward strand.
CCCATCAGTGGGCCCTGCCGACGCGCGCGTCCCCCCGCACGACCTCGACGCCGAACGGGCGGTCATAGGCGCGATGCTCGTCTCCGAGGCCGCCGTCTCCGTGGTGAGCGAGCGCCTCCAGGACGCGGATTTCTATTCCGAGACGCACCGGGTCCTCTACAGGTGCATGATGCACCTCGCGGAGCGCGGGAATCCTATAGACCAGCTCACCCTCGCAGGGGAACTTCGCAACGTCGGCGAGTTCGACCGCGTGGGCGGTCGCCAGTACGTCTTCCAGCTTGTCGAGAGCGTCCCGACGGCGGCGAACGCGGCGCGCTACGCGGACATCGTGCGCGGCAAGGCGCTCCTGCGGTCCGTCATAGATGCCGGCAGCCGCATCACCGAAGAGGCGTTCAACGAGCCCGAGGACGTAACGCAGGCGCTCGACGCCGCCGAGCAGCTTATATACGGCGTCTCCAACCGCACCATGAAAGAGCAGCTCTCGCCCATCTCCGAGCTCGCGCCCGGGGCGCTGGAGATGATCCAGAAGCTCTACGACCAGGAGGGCGAGGTCACCGGCGTCGAGACCGGGTTCGAGGACCTCGACGGGCTGACGACCGGCTTCCACAAGAGCGACCTCGTGGTGCTAGCGGCGAGGCCGGCGATGGGAAAAACCGCCTTCGCGCTCAACGCGATCTGGCACGCGGCCGGGGTCAAGAAGCTGCCGGTCGCTATCTTCTCGCTGGAGATGAGCAAGGAGCAGCTCGTCCAGCGCCTCATAAGCCAGACGACGCGCATCAGGACCCAGGACTTGCGGAGCGGGAACGTAAAGGCCGAGGACTGGCCCAAGCTCGTGCGCGGCGTGGCCGAGGTCGCGCAGGCGCCCATCTGGATCGACGACTCCGCCGGCGTAAACCTCATGGAGATGCGGGCCAAGACGCGTCGCCTCGCGTCGCGCCTCAACTCCCAGAGGTCCGAGGACGGCGAGGTAGGGCCACCGCTCTCCCTCATCGTCATCGACTACCTGCAGCTTATGGTCGGCAACGGCCGCGAGAACCGCCAGCAGGAGATAGCGGAGATCAGCCGCGGCCTCAAGGTGCTCGCCCGCGACCTCGACGTCCCCGTCCTCGCCATCGCCCAGCTCTCCCGAGCCGTCGAGCAGCGCCACGACAAGCGCCCGCTCCTCTCCGACCTTCGCGATTCGGGGGCGATCGAGCAGGACGCGGACATGGTGATGTTCTTGTACAGAGACGAGTACTACAACCCCGAGTCCGACGACAAGGGCATAGCCGAGGTCATCATCGGCAAGCACCGAAACGGCCCCACCGGCAAGGTCCAGCTCGCCTGGCTGGAGCAGTACACCAAGTTTGCCTCCCTCGCGAGGCGCTAGGGGCACCCGCTAAAGCTTCCCGGCCCGCAGGCCGATAACCCCTTACATAACCGCACATCTCGAAGTCAGGAGCCCCCGATGCGCCGCGCGGTCATCTTCGTTACCCTAGCCCTGCTCCTGCTCGCCGTCGCTGGCGTAACCATCGCCCAGGAAGGCAATTTCCGGAGCGATGAGCCAGCGGAGGGCACCACCGAAACCACTTCCTCGGGGGATACGCTTCCGGAGACCACGGCTCTCGAGTCCACCGCCCCCGAGGGCACGGTGCCAGATCCAGCAATTCCGGGGCCGAACGTTCAGGAGACCACGAAGCCTGAACCGGAGCAGCCCGACGATGGGGAAGAGGCATTCGAAGAGAAGCCGCTGCCAGAAGCCAGCGTCACCGGCGAGAACGGTGAGAAGGGCGGGTCCGGGGGCGAGAAAGTCCCCGACAGCGGTGGCGAAGCGGAGGACGAAGCCGACGACGGACGACAGCCGAAGGTTACGCTCTGTCACAAGAACAAGGTAACCATCTCCGTTGGAGCACCTGCGCAGGCGGCTCATCTGCGCCACGGAGACGCTCTTGGGGTATGCGATGACGGAAGCGCCGGGAACGAGGGCGCAGATGGCTCGGAGGAGGCCGACGAGCCGGATGGACGAGCTGGAGGACCTCCCGAAGGCAAGGGGCGCCCTGACGGTGCCGGGAAGCCCGACGATGCTGGCAAGAAACCCGGGGGCGGGCCCGAGGATCTCGATGAGGAGCGCGCGACCGGGCCGGATGCCGCGGAGGCGAGCCCTGGAAACAGCGCCGACAAACCTGGCAAGGCCGGGAACTAGGCCGCGCACGAGCGGGCTGCCCGGCTCTTCAGCTAGATAGGAATTGCGGCGCCCTTTGCGGGGGGGCTGGTTCGCTTCAGGGGTGAGGCCGGGCCTCCCCTACCTGATCGGGGCTCCCATCGCGTGGTATCCGCCGTCTACGTGGATAAGCTCGCCGGTCGTCGCCGGCCACCAGTCCGAGAGGAGGCTTACGACGGCGCGTCCCACGGGCTCGGGATCGGTCGTGCTCCAATCCAGGGGGGCCTGCCGTCCCCACTCGCCCTCGATCTCCCCGAAGCCCTCGATCCCCTTGGCCGCCAGCGTCCGCAACGGTCCGGCCGAGACGAGGTTCACCCGTATTCCCTTCGGCCCGAGGTCGCGGGCGAGGTAGCGCGAGGTGGATTCGAGCGCGGCCTTTGCGACGCCCATCCAGTCGTAGGCGGGCCAGGCGACGCGGGCGTCGAAGTCGAGGCCGACGATGGAGGAGCCGGGCTTCATCAGGTCCGAGAGCCCCACCGACAGCGCCTTGAGGGAGTACGCGGAGGTTTGTACCGCCGTCGCGACGGAGGGCCACTCGGCCGTCAGGAAGTTCCCGCCCAGCGCGTCCTCGGGGGCGAAGGCGACGGCGTGCAGGATGCCGTGCAGCTCGCCCCAGCGCTCCTTCAGGTCATCGGCCACTGCCCGTATGTCCTCCGGCTTGTTCACGTCGAGCTCCAGCACCGGGGGATCGCCGAGGCGTTTCGCCGTCCGGGACGTCAGGCTCATCGCCCTGCCGAAACCGGTCAGCGCGATCCGGGCGCCCTGCTCCTGCGCCAGGCGCGCCGCGGAGTACGCGATAGAGCGCCGATCCAGAACGCCCGTCACCAATACATTCTTGCCCTCCAACAGACCGGCCATCGAACCTCCCGGGTCTTGTGATCTGGAATATCCGCGCGTCGCGAATGCAGGGGCACAGTCTAGGGGAAGCGCGCGGAGCCTGCTAGAAAGCTTGCCCGGAGGCTACTCGGACATCATCGTCGTCTCGCCCATGAGCGAGTCGCGGTGGCGCTCGTAGATCGTGTTCACCTTCGAGCGCCAGGCGAGTAGGCTCTCGCGGCGACGTTCGATCTCTTCTGCGTGGTCGTCGGCGACGTTCTGCTTCTCCGCCGGGTCCTTTGCGAGGTCGAAGTACTCGTCATCCTGGTTGCCGAAGTGGTACACGTATTTCTCGTTTTTCTTGATGCTCGCAAGGCAGGTCCGGTCGTAGAAGCAGGAGGCGTAGACCGCCCTGTCCATCGGCAGCGGGCGGACGAGCGAGGAGCCCGGGTACGTGCCGCCGCCGACGTTGTAGCCGAGGAGGTCGATGACCGTCGGCATGACGTCGAGCTGGTTTGCGGGGGGGATGACGCGCATGCCCTTCTGGAAGCGCTGCGGGTCGTGGATGAGGAGCGGTATCTTGATGCCCTCCTCGTAGATCGTGTTGTCGTGCTGGCGCCGTCCGTGCTCGCCGAAGCCCTCCCCGTGGTCGCCGTAGAGGACGAAGATCGTGTCCTCGTAGAGCCCCATCTCCTTGTACTGGTTTATGAGGTTCTCGAGGAAGTGGTCCTGGTAGCGTATCGTGTTGAGGTAACGGTTGAACTCGTCTTCCTCCGCGAACTCCTCGAAGCCGTAGCGGCCGGGGGTCTGGTAGTCGTGGTGGACCGTCACCGTCAGGTACTCGGCCACGAACGGCTTGCCGGTCTTCTTCTGCCCTTCCAGCCACTTCTTGCTCGGCTCCAGCATGATGTCGTCCTCGTAGCCGAAGTAGTTGGCCTGCTCGTAGCCCTCCTTCGGGAGCGCCTCCAGAGGATAAAACTCCTCGTAGCCGAAGTTCTTCGCAATCTGTCGCCGGTTCTCGAAGTCCTCGGTCGCCGACTGGAAAAAGACCGAGTCGTAGCCCTTATCCGTCAGCAACTCGGGCAGGCAGCGCGCGGGTATGCCGTCCGGCTCGGCCTCCGTGATCGCCCGGATCAGGTTCGGGTTGACGCCGCAGTTGACGGCGGTAATCGCCTTTGAGGTATGCGGCACGACGGTGTACGCGTTCTCCGCCATGAGGCTCTGGTCCGCGAGCTTGTCCATGAACGGGGTCGTCTCGATGTCCTCGTTGTAGGGGGTCGTCGACTGCGCGCGCGTGGATTCGAGGTGGATAAAGACGACGTTGCGCTTCTGAGTCCCCCTCGTCTCGTTGAGCGAGGCGTCAGTCGGCAGGTCCTCGGCGGCGAGCTGGGTTTCTATCTCCGGGCTCGCCTCCTCGAAGTTCGGCTCCGAAAACTCCGTCACGACCATGTTCGCCAGCGGGTCTCGGGAGAAGGACTTGCTGGAGCCAGTCACCCCGGGCAGGAGCGAGAGGGCGCCGATGGAGATCGCGGCCAGAGAGACGACGAGCGGGGCGAACCGGGCGTTGCCGGGTGTCTCGATAGGGACGTGCAGCCTGGAGCCGAAGAGGCCCGTCAAGAGCGCAGGTCCCGCAAGGACGTAGAAGATCACGGCGGACATCAGCAGCCAGACGAGCGTGGTCGTCTCGTTCGCGATGACGCCCTGGATCTCCCCCCACGAACGGAGCGACTGGGCGATCAGGTCGTAGTCGAGGACCGATCCGGTGGTCTCGTAGAAGACATGGGCGCTCGCGGTGATCGCCGCTATCAATATCGTCGAGAGATGGAAGAGCACGAGCAAGATCCACCGCCCCGCCCCGCGCCGCACCAGCGCGAAGAGACCAACCCAGAGCACCGCGTAGCCCAGGTTGAAAAAGACCTCCGAGCGAACCTGATCCAGAAACTCCAGCGGCCCGACCGGACCGGGGAGCCCAAATACGCGAGAAGCCTTGAGGCCGATGTTGAACAGGGCCAACGGCACGAGCAGGCTGAGGAGGTAGATCCAATCCTCCCTCGTTAAGAGGGCACGCAGGATGCCGTCTGTCCTGGTCTGGGTGGGTCGACTGCTCATAAGGCCAGGATTTTAACAAAGATTTCACGGCCTACCGCACCATACATGCCATATTTCTATCCGGCGTACAATCCAACCGTCCCGCCCGCGGCCGTAAGCCCGAAAGGAGCGCAAGAAGACCTTGTCCGACTGGGAGACCCTGGCTTCGTTCCTCGCCGCGCTCGACGACGGGGACCGCGAGCGTTTCTCATCGCACGCGGCCCTCGACCTGCCGGAAGAAGGCTTCGACGGCATGCTGCGTACCCTCCGCGCCTACTCTGCCGCCAGCCCGGGCGCGAGCCCGTCCTCCCTGCTCGCGACGACCGGCATGCAGGCCGGCGCGGCCGGAGACAGGGATCTTGCCGTCAACCTGGGCCGCGCAGCACTGGAGATGGCGGACACGACCGGCGACCGCGGTCTATCCCACGTCTGCCTCGCCCAGATCCACTTCCGCGCCCGCCGCGACCGGGAGGAGCTCGCGCGGTTCGTGGAACACTGCCGGGAGGCGATCTCGGCAGGACACCCCGGCACGTTCTGCTACGAGAGGCTCGCCGTCCTCTACGAGTATCGGGGAGAGACCGGCGAGGCCGCGGAGGTCTGCCGACGCGCCGTCGAGGTCCTGCATGAGGCCGGAGACGAGCGCTCCGCGACCCGGTTTCGAAAGCGCCTGGAGCGGCTGTCGAGGGACTAGACGGGCGGTACGGCAAGGGCGGATCTTCGAACGGCTGCCGTTCGCGTTGACCCGGGCGTGCACGGTGACTATGCTGCACCTGGAAGTCGTTTGAGAGGTCTGGGCTGAGTGCCGGTGGCGGTGCGCGGGTTTGCTGCTCGCGCAGTGGGGGAGCCGTCGGGCAAAGTCACGGCCTGGACGCAGTTGTGGATGAGGGGAGAGGAGAAGCATGAGCGAGGAGCGTAAGAGCGGTCAAGAGAACCTTGGGGAGCGCAGGTACGAGCCGCCCCAGGGTTTCGCTGAGAATGCCATAGTCAGCGACCCGTCGATCTACGAGAGGACCAAGGAGGATCCGGACGCCTTCTGGGAGGAGTGTGCCCGGGACCTGCACTGGTTCAAGGAGTGGGATCAGGTCCTCAAGTGGGACGCGCCTGAGGTCGAGTGGTTTGTAGGAGGCAAGACAAACGTCTCGTATAACTGCCTCGACAAGCACATAGAAGAGGGCAAGGGCGACAAGACCGCCCTGATTTGGGAGGGCGACGAGCCCGATGACGGGAAGACCTACACCTATAACGAGCTCGCAACAGAGGTCAGGAAGTTCGCCAACGTCCTCAAGGACCTCGGGGTCCAGAAGGGCGACGTAGTTTGTCTGTACCTGCCCATGATCCCGGAGGTCGCCATCGCGATGCTCGCGTGCGCCCGCATCGGTGCGCCGCACTCCATCGTCTTCAGCGCCTTCTCCGCCGGGGCGCTCCGCGACCGGCTCAACGACGGCGAGGCCAAGGTGCTCGTCACCGCCGACCAGTCGCCGCGCGGCGGCAAGGCCAACCCGCTCAAGGAGAACGCGGACAAGGCGCTGGAAGACTCCCCGAGCGTCGAGAACGTCGTGGTCGTCAAGCGCGGCGGCGGCGAGGCCCCGATGAGCGAGGGCCGCGACCACTGGTGGGACGACGTAGTCGGGCAGGCGAGCGACGAGTGTCCGGCCGAGGAGATCGACTCCGAGGACATGCTCTTCATCCTCTACTCCTCCGGCTCGACCGGTAAGCCCAAGGGGATCGTTCACACCACCGGCGGCTACCTCACGCACGTCAAGGCGACGACGAAGATGGTCTTCGACCTACAGGACGACGACATCCACTGGTGCACGGCGGACGTCGGCTGGGTCACCGGGCACTCCTACCTCGTCTACGGGCCGCTCGCCAACGGCGCCACGACCGTCATGTTCGAGGGGACGCCGGCCTACCCCGAGAACGACCGCTGGTTCGACGTCATCGAGAAGCACAAGGTCACGATCCTGTACACGGCTCCGACCGCGATCCGCTCGTTCATGAAGACCGGGACCGGCCCCATCGAGAAGCACGACCTCTCTAGCTTGCGCATTCTCGGGAGCGTCGGCGAGCCGATCAACCCGAAGGCGTGGGTCTGGTACCACGAGAACATCGGCGGCGGGCGCTGCCCGATCGTTGACACGTGGTGGCAGACGGAGACGGGCGGCATCATGATCACCCCGCTCCCCGCCCTCACCACGGCCAAGCCCGGAAGCGCGACCTTCCCGTTCCCCGGCATCTTCCCCGGCCTCTTCGACGAGGAGGGCAACGAGGTAGAGGGTGCGGGCTCCGGCAACCTCGTCATAAAGCGCCCCTGGCCCGGCATTCTCAGGACGCTCTACAAGGACCCGGAGCGCTACCGCGAGACCTACTTCGACAGGTTCGGACCCGAGATCTACTTTGTCGGGGACGGCGCCAAGCGCGACGAGGAGGGCTACTACACCATCACCGGCCGCGTCGACGACGTGATGAACGTCTCCGGCCACCGCGTTTCCAGCGCGGAGGTCGAGAGCGCCCTGGTGAGCCACAAGGCTGTAGCCGAGGCCGCTGTCGTCGGCAAGCCCGACGAGGACAAGGGCCAGGCCATCTGGGCGTACGTCATCCTGGAGGGCGACCACGAGACCAGCGACGAGCTGATGAAGGAGCTCCGCGACCACGTCCGAACGGAGATAGGGCCGACGTCCAGGCCGGACCAGGTAGTGGCCGTCGACGACCTGCCCAAGACGCGCAGCGGCAAGATCATGCGTCGCATCCTCAAGAAGATCGCCGAGGGCGACCAGGACGTCGGCGACGTCACGACCCTGGCCGACCCGAGCGTCGTCGAAGACCTCCAGAAGCAGGCCTCGTCCCAGACGTAGGATAAGTAGAACGTAGCAACGAGCGGGGCGGGTTCTTTTACCCGCCCCTTTTTCGTGCCGTCGTACAATCTCCCTGTCGATCTACACGATAAGAGAGGTTGCCCCATGGCGCTGAACACCTCGTACGGCTCGCGGCCAACCGCCGCGGCTTACGCCCTGCCCGACGAGCGCGCCGGGTTTATCCGCAAGACATACGCTCACCTCGCAGGAGCCATCCTCGCCTTCGTGCTGCTGGAGGTAGCGATCTTCAGCACGCCCGCGATCAGGGACACGCTCGCGGGCCTTCTGACCCAGAGTTGGCTGCTCACGCTCGCGCTGTTTATAGGAGCTTCGTGGATAGCGGACCGCTGGGCGCGCTCCGAGGCCTCGCGCGGCCTCCAGTACGTGGGGCTCGGGATCTACGTAGCCCTACAGGCGCTAATCTTCGTGCCGCTGCTGTACGTGGCGCTCTACTACACGAACGACCCGAGCTTGATCCCAACGGCGGGCATCGTGACGGGGGCGCTGTTCCTCGGGCTCACGGCGGTCGTCTTCACGACCGGGGCGGACTTCTCGTTCCTGCGCGGCGCCATCGTGGTCGGCTCCCTCGTGGCCCTGGGGCTCATAGTGGCGAGCCTGCTCTTTGGCTTCAGCCTCGGCGTGATCTTCTCGGTAGCGATGGTCGCTCTCGCCGCCGCATCCATCCTCTACAGCACCTCGAACGTGCTCCACTACTACCGGACCGACCAGTACGTGGCGGCTTCCCTCTCGCTCTTCGCCGCCGTCGCGCTGCTCTTCTACTACGTCCTGCGCATCCTCATGTCCCTGAGGAGGTAAGAGGGTTTCGCATCGTGATGCAATTCGCGTTCCGGTGCTTACGGATCGCGAAACAGGACGAGTTTTCGTGGCGCTGTAGTAGAATATGTATCAACAGAAAGTCTCTCCAAGGAGGAGCGAATGCTCGGTTTTTACCTGGTAATGGGCATCGGACTGGTGGTCTCGGCGCTGGCCGGTGTCTGGGTCAAGAGCTCATACTCGAAGTACTCGAAGCAGAAGAGTTACAGCGGGATGACCGGGGCTCAGGTCGCCCGGACCATCCTCGACCGCAACGGTCTCTCGAACGTGCGCGTCGAGCCGGTGGCCGGGCAGCTCACGGACCACTACGACCCTGGCAGCAAGGTCATCAGGCTCTCGGAGGGCAACTTCGCGCACAACTCCATCGCGGCCGTCAGCGTGGCGGCGCATGAGGCCGGGCACGCCATCCAGGATGCCACGGGCTACACGCCGATGAAGCTGCGGGCGGGGCTGTTCCCGATCGTGAACTTCAGCAACCAGCTCTTCATGCCGCTGCTCTTCGGCGGCTTCATAATGGGCGGCCTCGGCGGCCAGGGCGGGCTGGGCACGACCCTGATCCAGATCGCGGCGGTCCTCTTTATAGCGGTCTTCGCCTTCCACGTGGTCACGCTGCCCGTGGAGATCAACGCCTCCACCCGGGCCTACGGCCTCCTGACCCGCTACGGCATCCTGTCGCACAACGAGGCAGGCGGCACGAGGCGGGTCCTGACGGCGGCGGCATTCACGTACATCGCAGCGGCCCTCACCTCGCTCCTGACGCTCGTCTACCTGCTCCTGGTGAGCCGCGACTAGCCAAGGGTCACAGCGGAACCCCTAAGGGGGGCGGGTCTTCGGACCCGCCCCCTTTCTGCTTGCCCCAACGCGGCTCCATGGGGGGTTGCGTTCCCCTGACGCACTTGCTGCTCGGACGTGGGCTGGCGGCGCGGCCTTAACCTGCCCGGTTCTCGTCGTCGTGAGGGGGAGCACTCCAATTGTGCGCGCGTCGCCTTTTGCGGCGCACGGGTGGTGCTAAAATGCCCGTGTCATGGAGGAGATCAAGCGCATAACCAAGCGTAGGCGCAGGCTTCGGAGCGTCGGCGAACCGCACCCGTGGGAGCCCCGGCACATGAAGCTGTCGAACACGCGCCTCGCGGAGACGATCGGTGAGGTCGGAGGCAGACGCAATGCCACGCTCGGGGTAATAAGGCATCTGTGGCGCGCCCCGGTGCCGTTCGTCGGCTTCTACACC
>CADCVI010000051.1 GCA_902806105.1 uncultured Rubrobacteraceae bacterium
CGCCAGATCGGTCTTCTGGATGTAACCGAGGGAGATCAGGATCTTGCCGACCTCGCGCGGGTCGTCCGCCTGCAAGGCGAGGGCCTCTTCGAGCTGCTCCTCGGTGACCCTGTGCATCGAGAGCAGAATATCCCCGATCCTGCCGCCCCCGATAGCGACCTTCCGGTCCCGCGCGTCCCCGACGCGCTCCAGGGACGATCCGGGTCTCACGTCCGCCGATCCGCCAGGCAGTATGCCCCCGGAGGGAGATTCTGCCGTGCCATCGGTTCCGACCACGAAGCCGCTCGCGTCGCCGTCCGGGGGCTCCTCGGCCGGGGGCAAGGTCTCTACCAGGGTGCCCTCCTCCTCGGGCTCATCGGGCTCGGGATAAAGCTCCTCGTCACCGAAGAGGGCGGCGAAGGCGCCGTTCAGATCCTCCTCAGTCGCCACCAGCGGGGTGATCGGGTGCTTCGCGATGATCCTGAGGTCTTCGAGGGCGAAGATGTCGTTCGGATCGGCCATCGCCATCAGGAGGCGCCCGTTCTCGATCCTCAACGGCAGCGCCCTGTACCTGCGGAGGGCCTCCTCGCTCACGAGGTCGATAACATCGGGGTCGACCTCGTCCTCGGAGAGGTCCGCGATCACGACGAAGTCCAGCTTCAGGCGCTCGGCCAGCGCCCTTCCGAGGTCCGTGGGCATGATGAACCCGAGAGAGACGAGGATCTTGCCGAGGTCCCTCGGGTCGTTCTTTTGTAGCTCCAGCGCCTGATCGAGTTGAGCATGCGTCAGCTTGCCCTGCGAGATGAGGATCTCGCCTATCTTGGTCGCGCCCCGGGAGTGCTTTCGTCCGACGTGGCTCCGCGCGGGCTCTCTGCGCCCGCCGTTGGTCTCGGGGGGGGGCTCGCCGGGGTCCGCTTCGGTCTGCGCCCCGGGCTCGACCCTCCGGGCCTTGCCGGCCACCCCGGCGTCGTCCGGCTCCTCCGTCGCACGGTAAGTCTGGACGGCATCGGCGAGCTCGGCCAGGGCGCCCTCCACTACGACCCCGTTCCCGAGAAACTGCTCGTGGAGCCGCCGGATCGCGTCCTCGGCGGCGACGACCGTGGTGACCGGATACCCGGCGCTTATCGTCAGGTCGCTCCTGGCGTAGACGTCGTTCGGGTCGGCCATCGCGACGATCAGCCGCCCATCCTCGATCCTCAACGGCACGGCCCTGTGCTGGAGAAGGACGTTCTCCTCGATGATCCCGAGAACCTCCGGATCGACCTCGTCCTCGAAGAGCGCGACGTACTCCACGTTCAGCCGCATGCCCAGCGCCTGGGCGAGATCTTCCTCGCTAATGTAGCCGAGGGAGACGAGGATCTTGCCGATGGGCCTCGGGTCGCCCTTCTGTATCGCGAGGGCCTCGTCTATCTGCTCCTCGGTGGTCTTGCCCTGAGCGACGAGGATCTCCCCGATCTTCTTCTCCTTGAAGGCACCGTCGCCCTTCCCCGTGCTACCGCTGCTAAAGGAATGCATCGCTCGTTACCCCCACTTCGGGCCCGCACCCGATCCCAGGCTTCCGATCCCGGCGCCCACTGCTACGAGACCCGACCGGAAGGACTTCCCCGGCATGCCCGTGAGCCGCTACTCGCGCCGACGGATGCCGCAAGCCTGGATTGCTTGCCACGGGATCTCTGGTCACGCTCCACAGCCCCGTTTCTCTTCTTGGTCCAAATAAACTCACGGCTCCCACCCGAGTAAGGGTGGGGCACCACCCGGTTATCGGCACCTCATCGCGAAACCTTTAGCACGCAAACGTGAGGCCGAGACGCCGGAGGGCGGAAAATCTTCCCGGGGATCAGCGCCCGGCCTCGCTCTTGGCCGCCAGGAACTCGTCGTAATCGTTCGTGAAGAAGTGCTGCTGGCCATCGGCCTCCAGCACGTAGTAGAGGTAGTCCGTCTCGGAGGGTTCGAGGGCGGCCACCAGCGACTCCCTGCTCGGGCTCGCTATGGGACCGGGCGGCAGGCCGGGGTTCGTGTAGGTGTTGTAGGGGCTCTCGACCTCGAGGTCGGCGAGCGAGAGGTTCTCCTTCGGCTCGCCGAGAGCGTACTGCACCGTCGCGTCGATCTGCAACGGCATACCGGCGCGTATGCGGTTGTAGATGACGGAGGCGATCTTGGGCCGCTCCTCGGCGTTGGCGGATTCCTTCTCGACGAGCGACGCCACGGTGACAAGCTGGTACTCGGTGAGGTTGAACCGCTCCTCCGCTGCAGCGAAATCGAGCCCTTCGGTCTCTATGAGGTACTGCTCCAGGAACCGATCTACCATTCCTGCGGCCCCGGTCCCCTTCTCGAACTCGTAGCTCTTGGGGAAAAGGAACCCCTCCGTGCTCTTTACGGCGGGGTCGTCGAGGAAGGCGTAACCGTAATCGGTCCGTCCCGCAGCCTCCTCGAACTCGGCGGCCGGGATGCCGCCCTCGCGCTCGACCGTCCGCGCGACCTGCGAAAGCGTCAGGCCCTCGGGCAGCGTGACGGCGAACGTCGATACGTCCTCCTCCTCGGACGAGAGGGTGGCGAGGATCTCCTCCCCGCTCTCCCCGGGCATCAGCTCGTATTGACCGGGCTTGAGCTGCGTCGCCCCGCCCCGTACGCGCGCCTGCAACTCGAAGAGGGTGCTGCTCCCGATCACACCGGCCTCGTCCAGCTTGTTGGCGACGCTGGAGAGGGTGTCACCCTCCTCCACGGTGATGGTGACGGGCTCCTCCTCCCCGCCGCGAAGCGCCCCAATGACGAGCAGCGCGATCCCGCCTATGACCCCGACGAGGAGAAGCACCATGACCAGGCGCGCGAGGGGAGAAGGCCCCTTGCGCCTGCGGCGCTTCTTCGGCCGCGGACGCCGTCCGGACAACCTGGCGCTCGGCTCGCCCTCCTCGCGGCCGCGTCTGTTCCCCCTACCGCGACGGCGCAAGAGCGTCCCTCCGGTCCAGGTACTCCTGCAACATGGCAGCAGCCGCGAGGTGGTCGACCCGCTCCTTACCGCCGCGCTTGTGCTTGCGTCCGCCCCGCCTCGGCCCCGCCATCCCGACCCGCGCTACCCGCGTGGTGAAGCGCTCGTCCCACCGCACGAACCGCACCCCCGGGAAGGATGCTTCGAGGGCCTCTACCCTCTCCAGGACGCGCCGGGCCTGAAACCCGACCTCGCCGCCGAGGGTAACGGGCACGCCTACGACTACCTCGGCGACGGCATCGGCGGCGAACAGGTCGCGAAGGTACTCGTCGAGCCGAGCGGCCGGGACGGCTTCGAGCGGCCGGGCGAGCGTCGCCCCGGGGTCGGAGAGCGCGACCCCCGTGTAGGCCTCGCCCACGTCGAGGGCGGCCACCCGCCCGCTGGTAGTTGAAGGCTCCAGACTACGACTCCCCTGACTGCCCCGCCAGCTTCTGCCCTATGACGTCCCGCGCTCTGCTCAGGGCATCCGGGATGGCCGACACCTCTCCGCCCCCGGCCTGCGCCATCGTGGGACCGCCGCCTCCGCCGCCCCCGAGGACGCTGGCCGCCTCCCGGACGATCTCCCCGGCCTTTACCATCCTGGAGACCTCGGGGTGAAGGTTCGCTACGAGAACTGCCTTGCCGTCCAGGGCGGCGGCAAGTATTACCGCCGAGGGTCCCGAAAGCCTGTTTTTGACGTCGTCGGAGATCTGCCGGAGCCCCTTGACGTCGGCCGCGACGACCTGCCCGGTGACTACCTTCGCCCCGTCGACCTGCTCGGCGCTTTCGACGAGAGCACCGACCCCCTCCAGCCCCTTGCTCAGGGCCTGGGCCTTCTGGACCTCGCGCGCCTCGCGCGCCTCGCGTCTCAGGCCCTCGACGGCGGCGGGCACCTCCTCGATCTCGACGCGCAGGGAATCCGCGAGCTCCTCGGCCTTCTCGGCGGCCCCGATAAGGTAGTAGAGCGCCTCCCGGCCCGTGATGACCTCTATGCGGTAGAGGTCGGCGCCGTGCTTCCTGTTCGAGACGATTTTGAGGGCCCCGACCTCGGCCGTCCCTCGCACGTGGGTTCCGCCGCACAGCTCGCGCGAGAAACCGTCGATCTCGACCACGCGCACGAGGTCGCCGTACTTCTCCCCGAAAAGCATCATCGCCCCGAGGTTGCGGGCCTCCTCGATCGTCGTCGTGTAGTACCGGACGGGCTGGTTCTCGGTGATCTTGAGGAGGCACAGCTCCTGCACCCGCCGAAGCTCGTCCTCGCCGACCTTGCCCGTGTAGCGGTAGTCGAAACGGAGCCTGTCGGGCCCTACGTAGCTGCCGGCCTGCACAACCTCCTTGCCCAGGACCGCCCTGAGCGCCCAGTGCAGAACGTGCGTCGCCGAGTGGTTCGCCTCGATCTGCTGGCGCCTCACCCGGTTGATGGAGGCGGTCACCCTGTCGCCAGGCTTTACCTCGACGGCCTCGCCGTCCTCACCCGGACGGGCGCGAAGCACCTGGTAGTCCCCGGCCGGGACGACGTCGAAGACTTCGAGCTGGCCGTTCTCGAAGGAGATCCAACCCTCGTCCGCGACCTGACCGCCGCCGGTCGCGTAGAACGGGTTCTCGGCCAGCACGACGTACAGCTCGCCCCCGCTTCCCGGCGCCTCCTCCACGGCGAGAACGATCGTCTCTACCTGCTCGCGCTCGTAGCCGACGAACCGGCTTCTGATCTCCTGGTCCCGGAACGCCGCCACGAGCCTCTCGTGCCCCTGGAGCGCGCCGCGCGCCCGGTCCTGCTGGTCCGTCATCGCCTTCTCGAAACCCGCCTCGTCGAGCGATATGCCGCGATCCGCGAGCACCTCGCGCGTGACCTCGACGGGGAACCCGTACGTGTCGTGCAGCCTGAAGGCCACGCTCCCCGGGAAGTTCCCCCCCTCGAAGCGGGAGAGCTCGTCCTCGAGGAGACCCATGCCGGAGTCGTAGATCTCCACGAACCGCCCGGCCTCCGCCGTGACGACCCGGCGGATGTCCTCCCGGGCCTTCTTCAGTTCCTCGTAGAAATCGCCCATGTAATCCACGACGACCTCGGCGAGACCGGCGAGCGCCTCCGGTCCCATCCCGAGGCGCCCGTAAGCCTGCAACGCCGCGCGTCGTATGATCCGGCGCAACACGTACTCGCGGCGCTGGTTACCGGGTCGCACGCCATCCGCAATAAGGAAGGCCATGCCCCGGGAGTGGTCGGCGAGGATGTAGAGCGCACGATCCGTCTCCTCGGACTCGCCGAAACGTGCCTCGGTGTACCCGCGGACCTTCTCGAAGATCGGGGCGTACAGGTCGGTCTCGTAGACGGAGCGCACGCCCTGCACGACGGCGGCTGTCCTTTCGAGGCCCATGCCCGTGTCTATGCCGGTCTTCGAGAGCGGGGTGAGGGTGCCACTCCGGGACTGCTCGTACTGGTTGAAGACGAGGTTCCAGATCTCGATGAATCGCGGGTCGCCCTCTTCCCCGCCGGGGCCGTACTTCGGGTCCTCGGAAGGGTCGCCCTTGGCGAGGTCCTCGCCGTAATCGAAGTAGACCTCCGAGCATGGCCCGCACGGGCCGGATTCGCCCGGCGGCCCCCACCAGTTCTCGCTCTTGGGGAGGCCGAAGATGCGGTCCTCCGGAACGCCGACGCGCATCCAGTGTTCCTTCGCTTCGAGGTCCTCGGGGGCATCCTCGTCGCCCTGGAAGATCGTGATCCAGAGCTTCTCCGGCGACAGGCCGAGCTCCTCCGTGAGGAACGCCCAGGCGTACTCGATTGCTTCTCCCTTGAAGTAGTCGCCGAAGGAGAAGTTGCCGAGCATCTCGAAGAAGGTCAGGTGCGTCGAGTCTCCGACGTCCTCGAGGTCCGGGGTGCGAAAGCACTTCTGGACGCTCGTGGCGCGGGAGCTCGGCGGCTTCTCCTGCCCGGTGAAGTAAGTAATGAACTGCTGCATTCCGGCGGTGGTGAGGAGGACCGTCGGGTCGTTGTGCGGGACCAGCGAGGAACTCGGGAAGAAGCGGTGGCCCCGCTCTCGGAAGAACTCCAGGTAACGGTTTCGGATCTCATGACTCTGCATGAGCCTGATTCTACGTTATACGCGCGGTCTTATCTCGACTCGTCCCGGCCCGGCGAACGGGACATCCTCCTTCAACTTCCGGCGCGTGCTCTCGCCCCGTCGGACCTCTCGCCCGCCTGTCCGTCGGCATCGTCTCCGCTCAGGTCTTCGAGCTGGCGGCGCAGGTCGTCGAGGGCGCGCCGGAGGAGGCGGGAGACGTGCATCTGGCTGACGCCTATCGTCTCGGCGATCTCGGTCTGCGTCTTCCCCTCGTTGAAGCGGAGCTTCAGGATACGCTGCTGCTGCTCCTTCAAGGTATCGATAGCCCTCGCGAGCAGGATCTTGTCTTCGAGCCCTTCTATGGGCGAGTTCTCGTCGGCCTGCAGGTCCATGATCGTGTCTCCGTCGGAGTCGTCCTGGCTGACGGGCGCGTCGAGGCTCGCGGTGTTGTAGGCGCGCCCGAGCGTGAGCGCCTCGGCGACGCTCTCGACGTCGGAGTCGAGCCTGTCGGCGAGCTCCTCGATCGTCGGGGAGCGTCCGGTCTTCACGGTGCCGTCCCGGATGGCCTCCTTCGCCGACTGGCGAAGCTCCTGGAGGCCGCGCGGTACGCGCATGGCCCATCCCTTGTCCCGGAAGTAACGCTTGATCTCCCCGAGGATGTTCGGCGTGGCGTAGGTCGAGAACTCGATGTTCCGGTCCACGTCGAAGCGATCTACGGCTTTTATGAGGCCGACCGAAGCTACCTGCACGAGGTCCTCGACCGGCTCGCCGCGCCCCGCGAACTTTCTGGCCAGAAACTCGACGAGCGGGAGCTGCTCCTGAATGGCGAGCTCGCGCGCCCTCTGGTCCCCATGCTTGTGGTAGCGGATGAGCAGCCGGCGGGTACGCGCCTTATCAGGACGCCTGTAGCGCCTCCCGGTCGTCACGAAACCAGCTCTACCACGGTTCGCCATCCGGACCCGTCATCCCCGGCGCCCCCGGCGACGCCGGCAGGCTTGCGCTGCTCCTCAACCTCCCCGAGCAGACGATCTTCCACGAGCGAGAAACGGTAGCGCGTCGGATGCTCGCTGGAGTGACGGCTCTCCAGAAGCTCGACGGCCTCCTCGAGGCCACCAACCCCGATCTTGCCGCGCGCCGCCATGCCGGCGACCACGAGGCCGATACAGGAACGCACGGCTTCTCCCGGCGGTAGCGTCAGATAGGTGTAGTCGGCAGCGTCGATCAAGCCCTCATCCTCCTGGTTGGTTCGTTAGTCTTCGACCGGCGCGCCGGGCTCCGTACCCCCGAGCTCCTCACGCCGTGCCCCCCCGGGCGGGGTAGAGACCTCCGTCCTCGGTCCTTCGGCGGCGGGCAGCCCGGGCGCCGCGCTCGCGGAAGGCCCGAGGGAGCGACGTCCCGAATGGTCGCCGCCGTGTGCTTCGAGCTCCCGCAGGATCTCCTCGCGCCGGTGCGCCGAAGCCTCGCGAGCGGCCGCGCTCGCCGCCTGGAAGCGCCGCCGGACGGTCTCCGGCAGGTCGCGGGCGGCCCCTGGCAACCCCTTGCGGACCTCCTCGTTCGTGGCGTAGATCGCCCCTACCGCCCCGATGATGGCCCCGGCGACGAGCTTACCCCACCCCGGCACGGCCTAGTCCTCCCTCATGTGTCGCCCGTCCTCGG
The DNA here is from genome assembly GCA_902806105.1 of uncultured Rubrobacteraceae bacterium. Next base: position 7,657 of record CADCVI010000051.1, read on the forward strand.
GCGGCTTCGAGTTACCCGTCGACTGTCCCTTGCCCGATGCCCCGAAGAAAGCGCTGATGCCCTTCGAGAGGCCGGCGGTCGCGGAGGAGAGGTTTATGACGCCCCCACGGACGCCACGGGTAATGACAGTGGTTGTCTGGTCGAGCTCGCCGGTTATGTCGGCAACGTCGCCGACGGCGTTGTCGAGCTGGTAGAGCTGGCTGTTGATGTTGTCGACGGTGGTATGGGTCTTGCCGAGGAGCGGGACCACCTGCTCGGAGACCTCCTTGATCGTCCTCTCGGTGGTCGAGAAGATCCGGGCTAGCCGCAGAAACATCCACGCGAGGACGAAGAAGGCGACGGCGAGCCCACCGAAGAGCAGCCCCTTCATCAGGTCTACAAACGCGTCCACGCCGTACAACACCTCCGGAAAGTCTTCTTTTCGCCAGTCGCCATTATACTCGTCGCCCCCGCCTCTACACCGGCGCATCCCGGCTTCGTCTTCTTGCCCTACGAATTACGCCGCACCACGCCGCCCCCGACTACCTTGTCGCCGTCGTAGAACACGGCGGACTGGCCGGGAGCTACCCCGAAGACGGGATCCCCGAGCCGCGCGAGCACCCCGCCGTCGTCGAGCTGCTCTACCTCGCACGCGACCGGGGCGCCGTTGTAGCGGATCTGGACGGAGACGGCCCTCTCGGGGGAGAGGAACCAGTTTATCCCGCCGACGCGGACCTCCCTCGTCTCCAGATCCGCCTTTTTGCCGACGACGATCTGGCCCGTCTTCGGGCGGACCTCGGTGACGTACAGCGGGACCGGGGCGGAGACGCCGATGCCGCGGCGCTGGCCGACGGTGAAGTCCACCACGCCCGCGTGCCGCCCGAGGGCGCGCCCGTCGCGATCCACGATCTCACCGGGCTCGGCCGCCACCGACCGGCGCACGAAGCCCCGGTAGTCGCCGTCCGGGATAAAGCAGATGTCCTGGCTCTCGGGCGTGTAGGCGACCGCGAGTCCCCTGTCCTCGGCGATCCTGCGGACCTCCTCCTTGCGGTGCCCGCCGAGCGGGAAGACGGTGCGCGCCAGAAGCTCCTTCGGGACGGGCCACAGGACGTACGTCTGGTCCTTCGCCTCGTCCACGGGCCGCGCCATCGTGACCCCGTCCGGCTCCTCGACGACGCGGGCGTAGTGCCCCGTCGCCACGCTCTCGAAGCCGAGCTTGTCGGCGAGGAACGACGCCGCGTGGAACTTGACGTGCGCGTTGCAGGAGACGCACGGGTTCGGGGTGCTCCCCTCGGCATACGAGCCGACGAAGTCCTTCATCACGCGCCGGTCGAAGAGCTCCTTGAGGTTCAGGGTGAAGTGCGGCAGGCCCATGCGATGCGCCGTGTCTCTGGCGAACAGGACCGTGTCCGGCGAGCAGCACGAGCGGCTCCCCCGCTCGCCGTCGTGCAGCCGGAACGTCACGCAGGCCACGTTGTAGCCGGCCTCCTTCATCAGGAGGGCGGTCACCGCGGAGTCGACCCCGCCGCTCGTCGCCACGACGACGGTCTTCTGGCCGCTCTTGCGGGCTCCCGGGCCGCCATAGCCCTCGACGAGCATCTCGCCCGCCTGGCTGTTCCAGTGGTCCTCTATAGCCTTGTGCAGCGCGTCGAGGACGAGCGTCAGGGCGTGCTCCTTGCCGGACGGGAGCGGGCCGCCCAACACCCCTTCCAGGTCGCTCCGGGAGACTCGGGCGGCGTCGAGGAGGCCCACGCCCGCGACGAGTTCCGAGAGGGCGGAGCCCGCCGCGATGCACGCGGCGCAGCCGTAGACCTTGTAGCCGACTTCTTCTAGGTTGTTCTCGCGGATGCGCACGGTAAAGCGGGCGACGTCGCCGCAGGAGGCGTCGCCGGACTCGCCGGTGCCGCTCGCCCCTTCGAGGTCGCCGACGTTCCGGGGCCGGACGAGGTGGTCTATTACCTGCGGGTTGTAGCGATCAGCCATCGACCTTCAGCTTTCAGCTTGTGGGTGTGTACAGGGGCGAGAGCTCGCGCAGCCGCGAGACCGCCGTGGAGAAGGCTTCGAGGAAGCCCTGGATCTCACCGCGCGAAGTATCCTTGCCGACGGTGATCCTGACGGCGGAGAACGCCTCGTTCTCCGTGCGGCCCATCGCGAGCAGGACGGGCGACGCTTTATGAGCCGCCGTGCTCGACGCGCACGCCGAGCCGCTCCCGACGGCGTAGCCCATCGCATCCAGAAAAAGGACGAGGCTCTCCGCCTCGACCCCGTCGACGGAGAGGTGGACGTTGTTGGAGAGTCGCTCGGAACGGTGACCGTTCAGACGTACCCCCGGGAGCGCGAGGGCGCCGGAGACGAGCAGCTCCCGCAGCTCGACCTCGTGCCGCGCCCGCGCCTCCAACTCCTCGAGAGCGAGGCGCGAGGCGGTGCCGAAGCCCAGGATCCCGGCGACGTTCTCGGTGCCGCTCCTGATGCCGCCCTCCTGCCCGCCGCCGAACTGGAGCGGCGAGATCTCCGTGCCCCCGCGAACGTAGAGCGCCCCCACCCCCTGTGGCCCGTACAGCTTGTGAGAGGAGACGGCGAGCGTGGAGACCGGGACGCGCGAGACGTCTATGGGGAGCCTCCCGGCCGCCTGCACGGCGTCGGCGTGAAAGGGCACCCCGCTCTCCCTACAAACCTCCGCAAGCTCCGCGACGGGCTGCACGGTCCCGACCTCGTTGTTCGCCCACATGACGGCGGCCAGGGCGGTGTCCGGGCGCAGGGCAGAAGCCAGGTGCTCGGGCGAAACCCGTCCATCCCGGTCCACGCCGAGGCGGGTGACCTCGTAGCCCCGCGACTCCAGGTGAACGGCGGCGCCCCGGACGGCGGCGTGCTCGACCTCGGAGACGACTACATGGCTCTTCCCGGGGCTCGCGGCGGCGAGGCCCAGGACGGCGAGGTTGTCCCCCTCGGTGCCGCCGGAGGTAAAGAAGATCTCACCGGGACCCGCCCCGACGAGCGCGGCTACGGACGCCCGCGCCGCCTCGACCGCCTCGCGAGCAGCAGAACCCGGCCCGTGGAGCGAGGAAGGGTTGCCGTAAGCCGTCGTACCCCGCAGAGACGGGAGCATGGCTTCAAGGACCCTCCTGTCGAGGGGGGTGGTTGCTGCGTGGTCCAGGTACACGGAACCGTCGTTCATGGGCACAGTTATAACGCATGGATCGGGGCGTGGACGGGCGCGGCGGCTAGCGCGGGACGGGTGGTTTCTAGACGGCGACGGTGTCGACGACGGCCCCGCCGCCGTCCAGGAGGGCGACGGTGGAACCGGGCTGGAGCTGAAGGTCTTCCCCGCCCTCGAAGGTCCCCTTCACCTGTCGCCCGTCGGCGTCGACGGCGTCTGGAACCCGTCCTATGGAGGCGCTCTTCGTGGAGCCGACGCGCGTCCTCTCGTTTACCTCGACGCCGGGCGAATCGCTCGTGACGTCGCCCGTGTCGGGGTCGACGACGCGCACGCTGAAGCCTTCGAGGTTGACCCTGTCGTCGCCCCTGTTGGTCACCGTAAAGTACTCGATGCCGCCGCCGCTCTCCGTAAGCTCGACCGCCTCGAGTTCGATGTCCGTGTCGCTCGTGTTGCTCGCGACCTCGATGCTCGTCAGGTCGAAGAGGGCCTGGTCGAGGACGCCGCGCTCGACGTAGCCCTGGTAGAGGTTCGTGATCGCGTACTGCTCCCCGCTCGGCGCCATCATGGCGACGAAGGGCGTGAAACCGACGTCGAGCTGGGCGGCGAGGGTGCCGTACTGGCCCTGTTCGAGCTCCTCGCTGGTCTCGGCCTCGCCGGGGTCCGTGATGCTGTACGTGAAGAACTCGACCTCCGGGTACTCGGACTGGAGGTCCGACAGGTCGCTGTTGACGAAATCGTCCACCTCCAGCCCCTGCGGATACAGGGGGTCCTCCCCCTCCTTGAAGAACTCGACCACGATCAGGGCCTTGCGCTGGTACGCGGCCCGGAAGTCCGGCGGTACGGGCTGATCCACGTTGAGCGTGAACGGCTGGTCCACGAGCGATTCGGCCTGCGCGCTCCCCTCGACGGTCGCCCCCCCCGCCGCGTTGGCGCCCGGAGCACCCGCCGCCGGAGCGGCCGTCGTGCCGCCTGGGGGGGGTACTACGGTCGCCTCCTCGTCTCCCCCCCCGCAGCCCGCGAGCAGGATAAAGGCAATCAGGGAGCACGAGAGAAGAGAGACGCGGCCCCGGAGGGACACATCGAAAAGGCGTTCTAGAATTTCACTCCCCCGTTCTAAGGGCCCGCCTGAGGGCTGGCTTCCCAAAAGCCCTTCTCCGGGCGAAACCTGGCGCAACCTAACACAGTCGTGAAAGGGGTGCAACGGCCCTGTCTAGCGCATCGGACGGGAGTATCCGGCGCTCTCGGGCCGCTTGGCCCTCCAGGGGGTCTAACCTATACTTGCCCAGACCCCTGACCGACGGCGGAAGGACACTCTTGCATCCGGAAGAACCTGGCACCACGAGCTTCGAGAACAACCCCTACAGGACTCACACGGCGGGGGCGCTGCGGGCCGGCGACGTGGGCGAGCGCGTGAAGCTTGCAGGATGGGTAAACAGGCGCCGGGACCACGGAGGCCTGATCTTTATAGACATCAGGGACCGCTGGGGGGTCACGCAGGTCGCGTTCCGCCCCGAGGAGGCCGAGCTTTTCGGGAAGGCAGAGGAGCTGCGGCCCGAGTGGAGCGTCTCCATCGAGGGGGAGGTCGCTCGGAGGCCCGAGGGGAACGAGAACCCGGAGCTTCCGACCGGGGAGATCGAGGTCTCGGCCACGGGGTTGCGCGTCCTCAACCGCTCGGAGACGCCGCCGTTCGAGATCGACCGGGAGAGGCAGGTCGATGAGATCCTGCGGCTCAAGTACCGCTACCTCGACCTGCGGCGCAAGAGGATGCAGGAGAACATCGTCTTCCGCGACCGCGTGGTGAAGCACATGAGGGGCTACCTCGCCGAGCGAGATTTCGTCGAGGTAGAGACGCCGCTGCTGACCGCCTCGTCGCCGGAGGGGGCACGGGACTACCTCGTACCGGCGCGGCTCTACCCGGGACAGTTCTACGCCCTGCCGCAGTCGCCGCAGCAGTTCAAGCAGCTCCTCATGGTCGCGGGGTTCGAGAGGTACTTCCAGATCGCGCGGGCCCTCCGGGACGAGGACCAGCGCGGCGACCGCCAGCCCGAGCACACGCAGCTGGACATCGAGATGAGCTACACGACGCAGGACGAGGTGCTCGCGCTCGTCGAGGGGCTGTTCACCGAGATCGTCGAGGGCTACACGGACAAAAAGGTGCTCCAGAAGCCGTTTCCCCGCATGACCTACGCGGAGGCGATGTCCCGCTACGGCACGGACAAGCCGGACCTGCGCTTCGGGCTGGAGATCCGGGACGTCTCCGAGAACGTCCGGGGCTCCGGGTTCAAGGTCTTCGCCGGCGCGGTGGAGCGCGGCGGCTCGGTGCGGGGCTTCGCCGTGAGCGGCTTGGGCGACCTGTCGAGGCGCGAGATCGACGAGCTTACCGGGGTGGCCGCGACGGGCGGGGCCAGGGGGCTCGCGCATCTGAAGGTCGGGGCGGACGGGCTGACCGGACCCATCGCCAAGTTTTTCTCGCCCGAGGAGGGCGGCGCTTTGAAGGAGGCGCTTGGGGCGGTCGAGGGCGATTACATGTTCTTCGTCGCGGATGGGGATCCGGTAGTCTTCGAGAGCCTGAACCGCCTCAGGCTCCACCTTCGGGACCGGTTGGGGCTCGCGGATTCGGGAGTGCTCGCGCTGGCCTGGGTGACGGACTTCCCGCTCTTCGAGTGGAACGAGGATGAGGGGCGCATAGAGCCCATGCATCACATGTTCACCATGCCGAGGGAGGAGGACCTGCCGCTCCTCGACTCCGATCCCCTGAAGGTGATCGGACAGCTCTACGACCTCGTTGCGAACGGCACCGAGCTCGCCTCGGGGAGCATCAGGATCCACCGCCCGGACATCCAGAGTAAGGTCTTCTCGGTCATCGGCATGAGCGAGGAGGAGGCGATGCGGCGCTTCGGGGCGATGCTCACGGCGTTTCGCTACGGTGCGCCGCCGCACGGCGGCATAGCGCCGGGGGTGGACCGCCTGATCATGGTCCTCAGGGACGAGCCGAACATCCGCGAGGTCATGGCCTTCCCGAAGACCCAGGCCGCGCGCGACGAGATGATGGACGCCCCCGGCCCCGTCACCGAGGAGCAGCTCAAGGAGCTCGGCATCGCCCTGAGACGCCCCCCCGAGGGCAGGGAGGGCTCCAACCCGGCCTCCCGCCCGAGCGAGGGCGACAACTCGTAAGCGAACCCCTGCAACGGGAGAACCAGCCTCCGGCCTGCCGGACGCGGAGGTTCGGGCGATTTAGCGGCCGTACGTTGCGGCGCCCGTCTGCTCGCGCCCGGTACCCCACTGCTCACCCACCGTTCCTCAGAGTACTTCTGCGCGTGGGGTTGCGCGGCGACCGGGGAAGTATGGACCGGCCAACGCCGCAACCATTTCTCCATGGACCGTGTACACGACCGCGTTGAACGCATCGCCCCACGGACTGCCGAGGTATCAGGGGCTTTTGCACTGAGAGAGGTCCCGGACGGTTCGCGAGGAGCGGGGGCGGACGGCGCGTCAGCAACTGAAGGCCCACTTTTGGGCGTGCAAGTGAAGCGCGACACTTCATTTTCGTGCGCAGCACCTATTCTTGTTCGGGTGTACCGAGGGTCTCCCGGCGATGAGCGGGGAAGGCGCGAACTTGCCGTGGTCGGCTGTGGGAGGTTGGGATAGAGACGCAACCAATATTCGGCGGAGGGGCGAAGGACTTGTACCGTAGTACCGGCGGCCCGGACGTATCCGAGGCTTTGCTAACCTTCGACGATGGCCCGGACCCGATCTGGACGCCGCGGGTGCTCGAAGCGCTGGATCGAGCGGGGGCGCGCGCCACGTTCTTCGTGATGCCGCCTCTAGCCCTAGAACACGAGGAACTCGTGAGGGACATCCTCCGCGCGGGCCACAGGGTCGAACTCCACTGCGTGCGGCACGTCCGTCACACGGAACTCTCGCCGGGCGAGGTCGAGGCCGAGGCCGAAGATGGCCTCAGGACGCTGCTTTCTCTGGGCGCGGAGCCCCGTTTCTGGCGCCCGCCCTGGGGCGTCGTGGCGCCTTGGACGTGGTCCATCGCTGCCTCGCACGGGCTGCA
>CADCVI010000052.1 GCA_902806105.1 uncultured Rubrobacteraceae bacterium
AGACCCCCGCCAGCTGCCCGTAGATGGCCCCCGTGGTGTCCGCGTCCTCGCCGAGATTGACCGCCAACAAACACCCCTCCCGGAAAGAGTCGCTTTTGTGGAAGGCCCAGAGTGCCGCCTCCAGTGAGGCGACCACGTAACCCCTGCCCCTGATCACGGGGGGTTCGCGGCGCTTGAACGATCCCACGGCCACCTCGTCCACCTCGTCGACCAGCGGGTGTTCTTCCCAGTAATCGCTGCCCGCGGGACTGTAGCGCTCCGAGAGGAGTTCTGCCTTGACCGCCCCGTTCACGGCCCCCACGATCAGGCCGCCCATGTAGCGGCAGGCGTCCACCGCGGTTTGTGCGCCGTGGGTCGTCCTCGAGCTCTCCCCCTTCACAATTCCCTACCAGAAGTTGATACCCCACTATCGTACGTGACCTCATACTGCAGCGAAAGGTTGTCCCCAAATGAGGATACACTCATCGCCACACCGCGTTGTCGTCAACAAGCCCCGTTCAGAGGTCACGCTTGATTTTCATTGATTATTTTTGCCTGCAAAACGGTAATTTTTGTAAGCGCGCCCGGTAGGATTCGAACCTACGACCTGCGGATTAGAAGTCCGCTGCTCTATCCAGCTGAGCTACGGGCGCCGGATCTGGCCCCGAGAGCGAATGCTTCGGAGCCGGAGAGCGGGTGAGGGGAATCGAACCCCCATAACCAGCTTGGAAGGCTGGGGCTCTGCCTTTGAGCTACACCCGCATGCGACCTTCGCGCGGTCGGGGCGAGAGGATTCGAACCTCCGACCCCCTGCTCCCAAAGCAGGTGCGCTACCAGGCTGCGCCACGCCCCGCCAAGGTCTCCCGAGGAGTATACCAGAGCATGAAGTATGCCTCCTAGAGAGCCGCTGCGGGCGCGGCGGCTTCTATCTCTTCTTCGAGGAAGCGGCTGCCGAGGAGGGCGAACTCCTCAGGGTCTGCGCTGCAGATGTAGGTCGAGCGGCCCTCGTCGTTGGGGTGATCGGGCCTCCGGAGGAAGCCGCGGCGGGAGAGGATTCGGCCGACCTCCAGCGCGGTCTGGCCGGCGGAGGAGATGAGGCGTACCCCCGGGCCGAGGATGCGGTTGATCGTGGCGGAGATGAGCGGGTAGTGGGTACAACCCAGGATCACTGCGTCCACCCCTCGTTCCTTGAGCGGCGACAGGTAGCCCGTAGCTACCCTTTCGAGCTCCGGTCCGTCCACGATGCCGCGCTCGATGAGCGGCACGAACGCGGGACACGACTGCTCGTAGACGCTTATGCCAGCGTCGAAGGCGTGGATCGCCCGCCGGTACGCCCCGCTCGTCACCGTAGCCTCCGTCGCGAGGACGCCGGCGCGGCGGTTGCGGGTCTCAAGCGCCGCCGCCCGCGCCCCTGGTTCGATCACCCCGATCACGGGGACGTCGAACGAGCGCTGCGCCGACTTCAGGGCCGCGGCAGTGGCCGTGTTGCAAGCGATCACTACCATCTTCACGTCCATGTCGATGAGGTAGTGGATGATCTCGAACGCGAACCAGCGGACCTCCGTGAGGTCACGCACCCCGTACGGCACCCTCGCGGTGTCCCCGTAGTAGATCGTATGCTCGTACGGCAGCCTGTCCCGGATCTCCGAGAGTACCGTCAGGCCGCCCACGCCTGAATCGAAAACGCCTATGGGCCGAGGATCGCTCACGGCGACGCATTATACTCACTGATACCCCCCTCCAACATGAAGCCTGTTGCAAGCAACGATTGTTACTGGACGCACTTGTCGCAGACGAGATAGCGGATAGTATCCGTTCCGTCGTCTCGAACGTTCACGAAAGAGGAGATTGCATGCGAGCAGCGGTGATCAAGGAACCAAACGGCGGGGTCGTGATCGAGGAGCGCGAGAGGCCGGTACCGGGCCCTGGTCAGGTCCTGATCCGGGTACACGCCTGCGGCGTCTGCCACAGTGACCTGAACGTCTTGCAGGGCGACTTCCCCTTTGCCCAGTACCCCGTAGTGCCGGGCCACGAGGTCGCGGGCGTGGTCGAGGAGGTCGGCAGCGGCGTCGAGTGGCCCGAGACGGGCGCCCGGGTCGGCATGCCCTGGCTCTACTCCTCCTGCGGCCACTGCGAGCAGTGCACCCGCGGCGACGAGGTCCTCTGCCAGGTTGCCCCGAACGTGACCGGCGTGACGGTCGACGGCGGCTACGCCGAGTTCATGCTCGCCCCCGCAGCCTACGTCGCCCCGATCCCCGACGCCCTCGGCTTCGCGGAAGCAGCACCCCTCATGTGCGCCGGCCTAACCGTCTACAACGGCCTCAGAAACGCGGGCTTCCGGCCGGGGATGAGGGTCGCCGTCGTAGGTCTCGGCGGGCTCGGCCACCTCGGCGTCCTGTACGCCCGGGCGATGGGCGCGCGCGTCGCCGTCCTCTCCGGAAGCGCGGATAAAGAAGCGGAGGCGAAGGAGCTCGGCGCTGAGATGTTCATCAACACGCGCGAAGGGTCGGTCTCAGAAGCGCTCCTGGGCTGGGAGGGCGGCGCTAACGTCATCCTCGCCACCGCCCCCTCCGTCGAGCCGATGACGGCGGCGCTCCCGGGGCTCGCCCCAGACGGCACCCTCACCGTACTCGGTGCCGCAGCAGGCGAGATCAAGGTCGCCCCAATGGACCTCATCGGCGCCCGCCGCCACCTCATGGGCTCCCCCTCGGGCTCCCGCAAGGACGTTCGCGACGCCCTGGAGTTCGCCGCGAACAACGGCGTCCGTCCCCGCATAACTACCCGTCCCCTGGAGGCTGCCGACGATACCCTCAACGAGATGCACGAGGGACGCCTCCGCAACCGCGTCGTCCTTACGATGGAGTAGGGCCTGTACAACGGCGAGCAAGAGAAGGGCCCCGATCATCAGACCGGGGCCCTTCGTAGTGGAGGCGGCGGGATTCGAACCCGCGTCCGCGAACGCGCTGCCCACGAGATTGTACGAGCATCGCTCCCAGTTTAGTTTCGCCCGCCTCGACGGACCGGGGCACCGCCGAGAGGCTAGCCCGTTGAGTGTTCCCTACGTGCCCCGGGCCAGGACCCGTAGGGTAAGCCCACTAAATGAGACCGGAGATCCGAGCCGTGGGCTGCCCGGTCCGATCGGCTACCTAATTAGTTAGGCAGCCAAAGCCATTTCGTTATCGGCGTGTATCTTTTTTGCCGGCGTTTTACGAGTCTCCAGCAAACTCGGCTCGTCTCGCTAGACGCTGACCGCTCACGTCGAAGCCGGTACGCCCCCATTTACGCCCCGTATTATACCGCGTGAACGGGGCTCTCTCAACATCCCCAAGTTCCGCACTAGCTCCGGAGGCGCTCCTTCATGGCGCGCTGTATCTCTCGATTCGCCGTCTTCGTGGCGATCTCGCGGCGCTTGTCGTACTCCTTCTTGCGGCTCGCCACGGCGATCTGGAGCTTCAGCTTGCCGTTCTTGTCGTAGAGCCTCAGGGGGACGATGGTTTTGCCGTCCTCGTTGGCCTTGCCGACGAGGCGCGCTATCTCCTTGCGGTGCAGCAACAGCTTCCGGTCGCGCGTCGGGAGCTGCTCCCTGTGCGCGGCGTTCTCGTAGGGCGAGACATGCGCCCCGATAAGAAATACCTCGCCGTCCCTCACCCTTGCGTAGCTCTCCTTGAGGTTCGCCCGCCCCTCGCGGATGGACTTGACCTCAGGGCCCGTGAGGAGGAGCCCGGCCTCGTAGCTCTCCTCGATGCTGAAGTCGTGCATCGCCTTCTTGTTTTGTGCGTAGAGCTTCCCGTTCATATCCTCTTCACCACCCTCAACTCCGCCCGCTGCATCAGCGGTAAAACGTCCAGCAATTCTACCAGCACCCGGTCCCCAACCTTGTACGAGGCGCCGATGGAGTCGTTCGAGAGGACGACGCCGCTCGGGTCGAGACTCCACCAGCCCGGCAGCTTGCTCACGTGCACGAGCCCCGTGGCCCCCGTTTCGAGCTCCACAAAGAGCCCGAAGGCCGCCGTGCTGACCACCGTCCCCTCCAGGTCGTCCCCGACCCGATCCTTCATCAGCCACATCAGGGTGTACTGATCGGCGGTTCGCTCGCAGACCGTGCTCCTCCACTCGCGCTCCGAGACCTCGCCCGCCGCCGCGGTCGTGTCCTCGGGCGCTTCTTCGCCGAGGAGCGCGCGGTGTACCAGCACGTCGGAGTAGCGCCGGATCGGGCTCGTGAAGTGCGTGTAGTTCTCAAGCGCGAGGCCGTAGTGCCCGAGGCTCGCCGGCGAGTACGAGGCGCGCGGGAGGGAACGCAGGATCAGGTAGTTCACAGCGTCGGACTTGGACTGCTGCGAGATCGTACCGAGGTTCTCGGGCGTAGGGTCGGCGGAGACGCCTATCGCCCGGAGCCGGGTCGCGAGCTTCTCCATGTCCTCCTCGTCCGGCCTCTCGTGCAGCCGATAGACCGCGCCCGGTCTGCCCCGTATCGCCCGGGCGACGGCCTCGTTCGCCAGGATCATGAGCTCCTCGATAAGCTCGCGCGCCGGCGTCGAACGGCGCACCCTCGATGCCACGGGCTCCCCCCGCTCGTCGACCTCGTACTCGGGCTCCCGCCCGCCGAGCTCCAGCTTGCCGCGAACCGCGGCCCGGGTCTTGAGCCTGCGCGAGAGCTCGAAAGCGGTCCGCACGAGCTCCGGCTCCATGACCTCGCCCTCGCCGTTCAGAAACGAATCCACGCCGCCGTACGTCAGGCGCGCGTCGCTCTGGATCAGGCTGCGGTACGCCCGGCTGCCCTTCGTCTCCCCGGAGGCGGAGACCTCCATCTCGACGGTTACCGCCGCCTTCTCCTCGCCCGGCCTCAGGGAGCAAGCGTCCTCGGAGAGGGCTCGTGGCAGCATCGGGGCGACGGTTCCTGGGAGGTAGACGGAGTTGCCGCGCCTCATGGCCTCGCGGTCCAGCCTCGTCCCCGGCCGCACGAAGTGGGTCACGTCCGCGATGTGGACCCAGACGCGATACCCACTGTCCGCCACACGCTCTATGGAGATCGCATCGTCGAAGTCCTTGGCGTCCGAGCCGTCGATGGTGACGGTCGGAAGGTCCCGCAGGTCCTCCCGCTCGCCGGGGTCCTTGCGGGAGACCAACGCGGCCTCCTCCTCGACCTTCGGCGAGAACTCCCGCGACGTCTCTATGGAGGCGAACAGCGCGTCGTAGACGTTGCGCGGGTCATCGGACGAACCGAGCACCTTCGTCACCTCGCCGCGGAGCGAACTTCCCTTCTCGCGGACGTTGACCAGCACGATGTCCCCGGCCTCCGCCCCGCGCCTCAGCTTGCGCGCGACCAGCACCGGACGCCGCTCCTCCACGAACAGAGGATCGGCGACCGAGTACTTGCCGCGACGCACCAGCTGGGCCGGCAGGATCACGAGAGGAGGAGGGGAAGACCAGGGTAAATCATGCCTTGAGTCTACCATTTAAGCGTATGGGTTAGTCGGCGGTCTGCCCAGCGCACCCGCCGCGACCCCGCAACTATTCGCGCACAAACGTTGCCTTCGAGGAGCGAGGGCAGGGTGGGATCCCGCCCCTCGAACCCGCCGTTGACGGAGCAAAGCGCCCGTAGATCAACGGCTCCTAAACCTTCAAGAACCTCCGCACGGAGAGGAAGCTGCCGATCATGCCGATGAGCACGCCGACGGCGACGAGGACCAGGAGGACGACCAGGGTGTTGACCGCCGTCGAGGAGACGGGGACGAACGGTAGGGCGTTGCGTGCCCACTCGACGAAGATGGCGTTGAACCACACGACGACGATCGCGGCGAGCGTCGCCCCGATGAGGCCCTGTGCCAAACCTTCCAGCACGAAGGGCGTGCGCACGAAGCCGTCAGAGGCCCCGACGAGCTTCATGACCTCTATCTCCTTGCGCCTCGCGAAGATCGAGATGCGGATGGCGTTCGAGATCAGCAGGACGCTCGCGATGAGGAAGAGCACCGTAGCCGCCCTCAGCGCCCAGATCAAATAACCCGTCACCTCGTTAAGCTGGTTTATGGTCTGCTGCGGGTAGTTGAGGTTCTCTTCCGTGAAGCCCTCGGCCCTCAGACGCTCCGCGACGGCATCCGAGGCTTCGGGATCGGTGAGCCTTATCTCCATGGAGGCCTGCATGATGTCCGATCCGAGGCCCTCCATGACCTCGGGCTGCTCGCTCATCATGTCCTTCACGCGGTTGAGCGCCTCGGCCTCCGAGACGAAGACGACCTCCTGGACCTCGGGGTAGCCCTCGACCTGTCGGCGGTCGGCCTCCATCTGCGCCCCCGTCGCGTCCTCGGGGAAGAAGGCGGTTATGGCGACGTCCTTGCCCACCCCGCGCAGGATGCCCTCGACGTGGGCGCTGACGAGGAGGCCGATCCCCAAGACGAGTACGCAGACCGCCGTCGTCGTCACCGCCGTGATGCTCATGAGCGCGTTCAAGCGCATGTTCTTCGCCGCCTCGCGCAGGAAAAACCCCAGGTTAAACCTCATTCGCGTAGCCTCCTCTGACCATGTCTCGGACGACGCGGCCATCTTCGAGCGCCACGACGCGCTTGCGCATCACGTCCACCATCTCCCGGTCGTGCGTCGCCACGAGGACGGTGGTGCCGATGCGGTTGATCCTGTGCAGAAGCTGCATGATCCCGACGGACGTGTCGGGGTCGAGGTTACCGGTCGGCTCGTCGGCGATGAGTATAGGCGGCTGTCCCACGAACGCCCGGGCGATCGAGACGCGCTGCTGCTCGCCGCCGGAGAGCTGGTCCGGGTACTTCTCCGCCTGCTCCCCGAGCCCGACAAGCTCCAGAATCTGCGGCACCTTCACCGCGATCGAGCGGCGCTTCTGGCCGGTGACCTCCATGGCGTAGGCGACGTTCTCGGCCGCCGTCTTGTTCGGCAGGAGCTTGAAGTCCTGAAAGACGCAGCCGATGGCACGCCGGTGACGGGGCACGTTGCGGCGCGGTATCGCCGAGAGCCTCACGCCGTTCACCGTGATGGAGCCTGCCGACGGTTCGATCTCCTTGAGGATCAGCCGGACCATCGTGGACTTCCCCGAACCCGACGCCCCGACGAGGAAGACGAACTCCCCCGGGTTTATCGCGAGGTCGACGTGGTCCAGCGCCACCGATTCCTTGCCGTAGACCTTTGTGACGTTGTTGAAGTTGATCAATACGCTCTCCAGACGTGTCCGGCGGGCAGAAATGGATGGTGTTCCCGGATCTGCCGGCGCCGCAGTAGCGGTCCCGCAGCGGATTCTGTACTCGGAGGGCCATCGGTTTCGACGAACGGCCAGGAGATCTCCCCTCCAGGGCCCCCACAATCGCTGCGAACCATAGCAAACGTGCTTCCGGGGATCAACCGACCCCTACCCAACAGCGAGGGTCCCGAGCTCCCCCGTCAGGACCACCTGGTCTTCCCGAAGCTCGGCGCCGGTCACCACGCTGCCGCCGAACTGCTCCCCCAGCGGATAAACGAAGCTCGCCCCTTCGAGAAGCCCGGCGGACACTTCTTCGGGGACCGTGGATCCGAAAGCCTCGATCCGGGTCGGCGAGAAGACCAGCGAATTGTCCTGCACCTCCACCCCCCCTTCGGCACCCACCGGGATCGGGAACCCGAATACGGAGACCTCGGAGCCCACGAGGACTACCCCCTCCATCAGGTCGACGCCCGTGATCGGGTAAGAGGTCACCTGCGAGCTCGCGATGCGGTTCACCTCGGCCTCGGAGAGCTCCACCCGTAGGTTCCCCGTGAGCGGAGATGCGGTCCTGAGGCCGCCGTCCATCACGCTCCCCGCCACGTCTACGTCGAAAGGGTCCAGGTCGATCGCGACCTCGTCGGGGCGCACGTTGCTCGCCCCGGAGGGCGGCAGCACGACCCGCCCGTCGGCGAACTCTCCGAGGAGCATTCGCGGGGCCGGATCGCTCGTCAGGTCCACCTCCGGGGCCTCGGACAGCCCGAGCCGACCCTGCAGGTCACGGGCGACGTAGCCCTCCACGAGGGGCGGCAGAAACGTGTACGCACCGAACACGAGGAGGACGATCAGCGAGGCCCCAACGAGCAGCACGAAGCCGATGGTCCTCCCGAGGAAGCTAAACAGCGGTGCGGCTCTTGAGGTAGGCGTAGATCAGGGCGTCGATATCCCCGTCGAGGACGCGGTCGACGTCGGCGGTCTGCTCGCCGTTTCGGTGGTCCTTGACCATCTTGTACGGGTGCAGGACGTACGAGCGTATCTGCGAGCCCCACTCGATATCCGCCTTCTCGCCGCTCTGCGCCGCGATCTCCTTCTGGCGCTTCTCCCGCTCCAGCTCGAAGAGCCGCGCCCTGAGGACCCGCATCGCGACCTCGCGGTTCTGGTGCTGGCTCCGCTCGTTCTGGCACTGCGCCACGATTCCGGTCGGGAGATGCGTGATCCTCACGGCGGAATCCGTCTTGTTGACGTGCTGCCCGCCCGCCCCGGACGCCCGGTAGGTGTCGACCTTCAGGTCCTTCTCGTCGACCTCGACCTCGACCGCGTCCCCGACGACCGGCGCGACGGCGACCGAGGCGAAGCTCGTGTGGCGCCTCCCGCCCGCGTCGAACGGGCTTATGCGGACGAGCCGGTGGACGCCGCGCTCCGCCGAGAGGAGCCCGAAGGCGAACTCGCCGGAGACGGAGTAGGTGGCGCTCTTGATCCCGGCCTCCTCCGCCTCGGTGTACTCGATGGTCTCGAGGGCGTAGCCGCGCCTCTCGGCCCACCTTCTGTACATCCGATCCAGCATCTCGGCCCAGTCCTGGGAGTCGACGCCCCCGGCGCCGGAGTTTATGGTGAGGATCGCGGGTCCCTCGTCGTACTCTCCGGAGAAGAGCCGCGCCACCTCCTGCTCTTCGAGCACCCGCTCGATCCGCCCGAGCTCCTCGTCTACCTCCCCGAGAAGCTCTGCGTCGCCCTCCGAGAGCTCCAGAATCTCCCCGGTATCGTCCAGACGGGTGCGCATCTCCTCTAAAAGCTTGAGCCGGTTCTGGACGCGCGAGAACTCCCCGGTGACCTCCCGGGCCTCCTCCTGATCGTCCCAGAACCCCGGCCGGCTCATCTCGCCGGAGAGCTTCTCCGACGAGCGCCGGAGGGCCTCGACGTCGAAAAACTCTTCAAGCTCCGCGAGGCGCGCCTCCAGATCAGCGGCCCTCTCGCTTAGCTCGGACACTACTCCCCGTCGCCGTCTACAGCGCCCGTGCCTGGAAACGAGGCGCCCGACCCCTCGGGGACGGGGGACGCGACCGCCGCCCCGCCCGCCGTGCCCGCGCTCCCGGCCGCCGCGGCACCGGCGGTGGCCGCCGGATTGGGGTTCATGGAGATCATGCGCTGGTGCTCGGGGGTGTTCGCCATCCCGCACTTCTTGAACTTCTTGCCCGAGCCGCACGGGCAGGGGTCGTTGCGCCCGACCTGCGAGGCGTTGACCCTGCGCGGGCTCTTCGGGCGCTCGCTCGGCTCCTCGCCGCCGCCGGAGTAGGAGAACTGCTCCTGCACCGGCTCCTCGCGGAGCTTCACGTTCTCGACGCGGTAGATGTAGGTGACGTAGTCCTGCTTCAGGCCGCCCTCCATCTCCTCGAACATGTCGAAGCCCTCGCGCTTGTACTCGACGAGCGGGTCGCGCTGGGAGAGGCCGCGCCAGCCGATGCCGTCGCGCAGGTTCTCCATGTCGTAGAGGTGCTCGCGCCAGCGGGAATCTATGATCGAGAGCAGGGTGCGACGCTCCGCCTCCTCGAAGGAATGGATGCCGTCGGTGCGGATCAGGCCGCGCTTCTCCATCTCCTCCGTCCGCTCCAGCCACTCGGTCTTTCGCTCGTCGAGCCGGGACCGCGCGTCGTCGAGGACCATCTCCAGCATCTTGTCGCCGTCGAGGCTCTCGCGGTCGAGCCCCTTGAAGTCGATGGTGCTCGGGTAGAAGCGGCGGACCTCGGCGGAGAGGGTCTCCATGTCCCAGTCCTCCGGGTACCCCTCGCGCGTGTGCGTCAGCACGACGTCCGTGAGGACCTCCTCGACGTAGGCCCAGGTGTCCACGTCGCCGCCCATGAGGATGTCGCGGCGCAGCGCGTAGATCACCTCGCGCTGCTTGTTCAGGACGTCGTCGTACTCCAGGATGCGCTTCCTCGTCTGGAAGTTCTGGCTCTCGACCTGCTCCTGCGCGCGCCTGACCGAGCCCGAGATCATGCCGGCCTCGATCGGCACGTCGTCCTCCAGCCCGATCCTGTCGATGACTGCCTGCATCCTGGTCCCGCCGAAGCGGCGCATCAGGTCGTCCTCGAAGGAGAGGTAGAACCGCGTCTCGCCCGGGTCGCCCTGGCGCCCGGAACGGCCGCGAAGCTGGTTGTCGATGCGGCGCGACTCGTGCCGCTCGGTGCCGAGGACGTAGAGCCCCCCGACCTCCGAGACGCCCTCGCCGAGCTTGATGTCCGTACCACGCCCGGCCATGTTCGTCGCGATCGTCACGGCGCCCTTCTTCCCCGCCTCGACGATCGTCTCGGCCTCGCGCTCGTGCTGCTTGGCGTTCAGGACGTTGTGCCGGATGCCGCGCCGCTTGAGGAGCGTCGACAGGAGCTCAGAGACCTCGACCGAGACGGTGCCGACGAGCACGGGCTGGCCCGCCGCGTTGCGCTTGACGATATCCTCGACGGCGGCCTCGTACTTCGCCTTCCTGGAACGGTAGACGAAGTCGTCCTTGTCCATCCGGATCATCTCGCGGTGCGTCGGGATGGAGACCACGGCCATCTTGTAGATGTGCATGAACTCGTCGGCCTCCGTGGCGGCGGTGCCGGTCATGCCCGCGAGCTTGTCGTACTGGCGGAAGAAGTTCTGGACCGTGATCGTGGCGACGGTCTGGTTCTCCTCCCTGATCTGCACGCCTTCCTTTGCCTCGATGGCCTGGTGCAGCCCCTCGGAGTAGCGCCGGCCCTCCAAGACACGCCCCGTGAACTCGTCGACAATAAACACCTGCCCGTCCCGGACGATGTACTCGTTGTCGTTCCGGAACAGCGCGTGCGCCCTGAGCGCCTGGTTCAGGTGGTTGACGAGGTTCGTGTTGACGTCGTCGTAGAGGTTCTCCACGCCGAGGGCCTTCTCGACCTTCTCCACGCCTTCCTCCGTCGGGGCGACCTGGCGCTTCTTCTCGTCGACCTCGTAGTCCTCGCCCTCCTCGAGGCGCGGGATGATGGAGGCGAAGCGGTAGTACGTGTTGGCGGCGCTCTCGGGCATGCCGGAGATTATGAGAGGGGTCCGGGCCTCGTCGACGAGGATCGAGTCGACCTCGTCGACGACCGCGTAGTTGAGCTCGCGCTGGACGAGGTTCTCGACGGAGGTCGCGATGTTGTCGCGCAGGTAGTCGAAGCCGAACTGGGCGTTCGTCCCGTAGGTGATGTCCGCCCCGTAGGCGACCTTCCGCTCGGCTGAGCCCATGCCGTCCTGGATGAGCCCGACGGTCAGCCCGAGGAACGTGTAGACCTCGCCCATCCAGCCCGCGTCGCGGCGCGCCAGGTAGTCGTTGACGGTGACGACGTGAACGCCCTTGCCGGAGAGCGCGTTGAGGTAGACCGGCATGGTCGCGGCCAGCGTCTTCCCCTCGCCGGTCTTCATCTCGGAGATCTTGCCCTCGTGCAGCACGATCCCGCCCATGACCTGGACGTCGAACGGGCGCATCCCGAGCGTCCGCCTCGCCGACTCGCGCACCACCGCGAAGGCCTCGTGCAGGATGTCTTCGAGGGTCTCGCCCTTCGCCAGACGCCCGCGGAACTCGTCGGTCTTCGCCCGGAGCTCCTCGTCCGAAAGCTTCTCTATCCCGGGCTCGAGCGCGTTGACGGCCTCGACGCCCCTCTGGAGCGCCTTGACCTTTCGCCCCTCACCCATGCGCAAGATTCTGGTAAGCAGGTTAGCCAAAGTAAGGATCCTCGCTCGGCAGGCTCCGTCTCTACGCGCCCGACCGTCTCGTTTATCTCGCGGGCTCTATAAGCCCCAGGTCGCCATCGCGACGCCTGTACAACACATTTATATCACCCGTCTCGGCGCTCGTGAACACGAAGAAGTCGTGGTCGAGGAGCTCCATGTTCATCGCGGCTTCCTCCGGCCCCATGGGCTTCATCTGGAACTGCTTCGTCCGCACGATGCGCGACTCGAAGCCCGCTGGCGCCTCCGCGTCCTCGAAGATATCGTCCCCCACCCCCGGTGCCTCCCCCACGGTCTTGCGCTCCCTCTGGCCCTGCCAACGGTCGATCTGACGGCCCCGGTAGCGCCTGACCTGGCGTATAAGCTTGTCCGCCATCAGGTCTATGGAGGCGTACATGTCCCCGGATGCCTCCCGGGCCTTCATGACCGTCCCACCGACGAAGAGCGTCGCGTCGGCGACCTCGGGCTGGGAGATCGAGGGGTTGCGCTCGTGCAAAAGCTCGACCTCTACCCGGGAAGCGTCCCCGTCGTCGAAGAACTTGGTGACGCGCTCGACCTTCTCCCTAGCGTACTGCTCCAGGGCCTCCGTAACGGGGATGTTTCGCCCCTTGATCGCCACGTCCATTCTGGCCTCCCTTCGGTCGGCAGCCTTCAGCCCCCGGCCGCCAGCTTCTCGTCCCAACTCGCCGCCGGGGCTCCTTGCCGCATCCTACTCCTCAACCCGCCGTCACGAGCGGCTCTCCACACGACCACTAGCATGTCCGGCACAGCGTCAGCGCGTGAACCTCCCTCGCACCGTTCGTCTTGAGGACGTGCGCGCACTCGTTCAGGGTCGCGCCGGTCGTCATGACGTCGTCCACGAGCAGCACGCGTCCCGGCACGGGACCCCGCGCCTCGAACGCCCCCGCCACGTTCTCACGCCTCCCCGGCGCCGTTAGCTCGACCTGATCCCTGGTCCCTCGCACGGCCCGCAGTGTATCCAAAAAGGGTGTCCCGATCCTGCCGGCCACGGCGCGCCCGATAAGCTCGGCCTGGTTGAACCCCCTCTTCGCGAGCCGCGCCCGGTGCAGCGGCACCGCCACCACGGCATCGAAACGCTCGCCCTCCACGCTCCCCGCCATCATGGGCGCCATCAACCTCTCGACGACTGGGCGGTATCCCCCGTACTTCAGGGCGTGTACCGCCCCCTTCCCAACGCCTTCGTACCGGAGGGACGCCCGGGCCCCGTCGAAGGCGAGCTCGACCGTCCGGCACCCATCGCACCCGAAGACCTCGAACGCCGTCGGCAGACCGCACCTCCCGCACACGGGAGGCGTTATCTCCGGCAACGCCTCGTAGCACGGGCCGCACAGGACGTCGCTGGACCGCCGCGAGCAGCCCACGCAGCGCTGCGGGTAGAACATATCCGCCAGGACTGCCAGGTACGGCTTCAACGCCAGCCCCGCCCCCGGATCACCCGGAGAGGTAGGTCACGGGGATCGTCCGGCCGGGTACCCCGTCGAGCACGCCCGCCCGGATCGGAACTCCCATCTCCCGCCGCATACCGTCGCCGGGTATCGGGGGCAAATTCTCGGCGGTCGCGGGTTCGTGAGCAACTCTCATATGGACACCTCGCATCCGAAGCTCTGCGGGCATTTTATCCGCCCCCGTCGCCGCCGGACAACCGCGGGGAGTCTCTCAGAAGCTCATGCTCCTCGGCGGTAGGACGACGCCAGGGTTGATGCGCACGCCCTGGTCGAGGACGTTCCCCTCCCCGATGACGCAGCCCGCCCCGAGGACCGAGAGGCCCCGGACGATGGCGTTCTCGCCGACGCGCGCGTTCGGACCGATCACCGAGCCGCGCACCACTGCGCCCGCCTCGATCTCGGCCCCGTCGAACAGGACGCTCCCCTCGACTACCGCCCCGTCCCCGACGGAGCAGCCGCGCCCGAGCGCGGACCTGCCGCCGATGGTGGCCCCCGTCCCGAGGGTACAGCCGGCGGCTACCGAGACCGGCGGCAGGATCTTCACGCCCTTCCCCCTGCTCGTCGAGGGGTCGACCTCCATGTACTCGAAGCCCTCACCAGCCCCGACAGCACCCGAGAGAACGTCCTGGGAGGCGGCGAGGTAGCTTTTCGGGGTCCCGATGTCCCGCCAGTAGGAGCTGGAGACGTACGCCCCGAGGCGTCCCTCGGCCTGGAGATGAGGGAAGATCTCTCGCTCTATCGATACCTCGCGGCCCGCCGGGATCATGCCGAGAACCTCCGGCTCCATGACGTAGATGCCAGCGTTGACCAGGTTCGTCGTTACCTCGTCGGCGGCAGGCTTCTCGAGGAAGCGGCGCACCAGCATGTCGTGGTCTACCTCCACGAGCCCGTAGGCCGTCGGGTCCTCGACGCTCGTCAGCACGATGGTCGCCAGGGAGTCGGAAGCCTTGTGAGCTTCTATCGCGTTTCCGAGGTTCGCCCCCGACAGGACGTCGCCGTTCACCACGACGAGCGGCTCCCCGTCGAGGTAGCCCTCGGCGTTCTTGATCCCCCCGGCCGTGCCGAGCGGATGGTCCTCGACCGCGTAGTCGATGGAGAACCCGTCGAGGTTCTGGCCGTCGAAGTAGCCCTGGATCGGGTCCGGCAGGTATCCCAGGGAGAGCACGGCCCCCGATAAACCGCCGGCCCTCAGAAAGTCGAACATGTACCCCATGAACGGGCGGTTCCTGAGGGGCACCATGGCCTTCGGCACGTCGAATGTGATCGGGCGGAGCCGGCTGCCCTGACCGCCAACGAGAACAATAGCTTTCATCCGTCGGCTACCTTACAGCAAGCCCGACCGCTCCGCCAGGGCGGAGAGCGGTCCGACGAAGAGGCCGAACAGGGTAGTCGCGATCGCCAGAACGTAGACCGAGAACAGGACGAGGCCCGTCCCCTTCGGCTTCTCCGCCCCCGTCACCGGGTCCTCGAAGAACATGTTGCGGATGATGCCGAAGTAGTACGGGACCGAGAGGACGCTGTTTATGACGAGGGCGCCAACCACGAAGTACGTCACCGCCGAAGCCGCCTGGACACCAGCAAAGATAACCCACGCCTTCCCGAAAAACCCGCTGAACGGCGGTATCCCCACGAGCGCCGCCATGAAGATCGCCATGCACAGCGCGACGCCCGGCCTCGACCTGAATAGCCCGTTGAAGCTCTTGGAATCCTCGCCCACGAGGTCGATCACGAAGAACGCGCCGAGGTTCATCACGGTGTAGGCGGCCATGTACACGAGTACGGCCTGCACCCCCGTCTCGACCCCGGCCCCCCTGAGCGCCGCGAACGCGCCGAGGATGTAGCCGGAATGCGCCACGGAGCTGTACGCCAGCATCCTGCGCACGTTCTGCTGCCTGAGCGCGAACAGGTTGCCGACGAACATGGTCAGCACGGCGAGGAACGCCATCACCGCCGTCCACGTCGGGGCTGCGCCAGGCATCCCTTCGAGAAAGACGCGCAGCAGAATGGCGAACGTCGCGGCCTTCGGTGCCACGGAGAGAAACGCCGCGGCGCTCGTCGGCGCGCCCTGGTAGGCATCCGGCGTCCAGAAGTGAAACGGCACCGCCGAGAGCTTGAAGGCGAAGCCAGAGATCAAGAGTACCAGCCCCATCAGGGCGACCGGCGAGAGGGAGCCCGTGAAGGTCTGCGCGACCTCCGAGAAGTTCGCCGAGCCCGAGGCGCCGTAGATCAGGACGATACCGTAGAGCAGGATCGAGGACGCCATCACCCCGGTGAGGAGGTACTTCATCCCGCCCTCGGCGCTCTCCCGGCGCGACCGGTCGAAGGCGACGAGCGCGTAGGAGGGGATGGTCGCGAGCTCGATCGCCACGAACAATCCGAAGAGGTCGCGCATCGAGACGAGCAGCATCGCCCCGACCGCCACCGACAGTATCAGCATCAGGTACTCCGGCGAGTCCCCCGTGCGCCCCGACCAGCGAACCGCCGCCAGGATCGCGAAGAGCGCCGAGAACGCGACGATAAGCTTGAAGTAGAGCGCGAACGCGTCCACCACGTAGGCATTCTCCAGAAACTCACCCTCGAAACCCGTAGCCAGGAGCACCGCCGCGGTAACGAAGGTGGCGGCCGCGCCCAGGGCGGCCAGCCCCGCGACGAGGCCTCTAGCAGTGGGGAAGAACACCCCGATCATGAGGACGGCCATCGAGAACACGAAGGCCACGATCTCGGGGCCTAGCCCGAGAAAGGTCTGAGCCGTGAACAACTAGGAACCCCCTATCGCGGCCAGGACGATCTCCACGGCCGGCCGTTGTACGCTTATGAGCAGGCCCGGGAAGATGCCCAGGAGGACGAGAAGGAAAGCGAGCGGCACCACGGCCGCCATCTCCACCGGCCCCGCATCCTTCGCCGCGACGAGCGCGGGACCCTCGGGGGCGGGGCCGAAGATCGTACGCCGGAGCATGTACGAGAGGTACATGACGCTGAGGATGATGCCCAGGGCGGCCAGCACCCCCGCTATCGGGAACGCGACGAACCCGCCCATGATGCTCATAAACTCCGAGACGAAGACGGCGAGCCCCGGCATGCCCATCGCGGCGAGCGCCCCGAGGGCCAGAAGCGCCCCTGCCCAGGGCATCCGGGCGGCCATCCCGCCGAGCTCCCGGATGTTGCGGGTGCCCGCGCGACTCGCGATCACCCCGACCAGGATAAACAGCAGCGCCGAGTAGAGCCCGTGGGTCACCTGCTGCATGACCGCCCCGTTCAGCCCGACGGCGTTCCCCGAGGCCACCCCGAGCAAGATAAACCCGAGGGTCCCAATAGAAGAGTAGGCGACCAGCGCCTTCAGGTCCGGCTGCATGAACGCGACAAACGAGCCGTAGATTATGTTGACCACCCCGAGCGCCGCGATAAACGGCAGGAAGGGCTCGACCCCCTGCGGTAGCAGCGGGAGGGCGACCTTCAAGAGCCCGTAAGTCCCGAGCTTGGGCAGGATGCCCGAGAGCACGACGTTGGTCGAAGTCGGGCTGGAGACGTAGACGTCGAGGAGCCAGCTGTGCAGCGGGACGGCCGGGGTCTTCACGAGGAGGCCGAAGAGTATCGGGGCGGCTATCGCGACCTGGGCCCCGCGCGGGAGGCCGCCGCCGTTGAGCGCGTCGATGGAGAAGTTCGGACCCGAGAGGATGCCGAGGGCCAGAAAGCCCGCGAGCATCACCGTGCTCCCGAGGAAGGTGTAGATAAAGAACTTCACCGCCGCCTGGCGCCGGTTCTGGTCTCCCCACACGCCGACGAGCAGGTACATCGGGATCAGCGTGATCTCGAAGAAGAAGTAGAACAGGATCAGGTCCTGCGCCGCGAACACCCCGAGCATCCCGACCTCGGCGATAAACAGGATCGCGAAGTATTGCTTCAGGTTCTCGCGCACGTCCCAGGACGCGACGACCGCGATCAACGTCAGCAGGGCAGACAGGAAGAACATGCCGAAGCCGAGGCCGTCGAGCCCGACGCGGTAGCCGATCCCCAGGGCCTCGATCCAGTTCACGTCCTGCGTGAGCGAAGCTGCGCCGAGGTCGCCCCGGTGGGCGAAGTAGATGTAGACGGTCAGCAGGAACGGCACCGCCGCAAGCCCAAGGGCCGTGTAGCGGACCGTGCTCGTCTCCATCGTGCGCGGGACGGCGAGCATGACGATCGCCGCGAGCAGCGGGAAGAAGATCGTGATCGTCGTGATCACAGGCGTGTCCCTATCGCCACCGCACCAACAGTTACGGCGGCTATCAAGGCCACCACGAGGAACCCGTACTGCGCCCCCACTATCACCCCAATCACAAGAACGCTTACAAGGATAAACAGCGCGTAGTTCTGGGCCCCGCCGCCCTGAAGCGGCCTGAGCCTCTCACCCAACCCGGAGACGCCGCGCCCGACGCCGGAGACCATGCTCCCGAGCACCCTCCTGTCGAAGATGTTCGTCGCCCTGCCGAGCGCCATCGCCGGCCTGACGAAAACCCGATCGTAGATCGCATCGAAGTACCAGCCGTTGTCCAGGAACCTGTGAACGGGCGCGAAGCGCCGGGCGAGCGCTGCGGCCCGCTCCGGCTTCGGGACGTAGAGCGCATAAGCCAGCCCTATCCCCGCGAGCGCCACCACCACCGAGATCGCGCCGAGCACGTAGTTGAACGAGTGCGTCTCCAGCTCCAGCGTCTCGACCGTGAACGCGCTCGGGGCGACGAGCGAGGAGAAGAAGTCCCTCACCGGCAGGCCGAAGGAGCCCTCGGGGATGCCCAGAAAGCCGCTCACCACCGCGAGGACGGCCAGCAGGACCATCGGCCCGGTCATGATGCTCGGCGACTCGACAGCCTGCCTCGCGCCCTCCGTCCGAGGCTCGCCCGTGAACGCCACAAAGATCGCGCGGAAGATGTAGAACGCCGTCAGGAACACCGTCGCGAGCGCCATCGCGTAGAGGAGGTAGTAGCCCTCTTCGAAAGCGCCGGCGAGGATGGAGTCCTTCGACCAGAAGCCCGAGAACGGGAAGATGCCGGCGAGGGAGAGCCCGGCCAGGACCATCGTCCAGAACGTGACGGGCATCCTGCGCCTCAACCCGCCCATGTCGAACATGTTGTAGCTGTTCATCGCGTAGATGATGCTGCCAGCCCCGAGGAACAAGAGCGCCTTGAAGAAGGCGTGGTTGAAGAGGTGGAACATCCCGGCTGAGTACGAGCCGATCCCGAGCGCCATCATCATGTACCCGAGCTGCGAGACCGTCGAGTACGCGACGACGCGCTTCATGTCTTTCTTGACCACCGCCATCGTCGCCGCCATGAGCGCCGTGAAGCCGCCGACGTAGGCGACCGTGAGGAGCGCCCCGGGGCTCTGCACGAAGATGTCGTAGGTTCGAGCCACGAGGTAGACCCCCGCCGCGACCATCGTCGCCGCGTGGATGAGCGCAGAGACCGGCGTCGGCCCCTCCATCGCGTCCGGGAGCCAGACGTGAAGCGGAAACTGAGCGCTCTTGCCGACCGCGCCGACAAAAACCAGGATCAGGGCCGTCGTCAAGACCGAGCCGCCGATAAACCCGGCGGCCGCCGACTCCGAGATCGCGCTGAAGTCCGTCGTCCCGGTCGAGCGCCAGAAGATGATGATCCCGATAAACAGCGCAGCGTCCCCGATGCGCGTGACGATAAAGGCCTTCTGCGCGGCCTTCGCCGCCGAGGGTTTCTCGAACCAGTGCCCGATCAAAAGGTACGAGCACAGGCCGACGAGCTCCCAGAAGATGTAGAGCTCGATAAAGTTCGGCGCGACCACGAGCCCGAGCATCGAGGCCGTGAAGAGGTTGATGATGGCGTAGTACCACGCGAACCTCTTGTCGTCCTGCATGAACGCCCCGGAGTAGAGCTGCACCATCAGGCTCACGAAACAAACCACGACGAGCATCATCGCCGCGAGCCCGTCCACGTAGACCCCGATGGGGAAAGAGCCGCCGGGACCGAGGTCGATCCAGTTGAGCGCGAAGTCGACGGGAGCCCCGGTGCGCGCGACGAAATACAGCGCGAAGGCGCTGAACACAAGGGAGGTCGCGACCCCGAAGATGGCGACGTACTGCGCCCCCTCCTTCAGGTAGCGCCCGAAGAGGGCCAGCACCAGAAAGACCAGCGCCGGTAGGCCGGGGATGGCCGCGATGATGAGTTGCTGTCCAACGCTCTGCGTCATCTACGACTCCCCTAGCCCTTGAGCAGGTTGACTTCGTCTACATTGACCGTCCTGCGCGAGCGGTAGACGGCCAGCACGATCGCCAGGCCCACCGCGACCTCGGCCGCGGCCACCGCGATCACGAGCACCGCGTAGCCCGCCCCGAACCCGCCCGCGTCCGGCAGGTAATCCGCGAACGCGACGAGCGAGAGGTTCACCCCGTTGATCATCAGCTCGATGCACATGAACACGACCACGGCGTTGCGCCGGATAAGCGCCCCCCACGCCCCGATGGCGAACATGATCGCCCCGACGATGAGATACCCCTCGATCGGCAACGCCGCGTTCAGCGTATCTACAAACTGCTGTACCTGCGGCGGCATTACTCCTCCACCCCCCTGTCGACCCCGTCACCGGTGCGCCTGCGGCTAACCACGATGGCCGCTACTACAGCGACGAGCAGCAGGACACTCACCACCTCGAAGAGCAACCCCATAATCTGCGGCGCACCGTTGACGCCGAGCAGGTTCTCCCCGAAGTCGGCGACGCTCCTCAAGCCGTTTCCGGGCTCGTTCCCCGCCCAGTCCTGGATCGTCACGATGTAGGCCAGGAAAGCCCCGACCCCCGCCGTGACGAAGAAGCCGGGCCACAGCTGCCTCGAAATAATCGTCCGGAAGTGTCGTGCCTGCGGCTTCTGCGTAAACATGATCCCGAACAGGATCACCACCGTCACCGCGCCGACGTAGATGAGCACCTGAAACGCCGCGAGCGCCGGGGCGTTGAGCATCACGTAGAAGCCCGCTACACCGAGAAACGCCCCCGACATAAACAGCGCGGAGTGAATAATGCTGCGGCTCAACACCACGCCAAGGCAGCAGATCAGGGTCATCGAAGCCAGAAAGACGAAAGCGATAACCACTCTAGGCCGCGCCTTCCTTCTCAGGAGCCTTGCGCGGGGCCTTCTTCGGGGCGGCCTTATCGTCGGCGCCCTTCGCCGCGGCAGCCTTGCCGGCCGGCTTCTTCTTTTTGACGGCGGGCTTCGGATCTATCGTCGGGTCCACCGGCCGCTCACCGAACTGCCGGGCGAGCTCCAGGCGGTTGTAGGCCTGAACCTCGAACTCCTCGGTGTGGTAGATGCAGTTGACCGGGCAGACCTCGACGCACAAGGAGCAGTACATGCACCGCGAGTCGTCGATGACGAAGCCGACCGCGTAGGGCTTCGGCTTCCCGGAGCCGTCGGCGTCGCGCTTGGTCTGCTCGATGGAGATGCAGTGGTCGGGGCAGATGCGCATGCACTGGAGGCAGGCGATGCACCGGTCCATATCCACGGTGAGCATCCCGCGGCTCCGCTCCGGGAGGTCGCGCTTGTACTCCGGGTAGGCCCGCGTGATCTTTTTGTCGAAGATGTGCTTGAAGGTGATTCCCATCCCCTTCAAAATTCCTTGTCCCAGCTGGGGCATCTTAGGAACCTTTCTTTTCTAGAAGACCGACGGGAACAGGAGCATCGCGCCGGCGGTAACGAACAGCCAGATCAGGCTTGCCGGCACGAGTATCTTCCAGCCGAGGTCCATAAGTTGATCCATCCTGAGGCGCGGGAGGCTCCACCGGACCCACTGGAAGGTGAACACGAGGAGCGACGTCTTCAAGCCGAACCAGACCCAGTTGTAGTTCCCGAGGTCCAGAAACTCCAAGGGAGGCTGCCAGCCCCCGAAGAAGAGCGTCACGGTGATCGCGGAGATAAGACCCATCGAGGCGAACTCCGCAGCCTGGATCAGGCCCCACGTCATCCCGGAGTACTCGACCATGAAGCCGCCGACGATCTCGCTCTCGCCCTCCGGCAGGTCGAACGGCACCCTCCTGGCCTCAGCGAGCCCCGCTATGTAGAAGACGACGAACATCGGCAGCTGCGGCAGAAAGTACCAGTGCCAGAACCCGCCGGCCTGGGAGTTGACGACGTCCACGAACGAGAGGCTCCCGGAGAGCATGATGACCCCGAGCAGGCTCAGGATCAGCGGCACCTCGTAGGAGATCATCTGCGCGGCCCCTCGCAGGGCACCGAGTAGCGAGAAGGTGGAACGGCTCCCGTAGCCAGCCATAATCAGACCGAGCGCGCCGATGGAGGTCATCGCTATAAAGAACACGATGGCGACGTTGAGGTCCGCGATCACGGAGTTCGGCGCGAACGGAACGACGAGCCACACGAGCGCCGCCGGCAGGAACATGGCGATCGGGGCCGCCAGGAACACCCAGAGGTCGGCCCGGCTCGGCGCGAGGTTCTCCTTGCTGAACAGCTTGAAGACGTCCGCGGCCGGCTGCAATAGCCCCCTCGGTCCGACCCTGTTGGGCCCGAAACGAAGCTGGATGTAGGCTGAGACCTTCCGCTCGGCCATGGTGAATACGGCCGCTAGGTTCAGGACGAGAAACAGTATCGCGCCGAAGGAGAGCAAGAACCTGAAAGGCTCCTGGTTCAGAATATCCAAGCTCAAAGCTTAAAGCCCTCCCTCTACCATTACTTGTCCCACGCCCCGGAGACCGGGTCTATGAGGCCCATGATCGGCATGATGTCCGGCAGATAGTGTCCCGGCACGATCTCCTGCAGAAGCTGCATGTTCACGGTGCACGGCGTCCTGTAGTGGACCCGGTACGGCGTATCCGTGCCGTCGGAGACCACGTGGACGGCGTACTCCCCGCGCGCGGACTCGACCCGGCCGATACCGTCTCCCTCCCTCGGCCGGAGGCGCCGTCCCATATCCGCCATGACCTCGCCCTCCGGGAGGTTCTCGAGAATCTGCTTGATCATGCGGATGCTCTGCCTGACCTCCCCGATCCTGCACCGGTACGACGCCTCGACATCCCCGGCATCGTCGGTAACGACGTCGAAGTCGAGGTTCTTGTACCAGCCGTAGGGGTAGTGCTTGCGCACGTCGAACCCGACCCCGGTGCACCTGAGCGGGACACCGGTCAGGCCCATCTCGACCGCCTTCTCCGGCGTTATCTTGCCGACGCCGCGCGTACGGGCGGCGAAGATCTCGTTCCCCTCTATAAGGTTCACGAAGTCGTTGTCGAAGCGCTGCTCTAGCCCCTCGATGTACTCCCACATCCTCTCGGGCATCCCCTCGGGGAGGTCGGCCTTCACGCCCCCGATGCGGATGTAGTGGAACATCATCCTCGCGCCGGTGACGGCCTCGAAGATGGACTGTATGCGCTCGCGCTCCCGGAAGGCGTACAGGATCGGGGTGAACGCCCCGAGCTCCAGCATGAGGAAGCCCACCGACGGGATATGGCTCATCACGCGCCCGAACTCGTTCATCAGCGCCCGGATGGCGTCGGCCCGCGGCGTTATCTCCACGTCCAGAAGCTTCTCCACCGCCAGGCAGTACCCGTACTCCATGGCGATGTTGTTCATGTAGTCGATGCGGTCCGTGATCGGGACGACCGCAGGATACATCCTGTTCTCGGAGATCTTCTCCTTGCTCCGGTGCAGGTAACCCATCACGGGGTCGCAACGCACCACCGTCTCCCCGTCGAGCTCCAGTATGAGCCTCAGGAGGCCGTGCATGGCGGGGTGCTGCGGCCCCATGTTCATGTCCAGCGTCTCCAGGCCGAACTCGTCCCTGATGTCCGGGTTCGCGAGACGCCCGCTGAACCGGCTGCCTAGAGTTGCTTCCTCGGTGCGGCGTTCTTCGCTGAGCATCCCTTTACCTCAAATTCTCGAAGGTGCGCTTGGTGCTGATCTCGAAGCTCTTCAAGAGCGGATGGTGGTCGAAGTGGTCCTGCCACATGTACAGCCGCCTGAGGTCGGGGTGCCCCTTGAAGGCGACCCCGAACATGTCGTAGGCCTCCCGCTCGTGCCAGTTCGCCGTCGGGTAGATGTCCGTGACGGTGTCTATCACCGGCTCCTCGCCCTCGACCGTCGTCTTGACCCTCACCTGACCGCCCCTGAGATCCAGAAGCTCGTAGGTGATCTCGAAAGAACCCACCCGGTCGACCACGGTGATAAACGAGAGGTGGAGTATCCCCAGCCGCTCGCGTGCCGTCGTCAGGACCGACCGTAGCACCCCGGGCTTGACCACGACCTGCACGAGGTTACCCTCGATCTCGGACTCCTCGAGCCCGTGCCTGTTCTGAAACCCCTCCAGATACCGCTCGAGCCGCTCGTTCAGGTCCCCCTCGGGGAGCGTGACGGCCACTTTAAGCGGTCCCCTTGGGATCGGCGGGCTCCTCCGGGGAGCCGTTCTTCTGAACTTCCGCCGCCGCAGCGGCCTTCTCGGCCCTCTGCTGCTCCTTCAGCTTCTTCTTGACCTCAGCGGGGATCCAACCGACGTCCGTCTGGGAGGCGGGCGGCATCCCCTTGCGCTCGAAGACGTAGGTGCGATCCAGCGTCCTCACTCCTTCGAAGCGGGGGGCCTTCCCCTCCGAGATGTTCGTGTACTCACGCTCGGGGAGGTACTCGAGGAAATCCCCGTCCTCGGTGACGAGCGCGGGCCTCGGCTTCTCGTATCCGACCTGCTGGTCCCGCTCGATCTTCTTCTGGAGCGTCATGATCCCGAAGATCAAAGCCTCCGGGCGCGGGGGACACCCTGGCACGTACACGTCCACGGGTATGACCCTGTCCGCCCCCATGAGGACGGAGTAGCCGTCGAGGAACGGTCCGCCGGAGATGGCGCAGGCGCCCATCGCGATTACCCACTTCGGCTCCGGCATCTGCTCGTACAGGCGCGTCATCCGCTCGGCCATCTTGGTCGAGACGGTGCCCGAGACGATCATGACGTCCGCCTGGCGCGGGCTGGCCGTGAAGAACCCGGCCCCGAACCTGTCGAGGTCGTTGTGCGCCATACCGGTCGACATCATCTCGATCGCGCAGCACGCCAGACCGAACTGCAAGGGCCACAAGGAGTTCTTTCTGGCCCAGTTGAAGAGCTTGTCCGAGCTTGTCGTCAACATGTTCGGCTCGTTAAAACGCTGCATCAAACCCACTTGAGGGCCCCCTTCTTCCAGGCGTAGGCGAGGCCCAAGCCCAGGATGAGCACGAAAATAGTCATCTCTACAAAACCGTAAAGCCCAAGGTCCCTGTAAATGACGGCCCATGGGTAAAGGAACGCCGCTTCGACGTCGAAGATCAAAAACAGAAGCGCGAACACGTAATAACGAACCGGGAACGGTCGCCACGGGTCCGTGACGGTCATCTCTCCGGTCTCGTAGGTGGCGCGTTTGACCTTCGCCCCCCTACGGCTAGGGGCGATGAGCCGGGCAAGGACCAGCGTGGTCGCCACGAAACCAACCACCATTAGGAGGAATAGCCCTACGTATACGTATAGGGTGCCATACCCTATCTCCTGGGCCCCCCCTTGCAACAGAGCTAGCGCCAACATGCCTCTCTTCCCGCAAGACGTTTCCCGAAACCTACGCGCAATATACTCGCGCTACACGGATCTTGCAAGACGCTGCTAACGGTAGCAAATGGAGCTTAAAGTTTGCTATTTGTCGCGGCGGACCCGTTGGCGGCCAGAATCTGCACGAACTGCACGAGCATCTGCCGGTACGTCTCCAGCGACGACGAGACGACGTACTCCCTCGGCCCGTGGTGCCCGCCGCCGATGGGCCCGAACTCGACCCCCGAGATGCCCGCGCGCTGAAAGTAGACGATGTCTGATGCGCCGTGGCGCCCGACGCCGACCGGGTTCCCGTGAAAGTGACGGGCGGCGACCTCGCGCAGCGCCTTTACGAAAGGGTTCCGGCGCGACACGTAGGTCGGCTCGCGCGAGAACAGCACCTCGACCTCGGCGGGCAGGTCTATCGAGCGGACCTGGCGCGTGATCTCCCGCGGGTCCTGCTCCGGCAGGTACCTGATGTCGAGATCGTAGGTCGCCCGATCCGGGACCCGGTTGATGACGTCCCCCCCGATGATCCTCGCCATGTTGATGCTCGGGTACGGGAAGAGCTCGCTCCTCTCACCCGCGAACGGCAGCTCCAGGAGCCGTTTGTAGTGCTCGTAGGCCAGGAGCACCGCGTTCTTGCCGAGCCACGGCCGCGAGCCGTGCGCGCTCTTGCCCTGCAGCATGACGCGCAAGTCCAAGACGCCCTTCGCCTGCACCCCGATGTGGAAGTCCGTCGGCTCCCCGGTTATAAGGAAATCTCCCATGTGGCCGTTCTGGATCAGGACCTCCGCCCCCGTCGGCCCCCCGTACTCCCGCTCCTCGTCCGGCACGATCAAGAGCTCGACGGTGCAGTCGCAACCTATAACGTGCAGATCCTCGACGGCGTACATCATCGCCGCCAGGGCACCCTTCATGTCGTAGACCCCGCGGCCGTAGAGTTCGTCGCCCTCCTCGTACGGCTCGAACTGGTCCTCGTTGCCGGGGACCACGTCGGCGTGGGCATGCAAGAGTATCTTCGGGCTCCCCGTTCCGACCCGGACCACGAGCGACGAGAGCTCCCCGTTCGGACCGGCTCCCCTGTAGCGAATAGTCTCCAGGCCGCGCGCCTCGAACCAGCCGTTCACGAAATCCATCGTCGACTCGGCCGACCCGGGCGTGTACGACCTGTACCGCACGAGCCTGCGAGTCAGCGACATTACCTCGACCTTGTTCGTCTCCACCGCCAGTTTGGAATCTCCGTTCTGCTCAGAGCAAGCCGTGAGTGATCCGTGCATCTTAGCAACCGTTCCCATAACCGTCTCCCCTCACGCCCCCATCTACCCTCGGTTGAAAGGATCACGCCCGTCGATCCCGCCCGGCAGGGGGTGAGGAGAGCTTGGAGTACGGAGGCATCAGCGGTTCACGGGCACCTCCCTCGCGCCATATCCAGATCAACGCGATGACGACCTCGCAAACCTTGCGAACCCTACTACAAGGGGTTACCCAGCGCGGCAAGAGCCCGTCGGATCGCCAGCCCGAGCACCCTACCCTTACGCTCGTGGCAAGGGAACCCACAGAACGTTCTGGCTGGTGAAGACTGCCAGCAAGGAATTCTTCCCCACGCCAGACGAAGAAACAGAGAGGATGGCCGCCTACCTGCGGAGGCTAACGGAGCCGATCGGTAGCCGCCGGATGCGTCGTAAGCTTCCGATGCGTGCTACTGGCCGTCCTCAGTGCCGGACCGCGGGCTCGGTGCCGAAGGCGACCGTCGCACCGAGCCCGGAAAGCTTCTCCTCGAAGCTCTCGTAGCCCCGGAGGACGTGCCTGGCCCCGTCCACCACGGTCGTCCCCTCGGCGACCAGGCCGGCCATGACCAGCGCGGCGCCGCCCCGGAGGTCCGGCGACTGGACGATCGTGCCGGACAGTTTCCTCGGACCCTTCACCATCGCGCGGTGGCCTCCGAACAGGTCTATGCCGGCATTCATCCGGTTGAGCTCCTCGGCGACCTGGAGGCGGTTCTCGTAGACGTTCTCGGTGATGATGCCGGCTCCGGAGGTCTGGGTTAGCAGCGTGATCATCTGCGCCTGAAGGTCCGTGGCGAAGCCGGGGAACGGCAGCGTCGAGACGTCCACGCTCCCGAGCTCGGCCGGGTCTGCGACCTGCACGCGCAGGCCGTCGCCGGTGTCCACGACGTCCACGCCCATCTCGCGCAGCTTCACAAGCTCCATCTTGAGGTGCGCCGGGTCCACGCCCCTCACCGTCACGTCCCCGCCGGTCGCGGCGGTGGCCATGACGAAGGTCCCGGCCTCGACGCGGTCGCCCACCACCACGTACTCGACCGGGTGCAGCTCCTCCACGCCCTCCACCACGATGCGGCCCGTCCCCGCCCCGAAGACGTTCGCCCCCATCAGGTTCAGGAACTCGGCCAGGGCGACGACCTCGGGCTCGCGCGCCCCGTTCTCGATGATCGTCGTGCCGCGCGCGAGCACGGCGGCCATCATCACGTTCTCGGTCGCGGTGACGCTCGGGTACTCGAAGTAGACCTCGGCCCCCTTCAACCCGTCTGGCGCGGTCGCCCTTATAAAGCCGTGGTCCAGCTCGACCTCCGCCCCGAGCGCCCGCAGGCCGTTGAGGTGGAAGTCGAACTTCCTAAGGCCGAGGTTGCACCCGCCCGGAGCGGAGACCTCGGCCTCGCCGAAGCGGGCGACGAGCGGGCCGAGCACCACGATGCTCGCGCGCATCTGGCGGACGAGGTCGTAGGGCGCGGTGAAGGAGTCGACGGTGCCCGCGTCTATCTCAAGCGTGTTGTCCTTGAAATCGCTACCGGCCCCGAGGCCGTCGAGGACGGCGAGCATGGTGTCGACGTCCCTTATGCGCGGCACGTTGTGCAGCGTCGTGCGCCCGGGGGCGAGGAGTGCGGCGGCGATAAGCTTCAGCGCCGCGTTTTTGGCACCGGAAACCCTTACCTCGCCCCCGAGCCGCCGCCCACCCTCGATGTAGAACCTCTCCATGAAGACCACCCTCCCCGATGCTTAGCTCTCGGTACGGGGGCCGTCTTCCGCGACCCCGTGCCCAAACGTTCGGCTACTGTCCGCCGTACTCGCGGGCCACGTGCGCGAGGTTCTCGCCCATGCTGCGGCGTCGCTCCAAACTGGCGCGCGCCCGCACCGCGTCCTCGTCCTCATCGCCCTCCGAGAGCCCGGAGAGCTCGCGTTCGGCCTCCTCGACGCGGTTCTGAGCTTCGTCCGCGTCGATCTCCTCCGCCGCGACCGCCTCCTCGACCAGAATCTGGACCAGGTTCTCGGAGACCTTGAAGAAGCCATCGGAGGTGGCGAAGACGCGACGCTCCTCGCCCTGCTGCACCCTCACGTTCCCTATCTCGACCGTGGAGACGATCGGGGCGATGTCTACCAGCACCCCGATCTGTCCGTCCGCGATCCTCGCGATAACCATATCTACCTGGTCATCGAAGATCATCCGCTCAGGCGTGATGATCCGGCAGTAGAGCTGCCGCCCCTCGTTCTGCTGCCCGCGAGCCTCCGACACCCCTAGCCTTCCCCGTCGGAGCTATCGTCCCCCTCGGCCCCATCGCCGTCGGAGGAGTCGCCCTCGGAGGAGTCGTCCTCCTCACCGGAGATGCTGCGCGCCTTCTCCACCGCCTCGTCGATGCCGCCGACGAGGTAGAAGGCCTGCTCGGGAAGGTCGTCGTGCTTGCCCTCGACGACCGCCTTGAACGAGCGGATCGTCTCTTCGAGGTCCACGAACTTGCCCTCCAGCCCCGTGAACGGCTCGGCGACGAAGAACGGCTGCGAGAGGAAACGCTGCAGGCGCCTGGCCCGGCCCACGATGACCTTGTCCTCCTCGGAGAGCTCGTCGATGCCGAGGATGGCGATGATGTCCTGAAGCTCCTTGTAGCGCTGCAGGATGTTCTTGACCTGCTGGGCGACCTGGTAGTGCTCGTCACCGACGACCGAAGGGTCGAGGATGGTCGAGGACGACGACAGCGGGT
Source organism: uncultured Rubrobacteraceae bacterium (assembly GCA_902806105.1). The sequence continues at coordinate 28,903 of CADCVI010000052.1, forward strand.
CGACGGCCGGGTAGATGCCCTGGGCCGCGAGGGAACGCGAGAGCTCGACCGTGGAGTCGAGGTGCGCGAACACCGTAAACGGCGCCGGGTCGGTGAAGTCGTCCGCAGGGACGTAGACGGCCTGGAAGCTCGTGATCGAGCCCTTGTTCGTCGAGGTGATCCTCTCCTGAAGGGCGCCCATCTCGGTGCTCAGCGTCGGCTGGTAACCGACCTCGGAGGGCATACGGCCCATGAGCGCCGAAACCTCGTTCCCCGACTGAACGAACCGGAAGATGTTGTCCACGAAGAACAGCACGTCCTGCCCGAGCTCGTCGCGGAAGTACTCGGCCTGCGTAACGCCCGTAAGCGCCACGCGGAAGCGGGCACCGGGCGGCTCGTTCATCTGCCCGAAGACCATCCCCGTGTTCGGGAGGACGCCCGCCTCCTCCATCTCGCCGTAGAGGTCGTTCCCCTCGCGAGTCCTCTCGCCCACGCCCGCGAAGACCGAGGTCCCCTCGTACTGGAGCGCGATGTTGTTGATGAGCTCGGTAATAAGAACTGTCTTCCCGACGCCGGCGCCGCCGAACAGGCCGGCCTTGCCGCCCCTACGAACCGGGCACAGAAGGTCGATGACCTTGATGCCGCTGACGAACTGCTCCGCCTGCGTGGTCAGGTCCGAGAACTTCGGGGCCGGACGGTGGATCGGCCAGTAGTCCGCGGCCTCGACCGGGCCCTTCTCGTCCACCGGGTTACCGAGCACGTCGAGCACCCGCCCGAGCACGTCCTTCCCGACCGGAACCGCGATGGGCCGGCCGGAGTCGCGCGCGTCGATGCCGCGCTGCAGGCCGTCGGTCGAGGACATGGCGACCGTGCGGACCACGTCGTCTCCGAGAAGCTGCTGGACCTCCAGCACGAGCTCCGTCTCTTCCTCGCCGCTCCCGAGGCTCACCATCAAGGCGTTGAAGGTCTCCGGGATCTCATCCGGCGCGAACCGGACGTCGACGACCGGGCCCTTGACCTCGATTATCGTCCCGACACCGGTTGCCTGGCCGTTGGCGCCCCTGTGGCGCTCGGCGGTCTGGGACTGCCCGTTGCCGCCGTTCGTCGCCTGCCCGCCACCGTTTGTCGCCTGCTCGGTGCCTGCCGCGCCCTCGGGGTTGCCGTATGTAGTTCGATTGAACTCTTGACCCTCGGCCCCGGCCCCGCTGGACTGGGACGACCCCTTCGCCTGCTCCGTCTGTCCCTCCGAGGTCTGACCCTCGTGGCTGGCGGTGCCCCCCTTTAACAGGTCCTTGGCCTTGTCCATAGCCCCTCCAAACTTATCCATTGCATAGCCTCCTGCGTAGACGCATTCGCCTCATCATGCCGACAAGGCCTCCGCCCCGCTGACGATCTCCAGGATCTCCTGCGTAATCTGGGCCTGACGCGCCTTGTTCATCTTCAATGTCAGGGTATCCGCCAGCTCGTTCGCGTTGTCCGTCGCGCTCTTCATGGCCGTCATCCGCGCCCCGTGCTCCCCGGCAGCACTCTCGAGCAGCGCCTGCCAGATCATCGTCTCCACGTAGCGCGGGACGAGCTGCTTGAGGACGGTCTCGGGATCCGGAACGTACTCGAAGTAGGATGCCTCGGAGAGATCGCGATCTTCCTCACCATCCTCCTCCTCGTCGTCCTGAGCGACGGGCAGGAGCTGCGCGACGACCGGACGCTGCGTGAGCGCCGTCTCGAAGCGGTTGTAGACGAGGTAGACCTCGTCGGCCTCCTCGTCGTCGAAGAGGGCGACGAGCGCCTGGCCGATCTCGCGCGCCTGCTCGTATGTCGGGTTGTCGGAGGTCCCCGTGTAGGTCTCCTTCAGCTCCACCTTGCGGAACCGGAAGAACGAGACGGCCTTCCGGCCGCTCGCGACCTGGACTATCTCGCCGTCGAGCTCTTCCCTGAGGCGTACGGTACGCCTCAGAACCTGCGCGTTGAAGCCTCCTGCGAGGCCCCGATCCGCTGTCACCGTGGCTATGGCGATGCGGCGCACCTCCTCCCGCCCGGCGAGCAGCGGGCTCGAGCCCGAGGCGCTCTTCGCCACGTCGCGCATCATCTGCTCGACGTTCTCGGCGTAGGGCCGGGCCTTTTTGACCCGGCTCTCGGCCTTGCGGAACTTCACCGCGGAGACGGTCTGGAGCGCCTCCGTCACCTTGGCGATGTTCTTTATGGAATCGATCTGCCGCTTGAGATCGCGGAGGGAAGGCAAGCTCTAACTCTCCCCGTCCTCGGAGCCGCCCACCGAGGCGTCCACGAGCTGATTCTGCTGCGGCTCGTAATTCTCGTTGAAGCGCTTCACGGCATCGTCGAGCTTCTTCTTGTCCTCGTCGGAGACCTGCTTGGATTCACGGATGTTGTCCATGATCTCGCCGTGGCTGTCGCGCATGTAATCGCGGAACTGGCTCTCCCAGTCCGGCACGGCATCGACGTCGACCTCGTCGAGGTAGCCGTTGGAGGCGGCGTAGAGGACCACTACCTGCTCCTCCACCGTCATCGGGTCGCGCTCGCCCTGCCTCAGCACGGCCGTGAGCCTCTCGCCGCGGTTGAGGGTCTGCTGGGTCGCCTTGTCGAGATCGCTCCCGAACTGCGCGAAGCTGGCGAGCTCGCGGTACTGGTTCAGGTCGAGGCGAAGCGTACCCGCGACGCTCTTCATGGCCTTCGTCTGGGCCGACCCGCCGACGCGGCTGACCGAGTTGCCGGTGTCGATCGCCGGGCGCTGGCCAGAGTTGAAGAGGTCGGAGTCCAGGAAGATCTGGCCGTCCGTGATCGAGATGACGTTCGTCGGGATGTACGACGAGATGTCCCCGGCCTTCGTCTCGATGACCGGCAGCGCCGTCATCGAGCCGCCGCCGATGTCGTCGGAGAGGCGCGCCGCCCGCTCGAGCAACCTCGAATGCAGGTAGAAGACGTCGCCCGGGTATGCCTCGCGCCCCGGCGGACGGCGGAGCAAGAGCATCATCTGGCGATACGCGACTGCGTGCTTCGAGAGGTCGTCGTAGATGACCAGCGCGTGCTGGCCCTGGTTCATAAAGAACTCCCCGATGGCGCTCCCCGCGTAAGGGGCGAGGTACTGGAGCGTCGCCGAGTGCGAGGCGGAGGCGTTCACGATGGTCGTGTAATCCATAGCGCCGGCTTCTTCGAGCGACGACACGACGCCCGCAACGGAGGAGTCCTTCTGGCCGATGGCGACGTAGATGCACTTCACGTCCTGGTCGGCCTGGTTGATGATCGTGTCGAGCAGGATGGAGCTCTTCCCCGTCTTGCGGTCGCCGATGATCAGCTCGCGCTGGCCGCGCCCGATGGGGATCATCGCGTCGATGGCCTTGATGCCCGTCTGGAGCGGCTCCTTCACCGGCTGGCGCTTGATGATGCCGGGGGCCACGACCTCCACGGGCAGGTTGTCCTCGGCCTCGATCTCGCCCTTGCCGTCCATCGGCCGCCCGAGGGCGTCGATGACCCGGCCGAGCACGCCGGTCCCGACGGGCACGCTCGCGAGACGCTCGGTGCGCCGCACGATGTTGCCCTCCTGAATGTGCGTGTCGTCGCCGGCGATGATCACGCCGACGTTGTCCTCCTCGAGGTTGAGGGCGAGCCCCATGACCTTGTTGCCACGGACGTCCTCGAACTCGAGCATCTCCTGGTACATCACGTTCTGAAGACCATGGACGCGCGCGATGCCGTCGCCGACCTCTAGAACCTGCCCGACCTCCTCGGTGCGGACGCGGTTCTCGTAGTCGGTTATGGCCCCCTTTAGTATGGAGGAGATCTCCTCCGGCCTGAGCCTGCCCACTAGACTGCCCCTCTCTCGTGCATCGTCTCCCGGAGGCTCGTAAGCTGCCCCCGCACGCTACCATCTACCTGCCTGCCGCCGAACCTGAATATCGCCCCGCCGACCAGCTCGGGGTCGACATGGGTCTGGAGGGTTACTTCCTTGCCGTCCAGAATGCTTCCCAGCCTTGATCTTACCTTGTCGAGCTCCTCCTGAGAGAGCTCGACCGCGGTCGTGATATCGACCTCGACCCTCCCGAGATGCTCCTTCACGAGGTTCTCGTAACGCAGCACGACCTCGTACAGGATCTCCGTGCGGTCGTTGTCCGTGAGGACCTTGAGGAAGTTCGTCGTGGAAGGGGTCATGCCCTCGGTGAGGCTATCGATGGCCCGCCGCTTCTGGTTCTCGGGGACCTGGGTGCCGTAAAAGAAGAGCCTCAGCTCCTCGCTCTCCTTCAGGGCCTCCAGAAACTCCTTCAGGTTGTCGAGCGTTGCTTCGAGCTCGTCGCGTTCGCGGGCGGCCTCGAAGAGTGCGTCCGCGTAGGTGGATACCGCGCTCAAGCGCTACCTACCGCCCCGCCCGTCGCCGACCCCGGAGGTGGCGACATCGGACTGCAACGAATCGAGGGCGTCGGAGATCAGGCGGTCGTGGTCGTCGCGCTGGATGGAGCGCTTGAGCACCCGCTCGGAGGCCACGACTACCATGTCGGCGACCTCCTGGCGCACGCCCCGCACGGCGGTCTCCCGCTCGCGCTCTATCTCGCCCCGGGCCCTCTCGATGATCCGGTCGGCCTCCTCGCGGGCCTCCTTCTTGGCGCGCTCGCGCTGGGCCTCGCCCTGCTTGCGCGACTCGTCGAGAATCTGACGAGCCTCGCCCCGGGCCGCCTCGATCTGGCGCCGGTACTCGGCCAGAAGCTCCCTTGCCTCCGCACGCGTCTTCTGGGCCTCGTCTATCGAACCCTCGATCTCGCGCTGGCGCTTGTTGATCTGGTCACGAAGAGGCGGGAAGACGTACCTGACGAGCAGGAAGAGCAGTATGGCGAAGGAGATGATCTCCCAGAAGATCAAGCTCGTGCTGAATATGTCGAAGATACCTGTCTCGTCCAGCATCCGTTCTCCTTACCTAGACCTTTCGATCCTCGATTAAAAGATCTGCAGACCGATAAGCAGGGCGAACGCGAGACCGAACAGGGCCTGCGCCTCGACGAGCCCGATGCCGACGAACAGCCACGTCCTGGAGAGCTCGAAGGCCTCCGGCTGGCGGTGGATCGACGCGATGGTCTGGCCGAACAAGTAGCCCATGCCGATACCCGACCCGATGACCGCGGTGCCCGCAGCGACCCCGAACCCGATCAGGTACGTCTGGTCGCTGGCCTGAAGCAGTACCAGCAGCGGCTGAAGCAGTGCCAATATTTCCATCTATCTGTCTCCTCTCGATTTCTTGTACACGAAAACCTAGTGTTCCTGGCGGTACATCGCTATCTCGATGTAAACCTGCGTAAGGATAGCGAAAATGTAGGCTTGCAACACGGCAACGAAAACCTCGAAGGCGAAGAGTATTACCGCGACCGGCACGGAGAACAGCGCCACCGCCGGGCTCCCGAAATACAGGATGAAGCTCAGGAAGATGAAGATGAGGAGGTGTCCGGCCAGGATGTTGGCGTAGAGTCGCATCGCCAGCGTCAGGGGCTTGGAGAGCTCCGAGATCACCTCGATAAAGAACATGAACGGCACGAAGACGAACTTCAGCGGCAGCCCCGGCGGCACGAAGGCGGCCATGTATTTACCAGCACCGTTGCTCCGCACGCCCTGATACTGAGCCAGGAAGAACGTCAGCAGCGCGAGCGTCAACGTGAACGAGATGCTGCCCGTAACCGGGTAGCTGTTTGGGACAAGGCCCAGAAGGTTCAGGACCAGCAGAAACACGAACAGGGAGAGCGTGTACGGGAACCACTTCTTCCCCCCCTCGCCCATCTGCCCGGCCAGGCTGTTCGCCCCGAAACCATAAACCTCTTCGACAATCACCTGATACGCGCCGGGGCGATTCTTGAGGGCCCGGCTACCGAGGAACAGGAACAGGAAGGTCAGCACCGAGCCGATCCACAAGAAGATTACGGCCTTCGTTATGGAGATGTCGATGCCGAACAGAGAGAGCTCCACGAAGACGTGCTGACCCGCCTCGAACGCGTGGATGATCTCTTTCCTTAGTTCTTCTCCCCGTACCTGCGCCAATGCAAGCGCCATGTTCAAGCTTCAACCCTCCGTTTCGCTTCGTCGCCCTGCAAACTGCTCGCAGGGCTCTTCGTCATTCCCAGCACCACCAGAACCGTGACGTTCTCGACGGCATAAACTACAGCAAATCCGCAGATGATCCAGACCACCGGCCATCCCACCACCACGACCGGCACCCCTATGGCCAGCGCCGCGAAACCGAGACGCCCCACGTAAACCAACCCCCCGAAGAGCATCCGACGGCCCGTTGTCGGCCCCGTCATGAGGGAGACCGTCAACGCGATGGCCGTGAAAACCACCATCCCGACGGCGACGCCGTACGCGAACGCCCCCGCGTTCGTCGCCCCGGCGAAGTAGTAGACCGCCGCCACGACCGGCAGCACGACTACCGCCATCGCCGCGAGGCCGAAGGCGGTCAGGCGTAGCAGGGAGCTCATCTGTCCACGTCCTTGAGCCGCACGAAGAGGTAGTAGAGCGCCGCGCCGAGCCCGGCAACCATTCCGAGGAGCAGGAACAACGGCAGCGTGCCGAAGAGCCTGTCCGCCCCGTACCCCAGCGCGATAAACACCGCGATCACGAACATAAAGGCGAACCCGAGACTGACGAAACGAGCGTAGTTACCGCCCACGTTCGTCCCATAAGAAGCGGTGTTTATCATCGACCTGATGATAACCTAACGTCCAACCTGTTGCAGCCGGTTCCAAGCTCGGAATAAAGCTCATCTACCGCCCCCGTCCAGCGTGAGCTGGACCGTCCGCAGGCCCCCTTCGGCGGCGAGCTCCATCGCCAGCGGGTCGGGGTAGCCTCCGGTGTAGTAGACCTCGTCGATGCCCGCGTTCATGATCATCTTGATGCACAAGACGCAGGGCTGGTGGGTGCAGTAGACCGCCGCACCCCGCACGGAGACGCCGTGATAAGCGGCCTGGATGAGAGCGTTCTGCTCGGCGTGCAGCGTCCGCTGGCAGCTCTCGCGGCCGTCGACGATGCGTATGAGGCACCCGACGTCGTCGCAGTGGGGCATCCCGGACGGGCTCCCGTTGTAGCCGGTGGTGAGGATACGCCTGTCCCTCACGACAACCGCCCCCACGGCGAGGCGCGGACAGGTCGAGCGGGTGGCGACCTCGTGGGCTATGCGCATAAAGTACTCGTCCCACGAGGGGCGGGCCCTCTTGAGGGCGGCGTGGCCCCGCGAGGTGTCCACCGACGGATCCTTAAAGGGTTCCATACAGCCTGTCCCCCGCGTCGCCGAGGCCCGGCACGATAAAAGAGCGGTCGTCGAGCTCGGGGTCGATGGCGGCGGTGTAGAACGTCACGTCCGGGTGCTCGCGCGTGACGCGCTCGACCCCCGGCACGGCGGCGACCGCGTGGAGGCAGGAGATCCAGGTCGCCCCGTACTCCTTGAGCTTCGTGAGCGTCGCCGAGAGGCTCCCGCCGGTCGCAAGCATCGGGTCGAGGACGAGGACGAGATAATCCCCGATGTTCCGCGGCAGGTTGACGTAGTACTCGACGGGCTCGGCGGTCTCCTCGTCGCGCTGGAGGCCGACGAAACCGACGGTCGCCTCGGGGAGGAGCGCGAGCGCCCCGTCGAGCATCCCGAGCCCCGCCCGCAGCACGGGGACCAGGCAGACGGGCCCGGAGATCTCCTCTACCTCCGTCTCCACGAGCGGGGTACGCACCCGCGTCGTCCGCGTCGGCATGGAGCCGGTCGCCTCCCCGACCATCACGAGGGCGAGCTCGCGCATCGCGCGGCGAAACTCGGGGGTCCCCGTGTTCTCGTCGCGCAGCGTCGCGAGCTTGTTGCGGCTCAGGGGGCCGCTGACCACGTGCAGGTTCTCGGCCTTCGGCGTAGCCTCCCTAGGCATACAGCGGGTAGGCGTCCGTCAGGGTGGTCACCCGGTCGCGCAGGCCCTCCGTCTCGCCGCGGACGGCGCCGACGATGATGTCCGCGATCTCGCGCATCTCGTCCTCGCCCATCCCGCGGGTCGTCATCGCGGCCGTGCCCAGCCTGACCCCGCTCGTCACCGTCGGCGGCTCGGGGTCGTTCGGGATCATGTTCTTGTTGCACGTCACCCCGACCTCGTCGAGGACGTGCTCCAGCTGCTTGCCGTTCGTCCCGGTACCCCTCAGATCCACGAGCATGAGGTGGTTGTCCGTCCCGCCGGAGACGAGGTTGATCCCACCCTCCATCAGCCCGTCGGCGAGCGCCCTGGAGTTCTCCACGATCCTGCGCGCGTAGTCCTTGAAGTCCGGCCTGAGAGCTTCCCCGAAGGCCACGGCCTTTCCGGCGATTGCGTGCATCAGGGGGCCGCCCTGCATCCCCGGGAAGACCCGGCTGTTGACCTTCTTGCCGAAGGGCTCGCGGCTCAGGATCATGCCGCCCCTCGCCCCCCGGAGCGTCTTGTGCGTCGTCGTCGTGACGATCTCGCAGAAGGGCACCGGCGACGGATGCACCCCGGCCGCTACAAGCCCCGCTATGTGCGCCATGTCCGTCAGGAAGTACGCCCCCACCTCATCGGCGACCTCGCGGAACTTCTCGAAGTCGATGATGCGCGGGTAGGCGCTCGCCCCGGCGATGATGAGCTTCGGCTTCTCCCGCCGCGCCGTCTCGCGCACCTCGTCGTAGTCGATGAAGCCGTCCTCGCCGACCCCGTAGTGGACGAAGTCGTACATGCGGCCGGAGAAGTTGATCTTCATCCCGTGCGTGAGGTGCCCGCCGTGCGCGAGGTCCATCGAGAGAACCTTGTCGCCCGGCTCGATCAGGGCCGAGTAAGCCGCCTCGTTGGCCTGGCTCCCCGAGTGCGGCTGCACGTTCACATGCTCCGCCCCGAAGAGCTCCTTCGCCCGCTCGATGGCAAGCACCTCGACCTTGTCGACCTGCTCGCAGCCCCCGTAATACCTCCGGCCCGGGTACCCCTCGGCGTACTTGTTGGTCAGCACCGAGCCCTGCGCCGCGAGCACGGCCGGAGAAGCGAAGTTCTCGCTGGCGATCAACTCGATCGTAGTTCTCTGACGCTCAAGCTCACCGTCAAGCGCTGCCTGAACCTCTGAATCAACCTCAGTGTACGGGCCTATCATCTTGTTACCTCCGATTCACGGTGAAGCTTACTTGTAGTTCAGGGTTCAGATACCTCCCGAACCGGTGCTCGAACGGATCGTGTTTCGAGACGTCCCCCTGCCTCCGCGCCTCTCCCTACCCGTCGTACGGACCGTAAGAGTATAAACGTTGCACACTACGGCCTCAAACGAGGCGTGTGGCGCGCCTCACCCCCTCAAGAGGCGCGTGAGCGCTGCCTCGTCCATCCCGTCGCCGGCCCTCAGGACCACGGCGCGACCCCGAGAGAGATCCACGACCGCCGACGCCATGCCGTTCCCGGGCTCGCCGTCGACCGCGAAGTCGGCATCGTCCCTTACACCGGGGGCGACGTCCTCTAGCGCTGCCGGTGCGACATCTCCGGCCGGGTTGGCGCTGGTGGCGTACAGGGGACCGCCGTACTCGGCAAGAAGCTCCTGCGTAACCGCGTGGTCGGGCACGCGCAGGCCGACGGTTCCGCCGTCCTCGCGATCCAGAACTATCGTCAGGGGACCGGGCCAGAGAGAGATGGCGAGGGTCCTGGCGGCGGGTGGGACGCGGGATGCGAGGGAGAACGCCGCCTCCGTCGAGGGGCAGAGCAGGGCTATAGGCTTTGCCGGGTCCCTGCCCTTGATCCCGGCGAGGGCCGCGAGGCCCGGTTCACCGGCCACGAGGCCCACGACCGTCTCGGTCGGGACGAGCCCTACCTTGCCCTCACGCAGGAGCGCGGCCGCATCCCGGGGCGTGACGAAGTTCAAGCGCCGGCCTGCCACTTCAGCAGGGCAACCCGAGGCGTGCCGGTCAGGTCGGGGGTGACGGCTACCGGGAGGAACCCGAGACTCCGGCCCGCTTCCATGACGGAGCGATCCTGGTCGTGGCCTATCTCCAGCACCACGTCCGCCCCGTCGGTCAGGAGGGGAGACGCCTCCGTGAAGATGCGCCGGTAGAACTCCAGGCCATCGGCGCCGCCGTCCAGGGCCGCGCGCGGGTCCCAGTCGCGCACCTCCGGGGCCAGGCCCGCTATCACCGCGCTCCTTATATACGGAGGGTTGGAGACCAGGACGTCTATGCTTCCGCGCAGGGCGTCGAGGCCGGTGACGACATCCGTCCGGTGGAACCGGATGCTTACCCCGGCGCTCTCGGCGTTGGCCCTTGCCGTCCTGAGGGCACCCTCGGAGATATCGGTGGCGTGGACCTCGCAACGGGGGCGCTCCTGGGCGATAGCGACCGCGATGGTACCGGAGCCGGTGCCGATATCGAGGACGCGGCAGGAGCCCCCGCGTTCGTCGATGCGCGCCAGGGCCACGCTGACGACGCTCTCCGTGTCGGGGCGTGGTATCAGCGCGTGCTCGTCGATGTCGAGCTTGAGGTTCCTGAAGTAGGCGTAGCCGAGGATGCGTTGGACGGGCTCGCGGTCGAGGCGGCGCTGGATCCAGGCCTCGTAAGTGGCCGCCTGCTCGTTGGTCAGGGGGGTCTGTTGACGCGCCATGTCGCCGCGCCGGAGGTCCAGGAGTTCGGCCATCAGGATCTCGGCCGACGCGGCGGGCTCGGGTACTCCTGCATCCTCGAGCCTGGCCGCGGCCTCCCCGATCGTCCGGTAGGCACTCGCCCGCGTTGCTTTATCCGCCTGCCCCATCGCCGTTGGCCCCCGCCGCGAGCTTCTCGGCGCGCTCCTTGGCGGAGAGCGCCTTGGTGAACTCCTCCAGGTCCCCGCCGAGCGTGCCCTCCAGGCTGTGCGAGGTCACGCCGACCCGATGGTCGGTTATGCGTCCCTGGGGGAAGTTGTAGGTCCGGACCTTCGCCGAGCGGTCACCGCTGCCGACCTGGGCGAGGCGCATCTCCCCAGCCTGCTTCGCGCGCTCCTCCATCTCGCGCTCCAGGAGACGCGACTTCAAGATACGCAGCGCCTGCTCCTTGTTCTGGAGCTGGCTCTTCTCGTTCTGGCACGTCACCACGAGGCCGGTCGGCTTGTGCGTGATCCTGACCGCCGAGTCCGTCGTGTTCACGCTCTGTCCGCCGGGGCCGCTGGAACGGTAGACGTCGATCTCGAGGTCGTTCGGTCCGATCTCGACCTCCACGTCCTCGGCCTCCGGCATCACCGCGACGGTCGCGGTGGACGTGTGGATGCGGCCCTGGCTCTCCGTCTTCGGGACCCGCTGCACGCGGTGCGTGCCGCCCTCGTGCTTGAAGACCGAGTAGGCGCCGTCGCCCTCGATCTCCAGGATGACCTCCTTGTAGCCGCCGACCTCGGCCGGGTTCGAGGAGAGGGTCCGGTGCTTGTAGCGCAGCCGTTCGGCGTAGCGCGTGTACATCTCCTCAAGCTCGCCCGCGAAGAGGGCCGCCTCGTCGCCGCCAGCACCCGCCCGGATCTCGATGATCACGTCCTTGTCGTCGTTCGGATCGCGGTCGACGAGCTCCGTGCGGATCTTCTCGGAGAGGTCGAGCACCTTCTCTTCCGCCGCCTCGGCCTCCGCGGCGTAGAACTCCCGCTCCTCGTCGTTCTCGGCGCCCGACACGAGCTCCCGTGCCTCCCGGCCCTCGGTGATGGCGTCGAGCAGGGCCTGGGACATCTCGGCCCCGCGCCGCATCCTCGAGTGCTCCTTGGCGACCTCTGCGTAGTGGCGCTGGTCGGAGTAGATGTTCGGGTCCGAGAGCTCCCTGGTGAGCGCCTCGTGGCGCGCCAGCGTCTCCTGGGCGAGTTTGACTACCTGTTGATCCATAACCTGTACGACTCTTCTCGGTTGCTAGATTACGAGCTGGTTTGTGGCGTCGGGCTTTATCCGGGCCTCTTCTTCCATCGAGAGAACCTTCTTGAGCGACGCCATCGCGACCTCTACCTGATCGTCGGTGGGCTCGCGGGTGGTCAGCTTCTGGAGCTGCAACCCGGGCCAGACGAGGACGCGCACGACGGGGTTCTCCTGGTTCCGAGCGCTCCACATGATGAACTCGAAGGCGAGCCCGGCGACCAGCGGGATGACCACCACGCGCGCCGCGAGCGCCTCGACCCACCAGTCTATCGGCAGCAGGCTGAAAACAAGGATGCTCATCACGAGGACGTAGAGGATGAAGCTCGTCCCGCACCTCACGTGGCTCGTGTCGAGCTTGCGGGCGTTCGCGGGGATCATCTCCTCACCCCGTTCGTAGACCTTTATGGCCTTGTGTTCGGCGCCGTGGTAGGCGAAGAAGCGCTTTATGTCCTTGCTCACCGCCGTGATGCCGAGGAGGTAGAGCATGAAGATGCCGATTCTCAGAGCGCCCTCGACGAGGTTGAAGAGGAGCGGGTTCTCGATGCTGTTACCGATCAGCCACCCGAGGCCCTTCGTCCCGAGGACGGGGGCGGCGAGGAAGAGGAGAAAGGCCAGCACGAGGCCGAAGACCATCGTGAAGGCGATCTCCTTCTTCGAGAGGTCCTCATCCTCGCCGAGGGCTATGTTCGTCGAGAGGGCCAGCGCGCGCATGCCGAGCCAGAGCGTCTCGGCGAGCGAGAGGAAGCCCCGCAGGACGGGGAGCCTGAAGAGCGGGCTCCTGCGCGTGACGGAACGGAAAGGCTCCGCCTGCACGTCGAGCTCGCCCTTCGGGTTCCTGACCGCCATCCCCCAGAAGTTGGGGGAGCGCATCAGGACGCCCTCCATTACCGCCTGTCCACCGACCCTCACGAGCGGCTCCTGCTACCGGTTCTCGCGGGCCTGCTGGCGGTTCCTGAACCGCTGCACCCGGCCACCGGAGTCGAGGATGCGCTGCTTGCCCGTGTAGAAGGGGTGACAATTCGAGCAGACGTCGACCGTGATCGAGTCTCCCCCCGTCGAGCGGGTGTCGAAGTCGACGCCGCAGCTCGTGCAATGAACGTGCGTCGTCGTGTACTCGGGATGTATTGCTGTCTTCAAGGCGAACCTCCGTTTGCTAACTGCCGTAAGGCACTATTCTACCGCGCCGCGCGAGAAAAACCCGGGGCGGCCGCGCGACGGCGGGCGCCCCGGAGCATGGTCGTGCTACCTAGCCGCGGACGCGCTGGAGCTCGCGGAGGAACTCGGCGTTGGTGCGGGTCTCCTTGAGCTTCTGAATGAGGAGCTCGACCTTCTGGTCGGTCCCGAGGGCGCCGAGGATGCTCCTGACCTGCCAGACCCGCTGGGCCTCGGCGGGCTCCATGAGGAGCTCCTCCTTGCGCGTGCCCGAGTCCTCGACGTTGATGGCCGGGTAGATCCTCTTGTTCGCGAGCTTCCGTTCGAGGTGGAGCTCCATGTTGCCGGTCCCCTTGAACTCCTCGTAGATGACCTCGTCCATGCGGCTTCCGGTCTCGACGAGCGCGCTGGCGAGGATCGTCAAGGAGCCCCCGTCCTCTATGTTGCGGGCCGCGCCGAAGAACTTCTTCGGCGGGTAGAGCGCCGCAGAGTCGACGCCACCGGAGAGGATGCGTCCCGAGGCCGGGGCGGCGAGGTTGTAGGCGCGGGCGAGGCGGGTGATCGAGTCGAGCAGGACGACGACGTCCTCCCCCTCCTCGACGAGCCGCTTGACGCGCTCGAGGACGAGCTCGGCGACGGCTATGTGGTTCTCGGAGGGCTGGTCGAAGGTCGAGGAGACGACGATGGCCTCCTGGACGCTGCGCTCCCAGTCCGTGACCTCCTCCGGGCGCTCGTCGGCGAGGAGGACGAAGAGCTTGACCTCGGGGTAGTTCGCGGCGATGGACTGCGCGATCTGCTTGAGGATCGTCGTCTTACCGGCCTTCGGCGGCGAGACGATGAGCCCACGCTGGCCCTTGCCGATGGGGGCCGTGAGGTCGATGACCCTCGGCGCTATGTCGTTCGGCTTCCACTCAAGGCGCAGGCGGTCCTCCGGGTAGAGCGGGGTCAGATCGTCGAAGCTGACCCGGCGGCGGCCCTTCTGGGGCTCGGTGCCGTTGACCGTCTCGATGCGCACCAGCGCCGGATACTTCTCGCCGTCGCGGGCAGGACGGATCTGGCCGACTACCTCGTCGCCGCGCCTGAGGTTGAACCGCTTGATCTGCGAGGTGGAGACGTAGACGTCGCCCTTGCCCTGGCTGTAGCCGTTGGTCCTCAGGAACCCGAAGCCGTCCGGCAGGACGTCGAGGACGCCGCTCTGGATCTGGCCCGGTCCGTCGCCCTTGTCGCCGCCCTTGTCGCCGCGCCCCTCGCGACGGCCTTCGCCCTTGTCGCGCCCCTTCTTCTCGTGACGGCGCTTCTCGACCTCCTCGGGGGCCGCGACGACCGAGGCGTCCGCTTCGCCGAAGGCGTCCGTGCGAGGGGTCTCCGTGGCGACGCTCGAGACGCCGTTCGTGGACCCGTTCCTCCCCTCCGCAGCCTCGGGGGCCGCGACGTCCGTTGACCCGTTGGCCGTGGAAGGCTCGGGGGCCGCGGGCTGCTCGGGAGGGGACGGTGCGGCGGCCGGGCTGCTGGCCGGTGCTGCGCCCTCGGCCTGTTCGGTCGCGGTCTTGAAGATGAGTTCCGCGAGCTGGGGCTTGCGGTACTTGCGGTACTGCTCGATGCCAAGCTGAGAGGCGATCTGGTGCAGGTCGCTCAGAGGCTTGCGCTCGAGGGTCGATAACTCAGTCATACTTTCTACCTCTCCTGTTTCGGTACGCAAAAGCGTGGCTTCTTCTGATGCTGCGCTTGTCTTTTTAAAGCTGGAAGCCCTGCGTCCCGGCCTCGGGCTCGAGGGCATGGATGGTGTCCATGAATCGTACCATACGGGGTTTCGTGGACATCACCACCGAATGCGTGCGGCCTCCTCCCCTGAAGTACCTGACGCCGTTGAGGATCTCGCCGGAGGTGATCCCGGTCGCCGCGAACACGACGTCCGAGCTCCGGACGAGATCGTCCATCGTGAGCTTCTTCTCCGGGTCTTTCAGACCGTACTCCTTGAGCTTCTCTACCTGCGAACGCTGGGTGGGCCACATCTTGGCCTGCATCTCCCCGCCGAGGCACCTGACCACGGCGGCCGCGAGGATACCCTCGGGCGCGCCGCCGATGCCGATGATCGCGTGCAGGCCCCCGCCGCGCAGGCCCACGGCGATGGCGGGCGTGAGATCGCCCTCCTGGCGGAGCTGTATCCTCGCCCCGGTCTCCCTTATCTGCTCGACGAGGTCCTCGTGACGCTCCCGATCGAGAACGGCCACCGTTATCTCGGACGGCTTGCGCCCGTAGGCCCTGGCGATCTCGCCTATGTTCTCCGCGATGGGCGCGTCTATGTCGATCCTGCCGCGGGAGCTTGGCCCTACTATGAGCTTGCTCATGTACATGTCGGGCGTCCTCAGCATGGTGCCCCCGGGGGCCACGGCGACCGCAGCGATGGACCCGTGCTGGCCGCGCGCCAGAAGCGTCAGCCCCTCTATAGGCTCGACGGCGAGATCCACCTCGCCACCTTCCGGGCCCGCCGTCCCGACCACATCCTCGACCTTCAGGGCGCCGGGGGACGTGATCAGGGAATGGACCTCTCCCCTCTCGTTGAGCCGCTCCTCGCGCAGGATAGCCACGCGACCGCGGAAGGACATCGCATCCAGCTCCTCCCTCAGCGTCTCCAGGGCGAGCGTATACGCCCTCTCGGAGGCTCCGGACCCCTCGAACGGCGAAACTCGCAGCGCGACGCGCTCTGTTACGGCGGCGTACTCGACTGCGGAAGCAGCGGCGCTCCCCGGGCGGCGCTTAGCCATGCTGACACAAGAAGTCCACTCGACCTCCCTTAATGGACCTGGGTCATGCGGTTTGCAGAAGACCCATCGGGCCGGGCTCATCGGAAACGACGCGGGGCTACCAGATCTTCGAAGAAGCGGGTGGTGCGTCGGTATGCAGATTATATACCACTTCTCGCGCCGGAACCGCCCTCAGCTCTCTCCTGCCTCGAAACGCGAGATGGCGTCCCGGGCGAGCGCGAGGAGTGCTGCGTCCAGCAGCGCCTCCCCCCCGCCCGCGGGCACCGGGTCGTTGTCGCAGTACAAAACCGGCCTGCCCTCCTCCGCGCCCCGCCGCGTGACCACGTCGATGGCGGCGGCCTTTATCTCCGTCAGGTACGCATCGAAAGGGAGGTTCCGCGTGGCTTCGAGATCATGGGCGAGCGCGCGCCTGTCCGAGAGGTTCCCGGAGGAGGCGACGACCTCGCAGCCGTATCGCTCTTCGAGGTGCCCGGCCAGCTTCGGCAGAACCGCGGGCGGCGCGGTGGAGACGTAGGCCACGCGCAGGCCGCGGACCTCGCCGACCGGACGCGGGCGGAAGACCGTCGGGAGGACCGGGAGATCCGGCCTAACCTCTCCAACCGCCTCCACGATCGCCTTCACCCTCGCATCATCCGCCATCGGCTCCTCGCTCATCGTCAGGAGCAGGAGGTCGGAGACGAGGAGCCGGTAGGCCCCGAGGAAGCCCGAGATGTACTCCGGGTCCTGGTGCGCCCCCGCGACGAGCACGCGCCCCTCGACCTCGACCGGCGGCACCGCCGCCCCCGACCCGTCGAAGAGCGTGAGGTGCGTCTGGAGCCCGTTCGCCACCTCCGCCCCTTCGAGTACGTTCGAGACGAACGGCTCGCCCGAGAGGCCGCCGCCGCACCTCCTGCAACCAACCGTGACGACCCTGCTAAGGGCAGCCGTCTCGTAGGAGTCGGAGGCGGCGTGGGCGCCCTTCTCCAGGGCCTCCAGCAGGAAATCGCTCCCGACGTTCATCTTGTGGCCCTCGATCACCTCGGGCTCCGCCGGACCCCCGCGCCCCATCGAGACGACGCAAGGGTCGAAGCCGTTGCGCGAGAGCAGGCGCGCCATGTAGCCCGAGACCGCAGTCTTCCCGACCCTCTTGCCCGTCCCGATCACCGCGAGCGACGGCTTGGTCGAGACGCGATGGTACCCCGGAGGCGAGAGCTCGAAGTCGCTCCCCGTATACCGCGCCCCGGCCGCGAGGACGAGCGAGGCGATCCGCATCCGCTCCCGGTACCCGACGACCGGCTCGTCCGAGAGGTCCACGACGATCTCTACCCCCGGATACTCCCGGAGCGCGTTCCCGACCGCCGAGACCGGGTTCTCGCCGTGTACGAGCGGCACCCCGTAGTCCGTCCCATCCTTCAGCTTCTCGGTGCCACCGAGGAACGCCGCCGCCACGAGCGAAAGGCCCATCGAGGACCGTATGCTCCTCATCGCGTCGAGGACGACGGGCGGGTAGTGCTCGCCGTCTATAAGGAAGATCGCCCGCAAGGGGCCGGTTACGCCTCGCCCGTGCCCAGGCCGGGTATCTCTGAGGGGGCCTGAACCTGCGCGTCTATCTTGTCCTCGAAGCGGGAGTACTGGTGCGTCTCGGCGTCGAAGTCCACGGCGAGCTCGCGCTCCTTGAACGGGTACTTGCGGAAGACCTTCACGCGGGGGCCGTCGATCTCGATGATGTTGTAACTCGGGCGGGTGTTCCCCCGCAGACGCGTCGTCGAGGCCGTGCCGGCGTTCACTATAAACATGTTCTCCAGGCGCCAGGAGTACGGGACGTGCTTGTGTCCAGAGAGGACGAGGTCCACCCCGAGGTCGCTCAGGAGCTCCAGGACGTCGCCCGCGTCGAAGATGATGTTCCGCTCGCGGCCCGTCCCCGGGATCGGGACGAGGTGATGGTGGACCACGAAGATCTTGAGCTTGTCCCCGGCGTTCTTGAAGCAATCCTTCACGAAGCCGTAGTGCTCGCGCCCGACGCGCCCGTCGTTCAGGTCGGGCTCCGAGGAGTCGACCCCGACCATGATCGCCTCGTCGAACTCGATCACCGAGTAACGCTCGCCGAACAGCCGCTCGAAGTGGATGTAGCCGACGTTCCTCGAGTCGTGGTTGCCCGGGATTACCATCAGGTTCTCGCACCGGAACCGGCTCACGTACTCGGCCGACAGCTCGAACTCCTGCCTGTAGCCCGCGTCCGTCAGATCCCCCGAGACCACGACGGCGGTCGGGTCCATGTCGTTGATCTCCAGAATGGACCGCTCCAGGAGGTCCGGGATAAAATAGGCGCTGCCACAGTGGATGTCGCTGATCTGGCAGATCGTCAAACGCCCGTCGCTGTCCATGTCACCCCATAAGACTTCGTCTCCTCCGACGCCCCGAAGTATAGCCGAACGGCCATTACCGCCGCGCCGGTGACGCACCCAGGCCCAAAAATCTTCTGTACATCCCCGATCGGGTTCGGGGTTCTGCGCGTGCGGTCTAGTGCTCCGTGCTCGATCTCGGTGAACCAGACAAGCTTCGGCCGTGCCCGCGCGAAACCCGAGGTTCCCCGAGTGCTCCGCCCCCGTCCGCCTGAAACCGAGGGCTCGCCCTCCCGCGGCGAGAAGCCCTGGAGCACCGCCTCCGTCTTTTGCCGGGAGACGCGTTAGAGCAACCGGGGCGAGATGCTCGTGGCGGACCGTCGCAACGTGCGCTCGGGAGCCTGATCTTCGTTCCCGGAAGAACA
>CADCVI010000053.1 GCA_902806105.1 uncultured Rubrobacteraceae bacterium
ACGCACTTCCCTCTTCAGGGTCTTGCCGTAGGGACTTTTAGGCAGGTCGTGCACGAATTCGACGGTCTTCGGCCTCTTGTAGTCGGCGAGACGCTCTGCGCAGAAGCCTACGATCTCCTCTGGGGAGGGGCCTCTAACGTTGTTATCGAGGACGACGACGGCCTTAGTGGCCTCTCCCCAGACCGGATCCGGCACACCGACCACGCACGCCTCTAGGACGGCAGGGTGTTCGAGTAGCACCTCTTCGACCTCTCGCGGGTAGATGTTGGAGCCTCCCGATATGATCATGTCCTTCTTGCGGTCCATGATGTATACGTAACCGCCCTCGTCCATGCGCCCGAGGTCCCCGGTGTGGAGCCATCCGCCTTCGAGGGTCTTCACGGTCTCCTCCGGGCGCTCCCAGTACCCTCGAAAGACCGAGGGTCCTCGCACACAAATCTCGCCCATCTCGTCCACGGCGGCTTTCCGGCCCTCCTCGTTGAGTATGGCGACCTCCATCCCCGTGCGGGCGTGCCCGCAGGAGGCCAGGCGAGCCACTAGCTCCTCGGGACCCTCTACGACGTGCTCCTCGCGCCTCAAATAAGTGGCGGTCATGGGCGTCTCGCCCTGTCCGTAAAGCTGCACGAAGATAGGTCCCATGCGGCGCAGGGCCCCCTTTATGTCCTCGACGTACATCGGAGAGCCCCCGTAAACGACGTAACGGAGGCTCGAAAAATCGTGGTCATCGAGGCCGGGGAAGGCCGCAAGACGCTTGATCTGCGTGGGCACGAGCCACGTGTTCGTGACGGAGTGCCGCTCGACGAGCCCACAGAAGTCGCGCGGGTCGAAGCTCGACGGCCCGATAACCTGCGAGGCGCCCTTGGCGACGAGCGCGAGCGCGTGCAGGCCCGCGCCGTGGGTGAGCGGGGCGGCGTGCAACCCGACGTCCTCGGGCTCCAGGTGCATCAGATCGGCGCACCATCCCACCGTCACGAAGCGGAGGTTGTCGTGCGTCAACACGGCCCCATTGGGGCGTCCCGTCGTCCCGGAGGTGTAGAACAACCAGGCGGGGTCCTCCCCGGATACCTCGGCACACTCCGGTGCGGCCCCCACATGCTCGCCGATCAACGTTTCGTAATTCCTCTGGCCTGCGGCCGGATCCGACAGGCAGAGGTATTCTCTTTCCAAGTCGGACTTCTCGCGCACCTCGTCCATCGTATCGCTGGATTCCTTCCCGAAGATGATCGCTCGGGCCCCGGAGTCCTCGACGTGGTAGACGACATCACCGGGCAGGAAGCGGGCGTTCAGGGGGACCACGCAGCAGCCCGCCCGCCAGACTGCGAAGAAGCTCTCCAGAAGCTCGGGGCGGTTCTTCATGAACAGGGCCACCCGGTCTCCCTTCCGAAGACCCAGGCCCGCCAGTGCCGAAGACAGGGCGTCGACCCTACCGGCGAACTCCCCGTACGTCCTCACCTCGCCGTCCCAGAAGATGGCGGGACGGTCGGAGTACCGCTTCGCGGCATCAGAGAGGAGCCGTCCTATGTTCATGCTAACCTCCCCGTTCTCCCATCCGCGTCGCAGGCGCCAATGCTTTGCCGGACTCTTCGTCTGGTTTTCGTGCTCGTAAGGAGCGAGGGATTAAGACGGGCCAAAACGGCTCCCGGAAGCCATCGTACGCCAGGCATCTCGCTCGACGGGTCGCAGCCATTACCGTTCCCCTCTCAGCGACCCCGGTATTCGGGTGGTCTCTTCTCCAGGAAGGCCCGCAAGCCCTCCTGGAGGTCCTCCGACGCGTACAGAACCGAGAAGAGGTCAGCGTCGTGGGCGAGGTTCGCCGCGAGGTCATTGTCGAAGGCCCGGTTCAAGGAGGACTTGCTGGCCTCTATCGCAAGCGGCGCCTGCTCGGCGATGCGTTGGGCCAGGGATAGGGCCTCCTCCAGCACCCGCTCGTCGGGGACGAGCCGGCTAACAAGCCCCCTCTCAAAGGCCTCTCGCGCCCCTACCAGCCGGCCCGTATAAATCAGGTCCTTCGCGTAAGCCACCCCGACCGTTCGGGCGAGACGCTGGGTCCCGCCCCAACTCGGGATGCTGCCGATGTTCACCTCCACCTGACCGAAGGTGGAGCCTTCCCCCGCCACCCGCAGGTCGCAGGCCAAGCAGAGCTCCTGCCCGCCGCCGATGGCATTGCCCGTTACCGCGGCGACGAAGGGCTTGGGACAATCTTCTACCGCCCCCATCATGCGATGGGCTTCGAGCGTCAGCTCGCGCGCCTCCAGCACTCCTTCCAATCCGCCGAGCTCGGCTATGTCGGCCCCGGACGAAAAGTTGCCCCCCGCCCCCGCGACGACCACCGCCCGCACCTCTGGGTCCCTCCCGAACTCCTCGGCTAGGCCGGTTAGAACGCGTATCACCTCCCTGTCGAACGCGTTGAAAACACGTGGCCTGTTCAGGGTGACCAGCGCCACGCTTCCCCTCTTCTCTACCTCCACGGAAGCCAACGGCCCTCTCCTCCCCTGAGCGCTCTCTGATCTCGGACAGTATAAGGTGGTCCATGCACCCACGCGTAGAGGACTCTTATAGTAACCTTGTTAACATTGAGTCTATCGTAAGCGTGGCGTCCGATCGCCGAGCAGGAGGAGCGAGCATGCGACAGGTAGTCATCGCCGGGGCGGGCATGACCCGGTTCGGGAAGTTCCTCGACCGGAGTACGCGTTCGCTGGCCGAGGAGGCAGTCTCGATCGCCCTGGAGGACGCCTCAAGCCGCGCCGAAGACGTCGAGATGGTCTTCTTCGGAAACGCCGCCTCCGGTCTCATTACCGGTCAGGAGATGATACGGGGCCAGGCAGCCCTCAGGAACACCGGGTTGCTCGGGCTTCCCATCGTGAACGTGGAAAACGCGTGCGCCTCGGCCTCGACCGCCGTACATCTCGCCTGGCTCGCCGTCGCCTCGGGGCAGGTCGATGTCGCCCTAGCCGTGGGGGCCGAGAAGATGACGCACGAGGAAAAACAACGGACCTTCAAGGCCCTCGAAGCCGCCGTGGACCTCGAGGAACTGGAGGATCTGGAGAACCGCTTTTCGGGGAGCTACCCGGGAGCCGAAGGAGGCTCCCCGATGGCGCTCGCCGCCGAGGCGCCGCCAAAGAGCGCGGGGAGGTCCTTCTTCATGGACGTCTACGCCCACGCAGCCCACGAGTACATGGAGAAGAGCGGCGCCACGCCGCGCGACTTCGCCGAGGTAGCCGTCAAGAGCCACGAGCACGCCGCCCTCAACCCCAAGGCTCAGTACCGGCAGAAGATCACCGCCGACGAGGTCCTGGCGAGCCGCGAGATCGCCGCTCCCCTCACACTCCTCATGTGCTCGCCCATAGGCGACGGATCGGCGGCCCTCCTCCTTTGCTCGGAGGACTTCGCCCGGCGCACCGGCGCCGACGCCGTTCGCATCCTCTCCTCGGCGCTGGTCTCCAATGCCAACGGGGATGGGGGCGCTACCGCCGAACGCGCCGCGAAGAAGGCGTACGACCTGTCGGGCGTGGGCCCAGAGGACCTCGACGTGGTCGAGCTCCACGACGCCGCAGCCCCCGCCGAGCTTGCCCTCTACGAGGAGCTCGGGCTCTGCGCGCCGGGCGAGGGGCACAAGTTACTCGCCTCTGGGGCTACCAGGCTAGGCGGGCGGGTCCCGGTCAACACGAGCGGTGGCCTCTTGAGCAAGGGCCATCCCGTCGGCGCTACCGGATGCGCCCAGATTGTGGAGCTCGTCGAGCAGCTACGTGGACGGGCCGGGGATCGACAGGTCGAAGGCGCGCGCGTTGCTCTGGCCGAGAATGGCGGGGGATTCCTCGGCGGCGACACCGCAGTCGCTGCCGTTCACATCGTCGCGAGGTGACATGGTCAACCTGTGATCACAGGAGAACAAGCAAGTAGGGGCGGGGAGGTTTTTCGCCGGGGTGACCTTGACGTTTCCTCGCCCTCGTCCTCCCGGTCTCGCTGGCGCGGGCGTAACGTATCGAGAAGCAGGTGGGTCCTCGCGCATGGCATCGTGAGGCCGATCTCGAGCGAAAACACATGGATTTACGATGCGATCGGGCACCAAGAGAAGGAGAGTTCGGTGGAGCCGCCTTAGCGCGCCAGCGCACCATTGTCCGCACACAGGCGCCTAAGTTCGAACGGCATCCGGTACGGAAAAGCTGACGGATAGGGGAAGGGATTGCGGCGGATGATTACGCACCTGGTCCGTGCCTAGAGCGTTCGGTGCTCGGTAAGCCCTCGACGTCACTGCTGTCGGTCTCGGTGCCCCGCCCGGTGGCTTTCCGAAGCCACAAACCAGGACCGAGAGAGCCCCGACGAAGCCGGCGGCGAAAACGGCCGCCGGAAAAAGCCGGCTCCGTTCTTGCGCTCACTGAGGCTTCAACCGCTCCTGGCGGAGGTATTCGTCCAGAAAGTATCGACGACACGCTGCGCGCCCTTCTTGGGGATAGCTTTCCTGTAGACCGTATGGGCAAAGCTCAGATGCTCCTTCATACGCGAACTGGCTAGGGCCTGGTCTCCTTGTCGGATGGCATCGTAAATGAGCTTATGATCCCTCTGAGAGCTCTGCTTCGCTTCAGGCAAGACGTACCGATCGGCCAGGGTGCCGGCGGCCGCGTGCGCGGAGCTTATGAACAGGCTCAGCATCCTGTTCTTCGAGGCCGCTACGACCGCCCTGTGGAACGAGATGTCCGAGAATAGAGCGTTGGAGTCCTTTAGGCCGTCGCTTTCGATAACGGCTTTCATGGCGGCGAGGTCCGTCTCCGTCCGCCGCAAAGCGGCCAGCCCCGCCGCAGGAATTTCGATCGCCTCGCGCGCTGCGTACAGCTCCTCTAGGGTCAATTCCTCGACGTCCAACAGGAGACGTATGTAGTCCTTCAGGTGGTTGGCCACCAACGTGGTGTCGAGAGCCCTGACGAACGTGCCGCCTGTGGGTCCGGTCGAACTCTGGAGTACATCTTGAGCCTCCAGCACCTTGAGCGCCTCCCGTACCGTAGGCCGACTGACGCCTAGCCGCCGCGCGAGGTCTGTCTCCGGTGGAAGCCTGTCCCCAGGACGTAGCTCGCCGGAGAAGATGGCATCGCGCACGTGCCCGACTATCTGCGCATAGGTCTTCCGGGTGTTCCGCTCCAAGACACGCCTCTGTTTCTCAGACAACTGCGACGGTCCTTCCGTAGGTTCCGTATCTTGCGCATACCTCTCAAGGGATGCCAAGGGTATTTGTTTGACAAATATCTTACCGTCGTCTAACGTGCCTTTCGATACAAAAATGGGGAAGGGGAGTTCCTTGAGCGATACGGGTGTCGCTGCTTCTCAGGTTCAGCAGCGCAGGGACGGGTTGGCGCCGATTGCGGAGGGCGAGAGGGTCTTCGGTCTGACCTCCTACGTCTTGATGTGGTGGGCATCGTTGATCGTTATTCAAATCTTTGTCCTGGGGGGGAGCATGATGCCTCCGGCGGGCAGTTTAAACCTCGTGCAGGCAGGGGTTGTGATGGCGATCTCGGCTATTCTTGTCGTGGTCTTCTTCTACATCAATGGCACGCCAGGCCTCAAGTACGGCATACCCTTCGCCGTTCAGTGTCGATCGGCGTTCGGCCGTCGTGGCTCGGTGGTCCCGACGGTCTTGCGTATACTACCGGCGATCGCCTGGTACGGGGTGGGTTCTTGGATCGGCGCCCTCTCCGTGAACGCGGTGGCGAACACCGTTTTCGGACTTCCGAACTACACGGCGATCTACTTCGTGCTCTTCACCGTGATCCAGACCTTCATCTCCTGGTATGGCATGAAGTCCATCAAGCTCTTCGACGCCTCGATGAGCGTCATCATATTCGTGCTGATGGCCTTCTTCCTATTCGTGATCATTCGTCAGAATGGCGTGGCTCTCCAGGACGCATGGCTCGGTACGGGATCCTGGGGGCTACCGTTCTTCACGGCCCTGACCGCGGCAGTCGGTATCCTCGCGACGGTGATGCTCAACATCTCCGACCTCACTCGGCACCTCGCACCGGCTACCCAGAAGACCAGCTTTTGGGGGCACCTTCTGGGGGTAGTACCGCCTTGGGCTTTCATCTTCACCTTCGGGGTGGTGACGGCGGCCGTGGCAGGGCAGGGCGACCCTGTGGCGGCGTTGATGACGGTGGCGCCTTCGGTAAGCATCGGCGTGGCCCTTCTCATCTTCATAGTTCTTGCTCAAATCACGACCAACCTGACGATCAACATCTTGCCACCGACCGTGGTGTTTCAAGACATCTTCAACTTGACCTGGAAGCAGGGGACTATTCTCACCGGGGCGCTCTCGGTCATCACGTTCCCGTGGATACTGTTAACGAGCCAATGGTTCTTCACGTTCATCAACTTCTACTCGGCCTTCCTCGGTCCGATCCTGGGAATCATGATCTCGGACTACTGGATCACGCGCCGCCAACAACTTTCCGTCGAGAAGCTCTACGCATCGCGCGGGGACTCCTACTGGTTCCTGCGTGGCTTTAGCCCGGCCGCTTACGTTGCCCTCGCGGTCGCTTCGGCGATCTCCCTTGTCTTCCTGAACGTCAGCTGGTTTGTAGGGCTGCCGATCGCCTTCGTTCTGCATGCCGTACTCGTCAAGCTCGGGCTCGACCGGATCGGCGAGCGGTCACCGGCCGACGAGGCGGTGGGGGCCGGACAGGCAGGGGGGGCTTGATAGCCCGGAGGAGGTAAGCCGGCCGGTCCAAACCCGGAGCGGCGAGAGAGGACGGGATGAGCGCTTGATCGGTGCGGAAAGGATTGGGGTGGCTTTCCTCGGCGAGCCCGCGGTGCCGGAGATGGTGCGCGTGGCGAAGCGAGCCGAAGCCCTCGGGTACGAGTCGGTGTGGGTGGCGGAGACCAGGTTCGCCCGGGACGGGTTCGTGCCGGCGGCAGCCATCGCCGCGGCGACGGAGTGCGTGAAGGTGAGCACCGGCGTCGTCAACGTCTTCACCCGAAGCCCCGTGCTCCTCGCCACCTCGTACGCGACACTCGACGAGCTCTCCGGCGGGCGGGCCATCTTCGGCATCGGCCCCGGTTCCCCGCTCGTGCTCGGACCACAAGGGCACGCCTTCGAGAGGCCGCTCACGCGCCTGCGCGAGTACGTCGAGATCTCGCGGCGGCTGATCTCCGGCCAGGCGGTCCACTATGAGGGGGAATGCGTAAGCGTCCGGGGGGTAAGACTCGAGTTCTCCCCGGTTCGCGCTTCCATCCCCGTTTACATGGGCGTTACCGGTCCGCGGGCCATGGGGCTCGTCGGCGAGATCTCCGACGGCGTCCTGATGAACGGCTTCACCTCCTGCGCCTACGTCCGCCGCTCGGTAGAGAAGATTCGGGCCGGTTGCGAGAGAGCCGGAAGGAGCATCGACGAGATAGACCTCGCGATCGGGCTCGTCACGTCAGTGGACGAGAGAGCCGAAATCGCCCGTGACCGGGTGCGTCCGCTTATAGCCATGTACCTCAGCCGCTTCCCGAACATCGCCTGCGAGACCGGCTACGGCGAGGACTACCTCGCCCGGGTGCGCGAGAAGGTCTCAGAGGGCGGGCTCGCGGGGGGTGCGGCCCTGATCTCCGACGAGATCGTCGACGATCTCGCCGTCGCCGGCACCCCGGAACGTGTCCGCGAACGGATCGCAGAGTACCGCGAGGCCGGCGTTCAATGCCCGGTACTCTTCGCCGTTGGCCCGGATCTCGATGCGACCCTGGAAGCCCCCCTTGGGGCGTAGCCCCCTCCGTAAAGGCACGACGCCCGCGCCGTTACGGAGACGGCGCGGTAGGCCGCCGCCGACCGCGCGACAGGCGGAGCGCTTCGCCCGACTCTCGACATGCAAACCCGGATTTACAGGAGGACGACGAGATTGCATCTGGTAGGCGTAGACGTTGGGGGGACCTTCACGGACCTCGTGCTCTCCGACCCCGAGGGCGGAGAGACCTACACCCATAAGATACCCACGAGCGGCGACGATCCGTCGGAGGCGGTGATACGGGGAATTAACGAGGTCTGCCGGATGGCGGGCATCGAGCCGTCGGAGGTCTCGTACGTCTTCCACGGGACGACGACGGCGACAAATGCCATCCTCGAGCACAAGGGGGCCGAGGTCGGACTCCTGACGACCGAAGGGTTCCGCGACGTGCTCCACATAGGCCGCCACCAGCGGCCCGAAAATTACTCCATCATGCAGGAGATCCCCTGGCAGGATCGCGCGCTCGTCAAGCGCCGCCACCGCAAGGTGGTCCCCGAACGGCTTTCGCCGCCGCGCGGCGAGGTTCTGACGCCGCTGGACGAGGAGGCGGTGCGCGAGGCGGCGAGGGAGCTCAAAGAAGCAGGGGTCGAGGCGGTCGCGGTCTGCTTCCTCTTCTCCTACCTCAACCCCGCGCACGAGGAGCGGGCCCGGGAGATCCTCGAGGAGGAGATGCCCGGGGCCTTCGTGACTACCTCGAGCTCCATCTTCCCGCAGTTCAGGGAGTTCGAGCGTTTCACTACCGC
Source organism: uncultured Rubrobacteraceae bacterium (assembly GCA_902806105.1). The sequence goes on from CADCVI010000053.1 coordinate 8,492, forward strand.
CGCCATAAACGCCTTCGTCGGTCCCAAGGTCGGGCGCTACGTTCGAAACCTCAGGACCGGCCTCAAGGAGGGCGGGGTGCAAGCGGACGTGCACATCATGCGCTCCAACGGGGGCGTCTCTCCCTCCGAGGTCGCGGCGGGATCGCCGGTCACGCTTCTGCTCTCGGGGCCGGCGGCGGGGATCCTGGGTGGTGCCTTCTCCGGCGAGGTCTCCGGGAGGCGTAACCTCATAACCTTCGACGTCGGCGGCACGAGCGCGGACATCGGCATCGTCACCGGCAAAGGCTTCGAGGAGGCCGGCGCCAGGGACACCTGGATCGCCGGTTTCCCGGTGATGGTTCCCATGATCGACGTCTCGACGATCGGGGCCGGCGGAGGTTCCATCGCCTATGTGGACGAGGGCGGCGCCTTCCGTGTCGGACCGCGCAGCGCGGGTGCCGTTCCCGGTCCCGCCTGCTACGGGAAGGGCGGGACCGAGCCAACGGTCACCGATGCCCACGCCGTTCTCGGCGTGCTCGACCCGGAGCACTTCCTCGGCGGCAACATGCCACTCTACCCGGAGCGCGCCTTCGAGGCCGTCGGGGGCCTCGCTGCGGAGCTTGGAATGGACGTGCGCGAGGCGGCCGACGGGATCTTACGCATCCTCAACAACAGCATGGCGAACGCCACGCGTGCCGTGACGATTCAGAAGGGGCACGACCCCCGCTCGTTCAGCCTCGTCTCCTTCGGGGGGGCGGGGCCGCTGCACGCCGTCGAGGTGGCGAGGATCCTCGGGGTGCGGGAGATCATCGTTCCGGCCTACCCGGGTATCAACTCGGCGATCGGGCTGCTCACCACCGACCTCAAGTACGATGCGATAGCCACCCAGTTTACTCTGAGCACCGACCCCGACCTCGACCGCTTGAACGCGGACATCGGTCGCCTGGAGGGCGACGTCCGCGACCAGCTCCGCTCGGACGGCATCGCGGAGGGGGACATCCAGGTCTCCCGCGGGGCGGATTGCCGCTACGTGGGGCAGGGCTACGAGCTGCGCGTGCCGCTGCCGGAGGGCAAGATAACCGAGAGGAACGTCTCGCAGGTCTGGGAGCGGATGCACGAGCTGCACCGTCAGGAGTACGGTCACGCCTTCCCGGGCAACCCCGTCGAGATGGTCAACCTCAGAGTCTCGGGGGTGGGCAAGACCCCGAAGATGAAGGCGGTTCCCCTGGCGGGGGAGAGGAGCATCGAGGCCGCGCGTCTCAAGGAGGGCGAGGTGTACTTCCGGCACGAGGGTAGCTTGCAGCCCTTCCCGACGACCTTCTACGAGCGGAACCGGTTGCCCGTCGGGGAGAGGATCCAGGGCCCGGCCGTGATCTTGCAGAACGACACGACGACGTTGCTCCCGCCGGACGCAGGTTGTGTCCTTGAGCAGGGCGGGAACCTCGTCGTGGACCTGAAGGGGGAGTGAGCATGCAGGGACGCAGGGCGAAAATAGACCCGGTTACCGCCCAGGTTATCGGGGGAGCTCTGGAGAACGTCGCGATAGAGATGGGCCACAAGCTCGCCCGGATGAGCTACTCGAGCATCATCCGCGAGTCCGAGGACTTCGGTGCGGCGCTCCTCGACGCGAAAGGGCGCCAGCTCTGCGAGTCGGTCGACTCGACACCATTGCAGCTCGGCCCGATCCCGGGCTACATGCGTGGCATCTTCCGCGTCATGGAGGAGCGCGGGGAGACGTTCTCCTCCGGCGACGTCGTCATGCACAACTCGCCCTACCACGGTGCCTCCCACGGCCCGGACGTGGGTTTCTGCGTCCCCGTCTTCCGCGGCGAAGAGTTGATCGGGTTCTCCTTCACCACGGCGCATCACCTGGACATAGGGTCGCTGCACCCGGGAAGCACCGGGATTGTGGACGCCGTCGATGCCTACGCCGAGGGGCTCCAGTTCAAGGCCGTCAAGGTCTACGAGGCGGGGAAGAAGAACGAGGCGGTGTGGCAGATCCTCAGGGACAACATCCGCGCCTCGGGGATGGTCGTCGGGGACATGGAGGCCCAGATCGCCGCCTGCCGCGCCGGCGCCGAGCGTTTCGTCGAGCTCGTCGAGGAGTTCGGGTTGGAGCAGGTGAACGCCGCGAGTGAGGAGCTTATGGACTACTCCGAGCGCATGCTCCGCTCGCGCATCGCCGAACTCCCCGACGGGGTGTACCGCGCCGAGGGTTTCATCGACGGCTTTGTGGACAGCCCCAACGAGAACGAGAAGGACCTCAAGATCGCCGTAACCCTCACCGTCGAGGGCTCGGACATCCACGTGGACTTCGAGGGGACGGCCGCGCAGGTCGACCTCCCCATAAACATGCCGTTCGAGGGGACGGTGGACGTCGCGGTCTACCTGACCATCCGCTCCATCCTGCTCGACTCGGCCCTCACCGAGTATGTCCCCCAGAACGACGGCCTCACCCGTCCCGTGAAGATCACCGCTCCGAAGGGCACGCTGACGAACCCGATCTTCCCGGCCCCAACGATCGCGCGCTTCTGCCCGGGGAACATCGTCGCCGACACGGTTATGCGCGCCCTCTCCGAGGTCGCCCCGCGGAACGTGAGCGCAGGCGTCGGCAACCTCAAAGTCGTCGCCTACAGCGGCCTCGTCGGCGAGGACTACTGGGTCTACATGGACATCACGGAGGGCTCCTACGGCGGCCGTTACGGCAAGGACGGGATGGACGCTGTGGACACCCTTTTCGCCAACACCCGCAACAACCCCGTCGAGGATATCGAGAGCCACTACCCCCTTCGAGTGGACCGCTACGAGCTCCGCGACGACGTAGGTTCGGGGCCCGGCAAGTGGCGCGGGGGGCTTGGGTCCGTACGCCAGATCAGCTTTCTGGAGGAGGGCCGCTTCGCCCTCGAAGGCGACGGGCACCGCTTCGCCCCGTGGGGGATCTTCGGCGGCGAAGAGGGGATCGCGGGCGACCTCATACTGAACCCTGGTAAGGACGGCGAGCAGCACCTCCCCTCGAAGATCCCGGACCGCAGGATGAAGGCGGGCGAGACGGTGCGCACGGTCTCGCCCTGCGGCGGCGGCTACGGCGACCCCTTGCAGCGCGACCCTGCCCGCGTCCTCGACGACGTCCTCGACGGCTTCGTCTCCGAGGAGAACGCCCGCAAGCAGTACGGTGTCGTGCTCTCCAGCGGCAGGGTAGACGCCGCAGAGACGAAGAGCCTGCGCGAGAAGATGGCGGGGGAACGCGCTTGATGGGGCCAGAGAGCACTTCCGACCCGGAGACCTCGGCAGACCGGCTGCAGTGCGACCTCGACTCCCTCTCCCGGTTCAGCCGACAGGGGCCCGGCATCACCCGCCTCTCCTTCACCCCCGAGTACCGCGCGGCCCTCGACTACCTCGCCGGGGAATTCGAAGCTTTGGGCTTCCGGACCGAGTACGATCCAGTCGGCAACTTCGTGGCCTCGAACGTAGCGTCCGGGGATCGCTGCGTGGCGCTCGGCTCGCACGTGGACTCCGTGCCGAACGGGGGCCGCTTCGACGGCACGGCGGGCGTCCTCTGCGCCCTGGAGGTGGCGCGGACAGCGCCCGACGCGCCGCTCAAGGTCTTCAGCTTCGTTGAGGAGGAGGGAGCCCGCTTCGGCAGCGGGCTCCTGGGGAGCCGCTGCACGGTCGGGGCGGTATCGGCGGAGGACCTTAAGGGATACCGCGACGGGGAGGGGACGAGCTTCTACGACGCGGCGCGGGAGACCGGGCACGACCCGGAGAGGATGGCGGATTGCCCCCGCTTCCTGGAAGGGGTCGAACGCTACCTCGAGGTCCACATAGAGCAGGGCCGGGTCCTCGAGGACGCCGGGCAGGAGATCGGGGTCGTCGAGGCCATCGCAGGGGTGCTTCACTTCGAGCTCGAGGTGACGGGCCGCGCCGACCATGCCGGCGCGACCCCAATGGACCTCCGCAGCGACGCGGGCCTCACCGCCGCCGAGATCGTCGTGGAGACCGAGCGCGCGGCGCGCGGCGCGGGAGGGGCAGCCGTCGGGACCGTCGGGCGCGTGGAGATGTACCCGGGCGCTCTCAACGTGGTCCCCGGCCGGGCGCGCGTCGGCGTGGACGTTCGAGACGTGGAAGAGGAGCGGCGCGAGGGGGTGGTGGGGCGGATCGTCGCCTTCGCGAGGGAGCGCGCGGGATATCGAGGCCAGGAGGTGATCTACCGGGAGCACCTGCGCAGCGCCCCAACCCCCATGGACGAGGACCTCGTTGCGGGGCTCCTCGAAGCGGCACAGAAGGCCGGCACTGAGCCCCGCCGCATGGTCAGCGGAGCCGGACACGACGCCATGATGGTGGCGCAGCGTGTCCCGGCGGGGATGCTCTTCGTCCCCAGCCGCAATGGCATCAGCCACGCACCCGAGGAGTTCACGGAGACTCGGCACCTGGCCCGAGCCGTCGCCGTGATGGTCGGGGCCGTGGCAAGCGTGGAGACCCTGGCGAGGGCTCGGGGACGAGACGCGTAACGGGCGCCGCGGGCGGCCAGGGCAGGGCCGCAGCGCTCCTGTTCGCCGGGGAGGTAGCGCGCGTCTTTGCCCCGGTCGTGAATGGCGAGGGCGCCGAGGAGGTCACAGGCGAGATCAAGGGCTCCGGCGGCGATGCGGTGGCGATCAAAACTGACGTCTCGAGCGAAGCGGAGGTTGAGGCCATGGTCCGGGCCGCTAAGGACGCGTTCGGGCGCTCGACGTGCACTTCAACAACGCGGACGTGGTCTACTCGGCGGGTGACCGGTTCACGATGGCGAGCGTGTGGACACCCTGGAGGAGGACTGGGATGCCGTGCCCCCTATAAACCTGAATGGTGTCGTGACGGACTGCGAGCAGGCGATACCCGTCATGGTCGAGAAAGGGGAAGGGTGATCGCAAACAACGCCTCCATCAACGGGTACCGTCGCAATAACAGGATCGGGGCGCCGCGCAAGCGAGGGTACTATTGACACCACTCTGACACCACCGCGAACGCAGTACGGTGCAACACGTAGCAAGTGAAGGAACAGAAAACGCTTTACGTAAGCGGTATTTGCAACTCCAAGTAGGCTGGTGCAACATCCCCTGTGAGACTGAAAATCATGGTGTCCCGGGTTCGAGTCCCGGTCTCGCCACTCGTAAAAGCCCCGCAAATGGCGGGGTCTTTTTTGCCCTCTAGCCCCGGTCCGTCGCCCTTGCACCACCGGTACACCACAACGGTCCTCCGGAGCGAACCAACAATAGCGCGGCGTATGGCTGCAGCCGAGCTTGGCGGAAGCGTGTAGCGGAGGATGGGCACGCTCCACTTCTCTCCGAAGACATCGAGCCGCATGTCGACGGGACACCCCGAACGGTGGGCCTCGGTCGTCGAACCCCGCGGATCACCGGTTGGATTTCGGGGGCAGTACCCTATTCTTCGTGGGTCGGTTGCGAAACGCGATGCGTGCGCGCACAGGGAGGCCCACCATGTCCAGGCTGATCTACTCGGCGATCCAGTCGCTCGACGGCTACGTGGCGGACGAGGACGGCAACTTCGACTGGGCCATGCCCGACGAGGAGGTGCACGCCTTCGTCAACGACCTCACCCGGCCCTTGGGCACCTACCTCTACGGGCGCCGGATGTACGAGATGATGGTCGGCTGGGAGACCGACCCCACCCTCGCCGAGCGGTCGCCCCTCATGCGCGACTTCGCCGAGATTTGGCGGGCCGCCGACAAGATCGTGTACTCCGCGACGCTGGAGGCGGTTCCCACGGCCAGGACGCGGATCGAGCGGGATTTCGACCCCGAAGCGGTCCGTAGGATGAAGGCATCTCTGGGACGGGACATGGGCGTGGGTGGTCCCGACCTCGCCGCCCAGGCGTTCCGGGCCGGGTTGGTAGACGAGTGCCACCTGTTCGTCGCGCCCATCGTGGTCGGGGGCGGCAAACAGTCCTTGCCCGACGACGTCCGCGTGGAGCTCGAACTGCTGAGCGAACGCCGTTTCGGAGGCGGCATGGTCTACCTCCACTACCGCACCAGGACTTGAGCCTGGCGCTAGCCGGTCATGTCCCATATGGCGTACCTCACGCCCTCGATCCCCTCCGGGTGCAGGACCTCGACGAGGCCGGGCACGCAGTCGCGCTCGATCTCTTCC
>CADCVI010000054.1 GCA_902806105.1 uncultured Rubrobacteraceae bacterium
TGGCGACGAGGATCGTGGCGAAGGTCGTCGCCTACACCTACGGTTGCTACGTCAACCGGCTGCTCGGGAGGCCGCAGGGGCGCATCAAGGAGCTTTGGGCCTGAAAAACGCGCAACAGCCATTTAGGGCTCTGGCGCACCGCGGCGTCGGGCCATCCATCGTGCGTCTCGGAAGGCAGGCGTTCTCCGAAGTCGCGCGTTTTAGCGGACCCGGGGTCGGTTGGAGTCCGTGCGCGAGCGCCCGAAGAGCCGGTCGAGGAAGTGGTCGGCGATGTAGGCGCCCGCGGCGCCCCCGACGACGCCCAAGAAGACGTCGAAGAGCGAGTCGGCCAATGTGTTCGAGATGGCGACGCCCATGGCGGAGAGCACGACCTCCACCCCCTCCCACCCGGCGGCCCCCAAGAGCCCGATCGCGGAGCCCGTGACGATGGCGTGGCGCGGCGTGTCGAAGAACTCCTCGTCGCCCCCGTTGCGGTAGATGACCTCCGCGACTACCGCCACGAGCACGAGGGGTGTGAGGAGGTGGGCGATCTCGTCGTAGAGCGGTACCGGCTCGAACAGGTGCCACAGGAAGCCGGCCCCGTTCAGTACGATGCAGATCACGATAAGGGCCACCACCCACGTCCGCGGCATCAGCTAATCCCTCCCCTTCCCTTTCTTCATCGGTTCCCAGAGCAGCCGGGCGACGGCCGCCCTGCGGAGCACCAGGACCATCGACAGGGACACGAGGCAACCGACGGGCGCGACCACGCGGCACCCCCGGCTTCGCGGACCCTTCCGCCGCTCCCTCCCCCGCCGAACACGACGATGCCCGATTGGTCGCCGGGGCGGTCGCGTCCGGCGGCGGTGTTGGTGCCGCTCATGGATCCCCGATCGTTCTCGCCCGCATGACTCTCGTCCGCACGACGGTACGGTGTGTACCCGCGCGAGCCGGGCGCGAAAAGACGCGCGCAGGACGCCCGGCGCAGGCCGTCTACCCTGCCCGTCCGTTGGGTTGCCGGTTCGTCGCTTCTCTGAGCGCTCTGAGTTCCTCGGAGATCCCCTCCATCGCCCTCGCCTGGTCCTGAAGGGCCTGCACCTCGTCCTCGTAACCCTTGTAGTCGGAGTAGCCGCTACCTTCCAGCAGTAGCGGGTTTATCGTCCACGCGGTCTCGTAAGGCTCCCCGTTGCGGTCCTCGTAGTGGGAGGTGATCGTGATGCCGTTCGTCAGGCCCTTGTCCCGCATGTTCTGCACCACGTTCTGGTAGGAGTCCCAGACGGCGGGCAGGTCCGTCTGCGGGGCCATGAAGTTTATGCCGTGCTTGAAGTACGGAAGCTCCGTGATGTCGTGGCCGCTCGTGCTCTGCAGGGGCGCGGAGAACTCGAAGGTGATGTTCTTGGCCGTCCCGTTGCCGATGTTGCGCACGACTATGTTGGTGGTGAAGCGCCCGGTGTAGTCGGCGTCCACTATTATCTGCGGGCGGTCGGTGTCGTCGCGCGCCTTGCGGGCCTGCCGGCCCTGGTAGAGGATCCCGCTCGCGACGACGAGCGTCGCGAACGATGACAGGATCTGGGCGTATATCCCTATGTCGCTGATAGTTGTCGCTCCCGTCGCGAATTGTCTGCCCGTGGCCCGGACCGTAACAGGAGGAAGGTACCCCGAAGAACGCGGGCCCAAAATGCGCGCGTTCGCGTTCGCGCTCACGCGAGCCTGGTTTCTCATGTGCCGTCGGGGGAGGGATGCTTCCCCGGTGCTCGAAGTCCCGTTCCTTCCACAGTAGGAGTGAGGGAGAGGTGTGGGAGCTCTGTGGGTGGTTCGCGCGGGCGCCGGGCGGCAGACTCCGGAGCAGAGAGTCGAGGGCGAACGCGAAGGGAGAAGCCCTCGGAGAAAACCAGCAGTGGGTGGTCTTCGTCAAAGCATGGGCAACACGACAAGAAGGAGAAAAAGGATGAAAACCCGCACCAAAGCAGCGCTCATCACCGTACCCGTAGCGGTCGTGGCTTTCCTGTTGAGCCCGATCCTCTTCCCGCCGGCCGAAGTCGGGGCGAGGCCCACCTCGGCCCAGATCCCGTTCTTCGTCTTCCTCGGCGTCTGAGACGCCGTGCTGCTCGGCCTGGGTGTCCCGTTCCTGGTCTTCGGCTACCCCGTTCTTAGGAGGGTCTCCCCGGACTCCAGGGCCCGGGCGTGGGCGATGTACCTCTCCATCGGGTACCTGATGGTCTCCTGGTGGCCGCACCTCGGGATGCACGCCTCGAACGGCACGGACATCGGGGGCTTGCTGGTGATCGACTTCGTCTTCCACCTGCCGCTGGAGATCGCGGGCGCCGTGCTCGCCTACTGCGCCTACTCCCTGTTCAAGAGCTGGCGGGGCGGCAAGCTGGCCGAGGCTGTCCGGGCCGAGGACGAGGCCCTGGTGGGCGAAGCGGTCCGTTAGGGTAGATCGAACGGGCGCGTGGGGTGCGGGGCGGATCGTCGTCCCCACCGCCTCTAACAGGAGATCAGAGGAGAAAGCGGATGACGAAGACAATCTTTGGGAAGGTAGCGCGGGCGGGGAAAGTCACCGTCTTGGCCGCGGGCCTGGCGGTCGTGCTGGCCCTGGTCTTCGGGGCGAGCACGGCGGCGCTCGCGGCGGTCCCCGGCGACCCGTTCAAGCTCGGGCGGGTCAACACCATAGACAGGGTCAGCAAGCTCGTCGGCGGTGTGTCGGGTGCGCTGTTCAAGGTGGACAACAACGGTGGCGGTCCCGCCCTGCAGTTGGAGTCCGAGCCAGGCCAGGCACCGCTTGCGGTCAACGCAGAGGCCGGCAAGGCAACCAACCTCGACGCCGATGAGGTAGATGACCAGGACGCCAGCGAGTTTGTCCGATCCTCCTACTTCGTCCAGGGGACGGCGGACAACTCGTCCTCCGCGCTCACCCAGATCACGGTCACCTGCGACCAGGGGGATCTGATGCTGGGCGGCGGCTACTACGGCCTCGAACCGACAGAGGGCACGGTCGTAGCGGATTACCCGGGACGGTCGGGGCAGTCTGATGGCTCGATCAAGGATACGTGGTCGGTGGCGTGGAAGAATGCCTCGTCCTCGCTCGACTCCAACGTCGTGCTGACGGCATTCTGCACCGACCTTGGTACGAGCCACAACTAGCCCGATTACGGACCATTCCGCCCGGCGTCCCATCGGGCGCCGGGCTCGTAGAGAGGACCACAGAGATGGCAAACGAGATACCGGCGAATACGGATACCTCAACGGCGCGAACGGGCATGCCGTCCCTACCGCCGGAGGTAGAGGAGGTTTTCAAGGAGTTCCGCACCTGTGAGCTCTCCACGCTGACGCGCGACGGGTCGCCCGTGGCGTGGCCCCTGATCCCGCTGTGGCGCCCGCAAGAGGAGCGTTTCGTGCTCACCACATCCATCGGGCTCCCGCGCAAGGCCTCCAACGTCCGGCGCGACGGGAGGGTCTCGCTGCTGTTCTCCGAGTCCACGGCGAGCGGCATCGAGAACCCGCCGACCGTGCTGGTACAGGGCGACGCGGAGATCGCCGGCGAGGTCCGGGCGAGCCCCGCAGGCTTCGAGGACTACTGGGAGCGGATCTTCCGCGTCCAGCCGGCGGGCAAGATGTACGGCGCCATCGCCCTCATGCGCTACCTGATGGGCTGGTACTACATGCGCCTCTACATCTCTGTCCGGCCGCGCCGCATCCTCTGGTGGCCCGACGGCGACCCTACGAAAGCCCCCCTGAAGATCGATTATGTGGGATAAGATCGAGAAGTACCTGCCGATGTTCGAGAGCGCCGTCCTCAGCGTCCCGGACGCCCGGGGTTACCCCTATAGCGTCCGCTGCCGCCCGAGGCCCGACCGATCCGCCGGGCTGTTGAAGCTCGACCCGGCCCCGCACGGCGACCTCCGGAGCGGGCCGGCCAGCCTGCTGTGCCACAGCCACGACGAGAATACGTGGAACCAGAGGGTCTTCGTGCTCAGAGGGAAGCTTGAAGGAGACGGAGAAGGTTGGGCGTTCCGGCCCGAGAAGTTTATCCTCAGCATCGGGACGGCGGGCATCGTGGGGGCGGCGGGCTTCCTCATAGGCGCGCGCCGGGCCACCGCCGCGTATCTGAAAAAGCGGCGGCCTGGGCCGTCCGAGGATCCCCTAGGAAGAGGTAGAAGCGGTCAAGAGAGCCTCGTCCCGGCCGAGGTAGGCGGCGTCCCGGAGAACGGTCTCCGGTCGCCATAGATCCGGTGTCTATCCAGAGATAAGCGCCTTCAGCCGGTCCCGCACGGACTCTATCGGCACGCGCTCCTGCTTTAGCGTGTCGCGGTCGCGGATGGTCACTTGTCTGTCCTCGATGGTGTCGAAGTCGACGGTCACGCAGAAGGGGGTGCCGGCCTCGTCCTGGCGGCGGTAGCGCCGCCCGATGGAGCCCGAGTCGTCGTAGAAGAGCCGGTAGTCGCCTTTGAGGTCGTCGTAGAGCCCGCGCGCTATGGTCGAGACGGGCTCCTTTTTCGAGAGGGGAAAGACGGCGGCCTTCGTCGGGGCGATGCGGGGGTGGAGCTTCAGGACGGTGCGCTCCTCGCCGTTTATCTCCTCCTCCGTGTAGGCGTCCATGAGGAAGGCGAGCATGATCCTGTCAGGCCCCACGGCTGGCTCTATGACGTAGGGGTAGTAGCGTTTGTTCGTGGCCTGGTCGATGTACTCGAGGTTCTCGCCGGAGTGCTCGGCGTGCTGTTTAAGGTCGTAGTCCGTGCGGTTGGCGACCCCTTCCAGCTCTGACCAGCCGGCGAACGGGTAGTTGTACTCGATGTCCACCGTGCGCTTGGAGTAGTGGGAGAGCTTCTCTTTAGGGTGCTCGTAGCGGCGGAGGTTCTCCTCCTTGATGCCGAGGTCGAGGTACCAGTTCCAGCGCTGCTCCAGCCAGTACTCGTGCCACTCCTCGTCCGTGCCGGGCTCGACGAAGAACTCCATCTCCATCTGCTCGAACTCGCGGGTGCGGAAGATAAAGTTGCCCGGTGTGATCTCGTTCCGGAAAGACTTGCCCTGCTGGGCGATCCCGAACGGCACCTTCACCCGGCTCGTCTGGGTAACGTTCTTGAAGTTCACGAAGATCCCCTGCGCCGTCTCCGGCCTCAGATAAGCAAGGTTCTCCTCGCTCTTGACCGGCCCCATGTACGTCTCGAACATCAGGTTGAAGGGACGCACCGGCGCGAAGTCCCGCCCACCGTCGACGGGGTCCTTGATCCGGTCGTCCTCCTGGAAGATCTTCGTGAGCTGCTCGGGGCTCATGCCCTCGGCGTCTATCCCGGTCGCGTCCTCTATTAGATGGTCGGCCCTGTAGCGGCGCTTGGAGGTGCGGCTCTCGACGAGCATGTCGTTGAAGGTCGCCGTGTGCCCGGAGGCCTCCCACACCTTCGGGTGCATGATGATCGCCGCGTCGAGCCCTACCACGTCGTCGCGCATGTGGACGGTGCTCCGCCACCACTCCTCTTTTATGTTCCGCTTCATCTCGACCCCCAAAGGGCCGTAGTCGTAGGAGGACCGGAGGCCGCCGTAGATCTCCGAGCTCTGGTACACGAAGCCCCGGCGCTTGCAAAAGGCGACTATCTTCTCCATCGTCACGGCCTGCGGCATATCTAGAGCCTCCGAACCTCGTAAAATGCGGCGTAAAGTCCAGCGAGTATAGCCCAGGGACGAGCGGGCTTGGAGCGCGGCCGCCGGACGAAAAATCTGGACGGGGCCCGCCACGGTAGACGAACCACGGTATCTGTCCAGGTATAATGCGCCCATGGATACCGTTCTGGCGATCGGCATCGGCGTAGGACTCGCTTCCATCGCGGGGGTGCGGGCCTTCGTGCCGCTCGTCTTCGCGTTGTTGGTCGCCAGGCTCGGTTATTTCGACCCGTCTGCGGCCTTCCAGAACGTGGCTGGGCTGGAGACGCTTCGCGTAATCGGTCCGTTCCTCGCGCTCGCGCTGGGCGAGATCCTCCTTGACAAGATCAAAAAGGTCGAGCGTGTTCTCAACCTCTTCATGACGCCGGTAAGGGCGATCTCCGGGGCGTTGCTGGCGGCGGCCGTGGCGCCGGATGCGAGTTTCGTGCTCTTCGGTATCGTCGGGGCCGTCGTCGCGGGCGCCGTTGCCGGGCTCAAGGTCGTGCTCCGTCCTCCGGCGAGGGACGCTTCGTCGGGCGTCTCTACCTCTTTTTTGAGCCTTATCGAGGACATCATCGGCTTGATCGGCGGGGCGATCGCGCTATTCGTGCCGTACCTGTCGGTCTTACTCGTAGCGTTTCTGTTATTCTTTTTCTCTCGCATCAGGAAGCGGCGGGGGAGGAAATTCGGGGGCCTCCGCATCCTCGGCGACTAGGGTCGTCGGTTCTCTGAGGAGGGTGCCATGGAGGAACGTGAGATCACCATCGTCAAGGCGGGTCGTCAGACGCCTTTTTCGAGGGGTATCCTGGCCCAGACGCTGGCCCAGGCGGGCGCCGGGCCCGAGCTTGCCCACCAGATAGCGAGCGAGGTCCGCGCCGAGCTCGCGGCCGAGCAGCGCTTCACCGTCGAGGAGGAAGAGGTGCTGGCCCGCGTCAGGGACAAGCTCGGCAAGAAGGACGCCATCGCGGTCGGGCGGCTGGACAAGTGGCGGATCTTGCGCGAGTCGAGCGAGCCCGTGGTCGTCCTGATCGGGGGCGCCACCGGGGTCGGGACGAGCACGCTGGCCGCCGACGTGGCGCGGCGGCTGAACATCCAGAGCGTGGTCGGGACGGATTCTATTCGGGAGGTCTTGCGGCACGCAATCAGCCCGGATCTCCTGCCGATACTGCACAAGAGCTCCTACGAGATCAAGCGCCAGGACGTCCGGGTGCCGGTCGAGGAGGATGAGGCTGTTCTCTTCGGTTTTCGCGAGCAGTCAGCGAGGGTCTGCGTCGGGGTGGAGGCGATCGTGGAGCGGGGGCTCAAGGAGGGGACGAACCTCGTTGTCGAGGGGGTCCATCTGGTGCCGGAGATCATGCCGGATCGCTACCTGGAGCACCCGAACGTCTGCATGCTCGTCGTCCAGCTCTCCGAGGAGGACGTCCACCGCTCCCGGTTCTACATCCGGGCCCTGGGTACGGCGATGCGGCGGCCGGCGGAGGAGTACATCAGCCACTTCCAGCAGATACGCCAGATTCACGACTACATCGTCCAGAGCGCGGGCCGGGTCGGGGTGAACGCGGTCGAGAACCTCTCCATCGAGAACACCTCCGACGCCGTGGTCGAGATCGTGGCGAACCGCGTCTCGGGGATAGCCGAGAGGGCGGAGCGAAAGGCCTCGCCGCTCCTGATGGGTGTGAACACGCCGCGCCGGGGCGTCCCCCTCAACCGCGCGAAAAGCGGTTAGAATGACCCGGTAGGGTCCGCACCGGATGGGTCCACAAGGAGGCAGAGCTGGTGGATAGAGCGCGGCTGAGAACGTTCCTGCTCGGCGGGGCCGCGGGGCTCCTCGCGGGCGTGCTCCTCGCCCCCCGCAGCGGCCGTGAGCTCCGGGGCTCTCTCGCGGACCGGGCGGGCGAGGCCCGCGAGCGGGGACGCGAGTCTCTCTTCGAGACCAGGGAGGAGATGCGGGAGCGCAGGGCCGCCCTGCTGGAGGGCCGCGGCCGGCCGGCGGACCCGGTCCCCCAGGAGGCTCCCCCCGAGAGGACGACCGCAGCACCTTCGCGCCCGCGGCTCCGGGACGTGTCGGGAGACACCGGGGTCTCCTCCGAGGACCCTGTCGGGGAGGCCGAGAGGTCCGAGGACCTGAGGAGAAAGGTGCGCGAGACGCGGGAGCGCCTGCGGGGAAGGCGTGATCTGGGTCAGGGACCCGAGGCATGAAAGCCGCCTCCTTCGTGCCCGTGATCGGGGCGATATCGCCTGACATGGTCGAGGAGGTTCCGGGCCTGGCCGACGCCGTCGCTTTCTGGACGCGGGGCCGGCCGGCCGCGGAGTGGTTCCGCGAGATGGAAGACTGCTGGGGTACGGCCGGGTTCGTCGCGCGCCGGGCGGACGAGGTCCAGGGCTTCGTGGTCTACGGGCCGCCAGAACGATTCCCGCAGGCCGGGGCGTACCCCGTGGGGCCGCTTACCGACGCCGCCGCGATGCTTGCCTACGTCGGGGGCGACGTCAGGACCCGCCGCCGGTTGCTGGTCAGGATGCTCAGGGAGCTGCGCCTGCGGGGCGTGGGCACGGTCGAGGCCGTGGCCAGCGACCGGGAGAGGCCCCACCACGTCCCGACCGCGTTCATGCTCCAGAGCGGCTGGAGGCCCGTGCGCCACGCGCCGCACGGCCTCGGCCGCTACACCCTCGTGCGCACCGAGCTGGGGAGCGCCGTAGAGGTGGGGGAGCTGGCCAGGGCCCTCGTCGGCAAGGTCAGGCTGCCGAGCCTGAAAAGAAAGGTCCCAAACCCCGGCATCCTGGCCCGCGCCGACGAACACGGGGAGGGATAGCAAGCCGGCCGCGCCGGCTTGTCAGCGCGCCCCAGCCTCCGACTCTCGCTCCGGTACGCTCTCGGCCGACGGGCTGAAAGTCCCCGGAGGGGACGTGCCGAGAGGCGCGTGGGGCGAAGCGTGCTAGAGCGCCAGTATCGCCGTCCTGACCACCGAGACGCCCTCTGGGGTGGTGGCCCGGATCTCGAGTATCTCCACCCGTTCGTCGGGGGCTGCCGGGGCTCCTGACGCCTCCGGCGGCCCGGAGAGGTCTAGAAGGAAGCGTACTTCGACGTTCTCGCCCGCTCTCAGGTTCTGTAGCGTTTGCCGGTAGTATCGGGATCCGGGGTTGGCTGTGTCCCCCGAGGACGATTCGACCGTGAGGTTCACGTGCGAGAATCGGCTGTCGCCGGCGTTCTCCACGGTGAGCAGCAGTTCCTGGCCCGGTCCGGGCTCGAGGGAGGCGAGCCTGTCACTGTTCAGGTCCAGGTCGAGTGCCGGGCCAGACTTGCCGCGGGCCGGGGCGGCCGGCAGGTCCTCAGAGGAGCCCGTCGCGAGGTTCGCCAGGAACAGGAAAGCCCCCGCCGTCAGGAGGAAGGCCAGGGCCGCGCCCGCCGTCCAGAGCGCCGCGTCCCTCATCGCTGGGCCTCCGGCTGCCCGGGGGGTGTGATCGGGATCTCGTAGAGGTTGTAGAAGGCGTCGAGCAGTTCGTCGGCGGCCGCCGCGCGCACCTCGGGCTCCCCGGCCGAGGCGCCGCGGGCCACGATGGCGACGCTCGTGCCCGCGGGGGACCAGGCCAGGTCGTCCGGCCCGGTCTTTATCTCCATGTCCTCGTTGGTGGTCACGGCGTCGAGGTTCCCTGACGCGAGATCCAGGACGTACAGGTTGAGGGGGGAGTTGGGGTTGAGGCGGCCGACCACGGCGAGCCGGTCGCCGTCGGGCGAGACGCGGACGCCGCCGGCTACGAAGTCCTCGCCCACCCCGGGGGCGGCCTCCGGCTCTCCGGGTTCCGGCGCCGTCCGGTACAGGTCGTAGAGAGGCTCGCCGTCTTCCGCCGGAGACGACATCGCGCCGGCCACGAAGTAGATGCCGCGGTCCGTCCACTGCGGGGCGCCCAGGATGCTCCGGTCCCTATCGAGACCGGCGACTTTGCGGGTCTCCCCGCTCTGGAGGTCGAAGACGTGCAACTCCCCGGGGGTCCGCACCCCCGGCGGACGCACCGCCAGCGCGACCTCGGTCCCGTCCGGTGAGGAGGAGACGCCGGTCACCGTACCCCGCACCGTTCCGGTGTAGACCCTCTCCACCCGGCCCTCGCGGAGAAGCGAGACCCCGCTTCTCCCGGACCCCGCGTCGAGGGCCAGTACTACTTCTTTGCGCTCCGGACCCGGGGTCATCGCGAGCACCCTCTCGGAGACCTCCTCCACGACGAGGGAGCCTTCTCCGTCGGGGTCCGTCTTGTAGACGGTGCCGGGCCTCTCTACCGCCCCGCCGAGCACGGTCAGGGCGCCGTCCGCGGTCCACTCGGCCTCCCTGGCGGAGAAGTCTTTCGTGGTCCAGCGCGTGAGCCGCTCTCCGTCCACCGTCCTGTCCACCACGTAGCCGTCCACTATAAAGGCCACCCGCTCCCCGCCGGGGGACCAGCTCGGCGATCCCTTGTACCCGGGGCCCGAGCTCAAGGGCCGGGCTTCGGAACCGAGGCCCGGGTTTACGCGCCCCTCGGCGGGAGGCAGGGGCGGGATGGGACCCTCCCCCGACGGGGGTGCGCACCCTGCCGCCAGGACCGCGAACGCCGCGGCGAGGAGTCCGCCGACGGGCGAGAGCCTACATCGCATAGCTCGAAGAGCGCGAGAGCGGCTCCGTCGGGATCTGGATCGTGAAGGTGGAGCCCCGGCCGACCTCGCTCTCCACGGAGATGTCGCCGCCGTGCATCTCGACGATCTGCTTGCTTATGGCGAGGCCGAGGCCGCTCCCCCCGGTCGCGCGGGAGCGGTCCTTGTTCACCCGGTAGAAGCGCTCGAAGAGCTGTTCGAGGTCCTCCGGGGGGATACCGATGCCCGTGTCCCGTATCCGCACGGTCATCCAGGAAGAGGCGTCCTCCACGGTAACGTCCACCCGGTCGCCGGGGTCTGAGTACTTGATGGCGTTGTCCAGCAGGTTGAGGAAGACCTGGTAGAGCTTCTGAACGTCGCAGATGCAGCGGTGCTCGGCCCCGTCGTCCTCGAAGTAAACCTCGATGCCGAAGCGCTGGGCCTTCGTCTCGACGCTCCTCATGGCAGTCCGGATCACCTCACCAAGGTTGGCGGGGCCGACCTCGAGCTGGTACTGCCAGGAGTCCATCTGGGCGAGCGTCATCAACTCCTCGACCATGGCCCGGATGCGGGCGAGCTCCCCTTCGGCGAGCTCGAGCGCCCGATGCTCCAGCGGGTCGAGCCTCTCCCGCGCCCGCTCCAGCAGGCCCACGGCGCTCTGGATGGTCGTAAGCGGCGTCCTCAGCTCGTGGGAGAAGTCCGCTACGAAGGCGGTCTTGGCTTTCTCGAGCGAGCGGTGCTCGGTTATGTCCCTCACGGCGAGGATGATGCCGGCGTCCTTGCCCGACCCGTTGGTCTCGCGCCGGTCCATCCTGGCGGCGTAGGCCCAGAAGGTCTTCTCCCCGAACTCGACCTCCCTGACGGCGACCCCGTTGGCGGAGGCCTCCCTGACGCACCGGACGATGCCCTCGGGCGTACCGAGCTCGTCGAGGAGACGGCCTTGATCCGAGTGCCGGACGCCGAGCATCCTGGCCGCCGCGGGGTTTACCATCGTCACCCGCTCGGCCGGGTCCGTGGCGACGACCGCCTCGGGGGAGGCCTCGAGGACCGCCTCCAGGCGGCTCTTCTGCTCCTGGATCTCCCCGACGTAGTGCTCTATCTCTTCGGCCATGTAGTTGAAGGCCCGGGCGAGCTCGCCGAGCTCGTCCCTGCCCTTGACGGGAACCTCGGCCGCGTAGTCCCCCGAGGCGACCCGTATCGCGGCGTCGCGGGTCTCGGAGAGCGGGCGCGTGAGCTGGCGTGCTAGAAGCAAGCTCGCCACCGCCGCGAGCAGTACGCTCGTCAGGATGGCGCCTACGATACCGTAGCGCAGGTAGGCGAGGGTCTCCTCGATCTCGTCCGTCGGAACGTCGTAGACCATGACACCCCTGGCGGTCCCCTCCCTCCCCACGAGCGGCCAGACGGCGACATAACCCGAGCGGCCCTCGCTCCAGACCAACCTCCCCTCGCCCCCCGTAGAGCGGGCGGCTTCCTCTAACGCTCCTTCCGCGAGGTCCAGCTTATCTAGGTCCGCGTCCGGGTCCACGGGGTTCCCGAACCCGTCGCGGGCGGCCAGCGGCTCGCCCCCGGTGTCGACGTAGAGCACCCCGAGGCCCGTCGGGTCGGCGACCGTCTTCACGAGCGGTTCGGCGTAGTCCCCCGCGGGGGGAAGGCTCTGGTTCTCCGGGTCGCGCAGGGTCTCGAGAAAGTCCTGCGCCCCGGCGTTCGCCGTCCGGGAGCGCTGCGTGAGCAACGTCTTCTCCGTCGTCATGAGCTGGTTTTGCGAGAAGGAGTAGAGGACGAGGCCGATGATGAGGCTCGTCACAGAAGAGATGCCCACGAGCGCGATAAAGACCCTGGCCCGAAAGCTAGCCGGGGGCACGAGGCCCCTTCTCTTGACCTTGCTCGCTATGTCGACGCTCCTCTATCCGGGCCTGGCGGCCCGGTAACCCACGCTCGGCACGGTCTGTATGATCTCCGGCCTGGACGGGTCGCGCTCGACCTTGGCCCGTAGGCGGCTTATGTGGACGTCTATGTAACGGCTGGCGAGGTAGTGGGACCCCGTCGAGACGGCCTCGCTTATCTGGGCCCTCGTGAAAGCCTGCCCGGGACGGCGCATCAGGAGCGCCAGGATCTTGAACTCCGTGGGCGTTAGCTCCAGCGTCCGCCCGTCCCGGGCGACCGTGTAAGCCCCGGGATCCAGCTCCAGCGGCCCGAGCCGCAGCGTGCCCTCCCGGCCACGCCCCTCCCGCCCGAACCGCCTCAGGATTGCCTTGATCCTGGCGAGCAACTCCTTTGTGTCGAAGGGCTTGGTGATGTAGTCGTCCGCCCCGAGTTCCAGCCCCACGACCTTATCTACCGACTGACTCTTGGCCGTGAGCAACACCACGGGGACGTCACTCTGCTCCCGTATCTTTTTCAACACCTCGAACCCGCTCATCCGGGGCAGCATGATATCCAACACCACGAGGTCGAGGTCCTCGCCCTCCAGCGCCCGTAGAGCCTCCGTCCCGTCCTCCGCCGTGACCACCCGGTAGCCCTCCGAGGCCAGCACGATGGAGGTCACCTCCAAAAGCGCCGCGTCGTCGTCGACCAGCAATATAGTCTCGTCCAAGCTTCCAGAATCCTCCAGATCTACCCCTCATTAGAGGTCAAGGTATCCTACCCTATGCCGCAACTTTCCTGTAGCCTTGCCGCAACCCGCAGGATAGATGCAATACTTGAAGGTGAGACACTAAAATTTTATACTAGCCAGAACTCAGATAAATCAGTATCGCGGGAGGCAGGCGCATGGGCAAGAGCATAGGCATAGACCTTGGGACGACGAACAGTTGTGTTGCGGTCCTGGAGGGGGGTGACCCCACGGTCATCACCAACGCCGAGGGGGAGCGGACGACCCCTTCGGTGGTGGCGTTCGACAAGAGGAGTGGGGACCGGCTCGTCGGCCAGCTCGCCAGGCGGCAGTCGGTGACCAACCCGGACCGCACGATCTACTCGATCAAGCGCTTCATGGGCCGGCGTTTTAGCGACGTCAAGACCGAGGCCGGGCGCGTCGGATACGACGTGGAGTCCGGCTCGGGCGGGGACATCCAGGTCAAGGTAGGCGACAAGAGCTACTCGGCGCCGGAGATCAGCGCGATGACCCTCCAGAAGCTGAAGAAGGACGCCGAAGACTATCTCGGCGACGAGGTGACCGACGCGGTCATCACCGTGCCGGCGTACTTCGAGGACGCCCAGCGTCAGGCGACCAAGGACGCGGGGCGCATTGCGGGCCTCAACGTCAAGAGGATCATCAACGAGCCGACCGCCGCGGCCCTCGCCTACGGTATGGACAAGGAAGAGGACCAGACGATCCTCGTCTTCGACCTCGGCGGCGGCACCTTCGACGTCTCCATCCTGGAACTCGGCGAGGGCGTCTTTGAAGTAAAGGCCACGAGCGGCAACAACCATCTCGGCGGCGACGACTTCGACGCCAAGATCGTCGAGTGGATGGTCGCCGAGTTCAAGAAGGCCGAGGGTATCGACCTCTCCAAGGACAAGATGGCCGCCCAGCGCCTCGTCGAGGCCGCCGAGAAGGCCAAGAGGGAGCTCTCTTCGACGACGAGCACCTCGATTAACCTGCCCTTTATCACCGCAGACCAGAACGGCCCGAAGCACATGGACCTGACGCTCAGCCGGGCGCAGTTCAACAACCTGACCGCCGACCTCGTCGAGGGGACGGCCGGTCCGGTCCGGCAGGCCATGAGCGACGCGGGGCTACAGCAGGGACAGGTCGACCAGGTGATCCTGGTCGGCGGCTCGACGCGCATCCCGGCCGTTCAGGAGAAGGTCAAGGAGATCACGGGCAAGGAGCCCCACAGGGGCATCAACCCGGACGAGGTCGTCGCCATCGGCGCCGCCATCCAGGCCGGCGTGCTCGCCGGCGAGGTCAAGGACGTCCTGCTCCTCGACGTGACGCCCCTCTCCCTCGGTATCGAGACCAAGGGCGGCGTCTTTACCAAACTGATCGAGCGGAACACCACTATACCTACGCGTAAGGGTGAGACTTTCACGACGGCCGACGACAACCAGAACTCGGTCGAGATCAAGGTCTACCAGGGCGAGCGCGAGATCGCGGCCTACAACAAGC
>CADCVI010000055.1 GCA_902806105.1 uncultured Rubrobacteraceae bacterium
GGAGGGGATAGACAGGGCCTACCGGCGCTTCACTGGGCGTACCGTGGCCTTCGAGGACCTGCTCTACTCGTCCAAGAAGATCGCCATGCGCGACGAGCTGGCGAGCGAGCTGAACGTTCTCTCCCGGCGGCTCCTGCGCATCGCCGGGGGCTTCGCCGGACGGCGCCAGTACGACTTCACCCTCCACGTCGTCAGGGATACGATCACCGAGGTCGTCGCCCGCTTCCCGATCTACCGCACCTACGTCAGGCCCGGGCACGTCTCCGAGGCGGACCGCAGGTACATCGACTGGGCCGTCGGGAGCGCGAAGAAGCATAGCGCCGCCCCCGATTCGAGCTCCTACGACTTTCTCCACGAGGTCCTGCTCCTGGAAGAGGAGGGCCCGGAGGAGTACCGCCGCGCCGTGGAGGCGTTCGTCGGGAAATTCCAGCAGTACACGGGCCCGGTGATGGCGAAGGGGATGGAGGACACCTCCCTCTACATCCACAACCGGCTCCCCTCGCTGAACGAGGTCGGCGGCGAGCCTGAGCGCTTCGGCGTCTCGGTCGCGGCCTTTCACATAGAGAACGCGGAGAGGGCGCGGCGCTGGCCCCACGCGATGCTCTCGACCTCGACGCACGACACCAAACGCGGCGAGGACGTGCGGGCCAGGATCAACGCCCTCTCCGAGATGCCCGCGGAGTGGCGCGAGATCCTGCTTCGCTGGGGCCGGGCGAACCGCACCCGCCGCCGGGACGTGGACGGCGAGCCCGCCCCGAGCCGCAACGACGAGTACCTGCTCTACGCCACCCTGCTAGGCGCGTGGCCCCTCGAAGGCCTCGGCGGCCTCGACGAGGCCGGGCTCGAAGACTTCCGGGGCCGCATCCAGGGCTACATGGAGAAGGCGACCAGAGAGGCCGGCGTCAACACCTCGTGGACGAACGCGAACGAGGAGTACGAAGGGGCCGTGGCCCGTTTCGTCGACGCCCTGCTCACCCCCTCCGAGAACTACCTCTTTCTCCAGGAGTTTCTCCCGTTCGCGCGCAGGGTCGCCCGCCTCGGCGCCCTGAACAGCCTCTCCCAGACCCTCCTCAAGCTCACCGTCCCCGGCGTCCCCGACGTCTACCAGGGGAACGAGCTCTGGGACTTCAGCCTCGTCGACCCGGACAACCGCCGCCCCGTCGACTACGGGACGCGCGCCAAACTCCTCGCCGGGCTGGAGGAGATGGCCTCCGGCGAGGATCTCGCGGGGGGCGTAACGTCCATGCTCGAAGACGGCGAGTGGCAGGACGGCAGGCCGAAGCTCTACCTGACCTGGCGCGCCCTGGAGCTCAGGCGCGAGAAGCCGGGCCTCTTCGAGGAGGGGGAATACGTACCTCTGGAGGTCTCGGGGGAGGGGGCGGACCGCATCGTCGCCTTCGCCCGCGTCTCCTGCGACGACGCGGCCATCGTCGTCGCCCCCCGCCTCGTCGCGCCGCTCGCGGACGAGACCGGTGCCCTCAAGCTCCGGCCGGAAGCCCTCTCCGGGGCCAGGATCGAGCTCCCGGAGGTCCTGGCCTCGAAGGGCCTGATGAACGTATTGACCGGAGAGCCCGTCCCCGTGAAGGAACTCGAGGGGACCGCGATCATATCCGCAGGCGAGCTAGCGCGCGGCTTCCCGGTGGCCCTGCTCGTATCTACGTAGACCTTCGCCCATCCGGGTCCGCGAGCGCGCCGGACGAGCCCCGGTGCGTAGTTTTCGGGTCGGGGACCAAGCCTAGCTGTACAACCCGGGGCGGCGCGAGCCCGCGTCGCCCCGGTATCCGTCGAGGAGGGGGCGCTCCTAGCTCGCTCGTGCGGGCTGGCTCGACCTTCGAGCTTCTCTCGCCAGCCGCGCGGCTTCTGCCGTAGTAGCGGCGAGGGCCGTGAGGTGGCCCATCTTCCGGCCGGGGCGTGCCTCGGCCTTGCCGTAGAGGTGGAGGTTTACGCCGGGGTGGGCGAGCACCGCCGCCCAGTCCGGCTCCCCCCCGGCCCACAGGTCCCCGAGGAGGTTCGCCATCGCGGCGGGCCTCAACGCTTCCGTGCCGCCCAGGGGGAGGCCGCAGACGGCGCGCAGTTGCTGCTCGAACTGCGACGTTGCGGCGGCGTCTATCGTCCAGTGGCCGGAGTTGTGGGGGCGCGGCGCGATCTCGTTGACGAGCAACCCGCCGTCAGCCTTCAGGAAAAACTCTACGCACGCCGTCCCCACGAGGTCGAGCTCCTCGAAGATGCTACGCGTGATCTCCACGGCCTCGCGCGCCATCTCGGGCGGGACGTCCCCGGCGGGGGCGACCGTGAGGTCGAGGATGTGGTCGCGGTGCGCGTTCTCCACCACCCCGTAATCCGCGAACTCGCCGGTGACGCCCCTCGCGGCGACCACCGAGACCTCGCGCTCGAAGTCCACCCACTCTTCGAGGACCGCCTCGCCCCCGCCCAGGGCATCCCACGCGGTCCCGGCCTCCCCCGGAGCGCCGATCCTCGTCTGCCCCTTGCCGTCGTAGCCGAAGCCCGCGGTCTTTAGCACCGCGGGCGCCCCGATCTCGCGCAGCGCTTCGTCGAGCTCTGCGCGGGACCGTACGGCGCGAAAAGTCGCGGTCGGGAAGCCGGATCCCCCGAGAAACGTCTTCTCGCGCAGCCTGTGTTGCGCGGTTTTGAGCGCCGTTCTACCGGGCCTGACGGGCACGAAACCCTCGATCGTCTCCACGGCAGAGGCGGGGATGTTCTCGAACTCCAGCGTGACGACGTCGACGCTCCGCGCGAACTCCTCCACCGCTTCGAGGTCCCCGTAATTGGCGGTCCACTCGCGGTCCGAGACCTGTCCCGTGGGGGAACCCGAGTCCGGGGAGAAGGTCTGCACCCCGTAGCCCATACGCCGCGCTGCGAGGGCGAGCATGCGGCCGAGCTGGCCGCTGCCGAGCACCCCGATGGTCGCCCCGGGAAGGATAGGTCCCTTCATCCCAGCGTCGCCTCTCTGACCTTCTCCGCCTGATCCTCCCTGAACCGGCGCAGCCCCTCGCGCAGCTTCGGGCGGGTGGTGGCGAGGATTGCGACCGCGAGGAGGGCGGCGTTCGTGGCCCCGGCCTTGCCGATAGCGAGCGTGCCGACCGGGATACCGCCGGGCATCTGCGCGATGGAGAGCAGCGAGTCCATCCCCTTCAGGGCGCGGCTCTCCACAGGCACCCCGAGGACCGGCACGAGCGTCTGCGCCGCGACCATCCCCGGCAGGTGTGCCGCCCCCCCGGCCCCGGCGATGATCACGGCGAGCCCGCGCCCCTCCGCCTCCGAAGCGTACCGGGCCATCTCCCCCGGCGTGCGGTGCGCTGAGACCACGCGCCTCTCGTGCGGCACCCCGAACCTCTCCAGAACCTCGACCGCGTGTCCCATCGTCTCCCAGTCCGACGTGCTCCCCATGATCACGCCCACGAGCGGTCCCTCTGTCCCCTCGCCCGGCCCTACGGAAGAGGCGGACGAGGTTCTCCTGCCCTCACCCCCCGTCGATGCGGGGGGACGAACAAACGTGTCTTCCGTGCTCAACTCTCTCCTCCGTGCGCGGGACTACCGGTGCGAAGCGGCCAGAGCCCACCGGTCGGATACCTCTAACCGGCGTCTCTACAGCCCCATCGCACCACAGGCCGTACATCCTATCGTCTTACGCAGGGGTTGCCTCCAGACGACGGGGTCCGTCTGCACGAGTACGGGTCCGGACGCGTGGACCAGAGAGCGCTCCTCCCCCGAGCGGAGAGCAGCCGAGCGCCGCCAGCCCGCCGGGTGTCTGCGAAGCGGGTTCGAGCGCGCGCTGAAGGTCCCGCCCCCTCCAGCCGATCACCGCCCGACAGCCCCGCTCGACCTTTGGGACCGAGGGGCAGGGCAAAAGGATCTTCTGCCGAAACCCGCGCAGAGCCCTGGCTCCCACTCCCCGACGACCACGACGAAAACAACGTCGCCGCCAAGCGCGAAGACCCATCCTCCATCCTGACCCTCCACCGCCGGCTCCTCGCCCTCCGCCGCGCAGCCCCCGCCCTCCAAACGGGCTCGTATACCCCCGTTCCCGCCACCGGCGACGGGCTCTCCTACACCCGCGAGGCGAACGGCAGCCGCTACCTCGTCGCCCTCAACCTCGGCCACGATCCCCTCACCATGGCCCCCGATACCGGCCCGTCGACGCGCGGACGCCTCGTCTTCTCCACCCATCTCGACCGCGAGAGAGAAAAACTCGAGGGAGAACTCCGTCTACGCCCGGACGAAGGCGTGATCTTCCGGCTCTACGCATGACCTTCGACCGTGCGTACAGGGTTTGTGGCTGCCGACCCGCCGTATCCTCCGAAACCACCACACGTAGGCCTTCTCCATCCGGCGCACCCTACCGGTCGGGGTCGTGAATTTGCCCCAAAACGGTGCTTTTTCGTCTAGACCTTAACCACAGGTTGAGGTGAACCTTGGCGGAAGTCATGGGGAGAGCGAGGTTGACGTTGTGCTGCATGCTTTGATGTGAGAACTTCTCTCCGGCCGCTGCTGAAGAGACCAAGGGGGGAACAAATGCAGCAAGGTTCAGATTTCGACCGTTTCGCGGATAGCTTTGTCGAGTTTTCGGAGCGCATCGTACTGGAGTGCGATTGCGGGGAGAAGATCGTCCTGCTCGGCATGGAGGAAGACTGGAGCTCGCGGGATGAGGACTTCGTGTGCGAGTGCGGGAGGAAGGTCAACCTCACCGACCGCGCCGACGACGAGGTCGCGAGCGTGAGGCGCCTGCTCCGCCGCGACAGGGCGAACACCGCCTAGAGGGGCAACACACCTCCGGCGAGCTGCGCTGTGGCCCGCTCCGTCGCGGGCCGACACCCGTACCGGGACTGCCCCGTGCGGGCCTCCGGAGCTTTCCGGTCCTGCGCCGGTCGCGCCCTCGCGTTGTCGCGGCGGGTACGACCGGCGCCAGGCATTGTTGGTCGCTAGCTCGCGGAGCGGGCGCGTCAGCTCTCCTCTGTCCCTCACGATACGACGGGGGCGCTTACACGAAGAGTATCCCCAAGGAGCAGGATGGATTATCCGCGTTTCGACCTCGGCGGGAAGGTCGCCCTCGTCACGGGGGCGAGCCGCGGGATCGGGCACGACCTCGTCCTCGCGCTGGCCCACGCCGGGGCCCGCGTCGTTCCGGCCGCGCGAAGGGTAGAAGACCTCGGCGGCCTGGTCGCGAGGGTCGAGGAGGAGGGTGGTGAGGCGCTCCCCGTCGGCCTCGACGTGCGGGATCTCTCCTCGATCGAGGGCGCGTTCGAGGAGGCCGCCGGGCGCTTCGGGGGCGTGGATATCCTCGTGAACAACGCGGGGCTCGGCACGAACCACGACGCGGTCGACGCCACCGAGGAGGAGTGGGACGAGCTCATGGACGTCAACCTCAAGGGGCTCTTCTTCGCCTGCCGGGCCGCCGGCAGGCGCATGATCGAGCAGGGCTCGGGACGCATCATCAACATGAGCAGCCAGGCCGGCAGCGTCGGCCTCCCGCGCCACGCCGCCTACTCCGCGAGCAAGGCCGGCGTGGAGGGCCTGACGCGCGTCCTGGCCCTGGAGTGGGCGCCTCATGGCATCACGGTCAATGCCGTCGCCCCGACCTTCGTTAGGACCCCCGGCACGGCCGAGCGCCTCGACGACCCGGCGTTTCTCGAGGAGGTCCTCTCCAGCATCCCGGTGGGGCGCGTGGGCACGACGACGGACGTCGCAGGGGCCGTGATCTACCTCGCCTCGCCCGCCGCCTCGCTCGTCAACGGGACCACGCTGCTCGTGGACGGGGGATGGACCGCGCGGTAGCCCCTGACGACGGGGCTACCTACTTGCGCCACTCCCGCGACGTTGCGACCTCGACCTCGACCGGGACCTTTTTGAGGATGGCCTCCCCGGCGCGCTTCATGGCCTCGCCAGTCCTCTCGGCGACCTCGGCGGCGATCTCCTCGCGGCACTCCACGACGAACTCGTCGTGGATGCAGTTGACGAGCCGGGCGTCGAGGTCCTTCAGCTCCTCGCGGACGTAGACCAGGGCGAGCTTGGCGATGTCGGCGCTCGCCCCCTGGATCGGGTAGTTCATCGCCTCGCGGCGCATCGCGCCCTTGTCGTCGACGGGGCCGGAGTCTCCGAACTTCCTGACGCGCCCGGCGATGGTGCGGAGCGTCCGGTCGCGCACGGCCCGGCTCGCGGTCTTCTGGAGAAAGCTCCTGACCTTGGGGTAGTTGGCGAAGTACTCGTCTATAAGCTGGCGGCCCCGCTCCTCGCTCGCGCCGAGCTGGGCCGAGAGGCTCTTCGCCCCGCGCCCGTACATCAGGCCGAAGTTGATCCTCTTCGCCGCCGAGCGCTGGTCCTTCGACACGTCGTCCATCGTCACCCCGTACATCGTCGCCGCCGTGACGCGGTGCAGGTCGTCGCCGTTTCGGAACGCCTCGACGAACGCCGGGTCGCCCGAGACCTCCGCGAGGATGCGAAGCTCGACCTGCGAGTAGTCCGCGATCACGAGGGTGTAGCCGTCTTCGGCGACAAAGCAGCGGCGGAACTCGTCCTCGTGCGGGATCTGCTGGATATTCGGGTTCGTGCAGGCGAGACGCCCGGTCGGGACGCGGCACTGGAGGAAGTTCGCGTGGATGCGCCCGTCCCCCGGGTCGACGAACTTCGGGTAGGTCTCCAGGTACGTTCCGAGCTTCTTCTGGAGCTCGCGGTACTCCAGCAGGATCTTCGCCGCCGGGTGCTCGACCTTCAGGAGCGTCCAGACCTTCGTGTCCGCAAGCTCCACGCCGAGGGAACGGAAGGCGTCCGTGATCTGCTGCGGGCTGTTCAGGTTGAGACGCGGACCAAGCCCCTCCAGCGGCAGCATCCCTTCCGGCTCCGGGAACTGCGCGTCGAGCTCCAGCGCCTTCTCGTCCCGGCGCTTCCTCACCACCCCTTCGAGCTCCTTCCAGCGCGCCACGTCGAGCTTCACCCCGGCAAGCTCCATCTCGGCTATGGAGGCCACGGCGGCGAACTCTATGCGCGAGACGCGGAGCAGCTCCTCCTGCTTCAGATTCTCCGCGAGCTTCTCCCTCAGGGGCAGCAGGACGGCGGCGTCGCGGGCTGCGTACTCGATCTGCCGCTCCGAGAGCTTTCGCGACCAGTCCTCCCGCTGCGCCGACTTGTCCAGCTTGATGTCGGCGTACCTCTCCGCCACGTCGACCAGCGCGAAGGACGGGCTCTGGTTCCCGCCGGCTAGAAGCTGGGCGGCGAGCATCGTGTCGAAGATGGGGGAGAGGGAGATGCCGTGCTCGGCTTTTAGAAAGGAGTAGTCGAACTTGGCGTTGTGCAGGACCTTCACCGGCCCGGCCTCGAGGGCGCCCTTGAGCGGAGACAGGTCGCCGACCTCGAAGACGTCGATAACGTGGGTCTCGTCGGGTGTTGCGATCTGGAGGAGGCGGATGCGCCCTTCCCTGGGCGAGAGCGCCGTGGTCTCGAGGTCCACGCCGACGGCCTCGGCCCCCGAGATCGCCTCGGCGATGGGGGCGAGACCGGCGGCGTCGGTGACGAGGTTGTACGTGGTGGAGAGGCTTTTTTCCATGCGCGGATTCTAGCAGGGAGCGTGGCGGCGGCCCGCTCCCCGGCGCCCGTATCGATGAGATTACAGTCTTCCGGCCGGGGTAGGATATAACCATTTTGTAGGAAACAGGCTTTTCGAGCAAAAGGATGCAAGGGGCGCTATGGGCAACTCTTTCAAGATCGGGCGGTTCGCCGGGATCGACGTCAAGGTCCACTGGACGTTCTTCCTGCTGCTGGCCTTCTTCGGCTACATCGGCTACGGGACCGCCTCCCAGTCCGGGGTCAACGTCGCCCTCGGGATCGCGGTCACCATAGGGGTCATTCTCGCGCTGTTCCTGTGCGTGGTGCTGCACGAGTTCGGGCACTCGCTCGTCGCCCAGAAGCTCGGCATAGACGTGACGGACATAACGCTGCTGCCGATAGGCGGCGTCGCCCGGCTCAAGACCCTCCCGGAGAAGCCCGTCGACGAGATCAAGATAGCCGTCGCCGGTCCCCTCGTTAACGTGGTGCTCGCCCCGATCTTCCTGGGCCTCGCCCTCGCGTTCGGCGTGGATTTCTCCTCGCCCCCGGGGCTCGCGGCGGCGCAACAGTCCGCCGGCGGCGCCCTGTTCTACCTCGGTATCGTCAACATATTCCTCGTCGTCTTCAACCTCATCCCGGCCTTCCCGCTGGACGGCGGCAGGGTACTGAGGGGGCTTCTGGCGATCCGGCTCGGGCCGGTGCGCGCCACCGACATCTCCGCCGCCATCGGCCAGGTCCTCGCCATAGCCCTCGGTTTCCTGGGCTTCGCGACCGGTAACCTCGGCCTGATCCTCATAGCGATCTTCGTCTTCTTCGGCGCCTCCGGCGAGCAGCAGATGGTGCGCCAGCGTGAGACGACGCGCGGCCTCGACGTCTCGGACGTGATGGGGACGAAGCGGCGCACGGAGACCGTCTCCCCGTACAGCAACTTCGGCCAGGTCCTCGACGCGGTGATCCACGGCTACCAGGTGGACTTCCCGGTCGTGGAGGAGGACGGCAGGCTCGTCGGGATGCTGACGCGGGGGGAGATCTTCTCGGCCGTCCACTCCCCGGACCGCTTCCGCGACGTGCGCGACGTGATGCTGACGGACTTCCCGACCATCGCCCCGAACGCCGACCTCTTCACGGAGGGCAACCGCCTCCTCCAGGAGAGCGGCCTCCGCGCCATCCCCGTCATGGAGAACGGCGAGCTTGTCGGCATGCTCACCGTCGACGACATCGGCCAGGCGAACCTCCTGAACGACCTGCGCAAGAAGCCCCAGTACTAGGAGAGGAGCCCCCATGCGAGTAGTCTCCCTACTTCCGAGCGCGACGGAACTCGTGGCCTTCGCGGGCGCTGCCGACTCCCTCGTCGGCGTCTCGCACGAGTGCGATCACCCGCCGGGCGTCGAGGCGCTCCCGAAGCTGACGCGCCCGCCAATGGACCACCACTCGATGACGAGCGCCGAGATCGACGCCGCCATCGTCCGCCACCTCTCGGAGACCGGCAGCCTTTATTGGCTCGACGCCGAGCTTCTGGAGGAGCTCAAGCCCGACCTGATCGTCACCCAGGGCCTCTGCGACGTCTGCGCCGTCTCCCTCGACGTCGTGCAGCAGGCCGCCTCGTCCCTTTCTACGAGCCCCCGCGTCCTCTCCATGAACCCGACGACCCTCGGCGAAGTCCTCGACTGCGCGGTCGAGGTCGGCGACGCCGTCGGACGCGGTGACCGGGCGCGCGAGGAGGTCTCGGCCCTGAAGGACAGGCTCGCCCGCGTCGAGGAGGCAGTCGAGGGACTCCCACGGCCGCGCGTCGGCGCAATCGAGTGGCTCGACCCGCCGTTCACCGCGGGGCACTGGGTCCCCGAGATGGTCCGCCTCGCGGGCGGCGAGGAAGTCCTGGCCGCGGAGGGCTCGCCCTCCGCACGCCTCTCCTGGGGGGACGTCTTCGCCGCCGAGCCCGAGGCCCTGATCCTCATGCCTTGCGGCTTCGACACGGAGCGCGCCCTCCGCGAGGCCCGCGCCCTCCCCGGCCTGACCGGCTGGAACGGCACCCCGGCGGCACGCTCGGGACGCATCTGGGCCGTAGACGCTAACTCGTACTTCAGCCGTCCGGCCCCCCGGCTCGTGCGGGGCGTGGAGATTCTGGCCCGCCTCCTCCACCCGCGGGCGTTCCCGGATTCCCCAGCGTCCACGGACGCCGCGCTCCTGGCAGCACCGGTGGCCCGCTAGCGGCTCCGGGCTGCTTCCGTTACTCTGGCGTGCATGAAGCAGATTCTGGAGGAGATAGAGAAGCTGGTCTCGCGCCTGGGCACCCACCCCGTCTGGGGCTACGCCCACTGCCTCAGGGTGTGCTTTCTCGCCGAGAACCTCGCCCGTGAAGAGGGCCTCGCCTACGACACCGAGGCCCTCCGCCTCGCCTCCCTGCTGCACGACATCGGGCTGTACAAGTCCTTCGACAGGAGGGAGGGCGCGGATCACGTCCAGCGCTCCATCTCGGTAGCGTCAAGGATGCTCCGCGACGGGGACTACCCCACCGACGCCTCCCGCGTCGTCCTCGACGCCATAGAGCACCATCCGCCCGGCGCCTCACCCGGCCACCACCCCGAGGCCGACCTTCTGAAGGATGCCGTGGCCCTCGACTACCTCGGTTCCGTGGGCCTCGCGCGCGTCTTCGCCATGGTCGGGACCGAAGAGGAGGTCCCGGATCTCCCCGCCGCGTTCCGACACGCACGCAGCCTCCGGCGCAGCATTCCTGACCTCCTGAGGCTCGGCTCTTCCCGCGAGCTCGCCCGCGAGCGGGTGGTGGAGATGGACGACTTCTTCGCCAACGTCGAGAGGGACAGCGCGAACCTGAAGCTCCTGTAGCTCCTCACCGACCGGCGAACACCCCGAACCGCACCCTGCTGTCGCCTCCACGGAGACCGGCTTGTTGGTGGTTTCTGCAAGCGAGACGCCCCGAAGCCGGGGCCCCCAGGCTCATCCCGATAAGGGTACGTTGCTACGTGTATCTGCTCGCGCGTCCCGTTTGGCGCCTCGCGTCGGGCCGCTGGAAGGAGAGGTGCCGCGAACCGGCGAGAGTTCGAGATACGCCTCGCCCGGCTGGAGCAGAGGGCCAGGCACGCCGGTATCCGCCTGGCAGAGGGTCGCCAGGCGGGTCACGCATTGTCCCGAATAGTATGTGCCCCCCAGAAGACGGCGGAGATCCAGCCCCGTTGTCTTCTGCCCGAGGCGCCGATCGCGTTCTAGTCTTCACCAGCTCCCGCTGTCGCCACCGAAGTCGAAACCGCCGAAGTCGCTGCCCAGGTCGCTATCTCCGGAAAAGTCGCTGCTGCTGTCGTCCGTGAAGCCGTCATCGTCGGACGCGTCGAAGCCGTCATCGTCGTCGAAGAGATCTACGTGCGACCTCCTCTTCTTGGCGCGGTGGCGCGTCTTGCCGCTGCCGACGCTCGTCAGGCGGTCCAGGAGGTAGCGGTAGTCTTCTCCCCGGCTCGTCCGGTAGGCTGCCCATGCGCCCTCCGCGAACGGGACCGCCAGCCAGGCCGCAACCACGGCTACGAGCAGCATCAGGAAGGCCGCGTTCGGGACCGGCAGGAGCAGCACCATCGAGACCGTGAAGAGGGCCCCGACCGGCGCGACCAGCAGCAGCCATACCACCTGGTTCCAGAAGGAGCGTATCGCGTGGCGTCCGACCGCGGGCGAGCGCTTCCCGCGGGTAAGGCGCAGGATCAAGGCCGCGACAGGCCCCACGAAACCGGTCACGAGGTTCACGAACACGCTCAGGTGCGCGAGTACGGACCAGACGCGTTCGTCACGTTCGCCCTTCCGGATCCCGGGAATATCATCCCCCTCAAATGCCACGCCGTGCTGCATCATGAATACTCTCCCTCCCGACCGTCTCCCGCGCCGCAGCGCTCGTTTCTACCCGCTTATCCTAGTTTCGGGGAAGGGTTGCGGGTATGGGGAATCCGTCCCGCGCGCCCGTGGGCTTTTGTCCCAGTAGTGCCCGATAGGCGAGGTGGAGGGTCTGAGGTAAGCATCACAAGCCCCCTTCTCATGCGTGCATTCCATGATGATCGGGGGAGCCCATCGTGCTCGGAGCATCGCCGCGACGATGCGGGCTTCGGGCATCTTTATCTCGAGGGCGCGGAATAGTGTTCACGCGATCGCTTTTGATCACCGGAGCGGGCCGTAGTCGACTGGCGAGTTGTCGATAGATGGGAGGAGGCGCACGCGATGGCGAACCTGAAGGTCGCTGCCGACGCGGCAAGGGTAAAGCTACTTACCAGGTAGTTTCTTGATCAAGAAACAGCGGTTGCCGATTGCGCGGTTTTAACCGGACCCCGCCAGTCCCCGGTGGGGTTAGGCAGCCGCTCTCGGGCTGCCCGCTTCACCCTGCTCGCAGCCGCGGGTGTATATCTGACGGCTCTCTTCTTCCGCACGATCGATAACGAGGTGTGTCCTATCCTGCCAATCGGCACCCATTTCCTCTGGCACATCCTGATCGGGCTCGTTACGTACCTGGCAATGCGCCCATTGATACTCAGCGCTACAAAGGGAGTTCGTGCGAGGGTAAGGTAGATCTCTGCACACAGCCGCGCTTGGTACAAGCATTTGCGGAAGATTCGGAATCGTTCCAAGAAGCCCTTGTCCGAGCCACCGGCGTATTTACCTGAGTGCGTGGAAGGGGGTTCTCCTAAGGACGCGGCGGGCAACGCCGACGCCAACCCTGCGACGCGGAGCTAGACGGTGGACGCGGTGCTCTGCCGACGGTGAGCGGGATGAGCCCGGGGAACGCCTCGGTCACCAGGGACGTGAAGCCCACGATAAGGGCGACCGTCAGGGACAACCTCACCGACCTCCAGAAGGCCAACGCGAAGCTGTACGTCAATCGCACGGTCGCGGCGGGCGGGACTATAACCTTCCGTACAAGCTACGCGGCGACTTCCACCAGCTCTCTCATCCTCACGCGCCAGCACATCTAGAACAACGTGGGCACGCCGGAGGGCGCGAAGGTGGCTACGTCAGTGGACACCTTCTACGACCGCTGCGGCTAGAATTCGGCTCCCGACAACCGGGAGGTTCTTTGAGCGGAAGCCGTCACCGCGACATAACCGAGGCTCGCAGGAGGCGGCTCATGCCCGCCGGTAGGACGCTGCTCGGCGTGTGAGGGCTACCGAGCAACCTCCCGCCCTCAGACCGCGCGGAGATCGCCGTGATCGTGAGGGCAAAAGCGCTCGGAGTGACGAGGCGGACGTACCGAGTGAGACGCTAGCAGTTCGAGGATGGACTGTATTGAACTCCGCCAGTCCTCCG
Source organism: uncultured Rubrobacteraceae bacterium (assembly GCA_902806105.1). Next base: position 12,850 of record CADCVI010000055.1, read on the forward strand.
GGACTTGCCTCCGCTGCTTGGGTGGCTACCGCTCTGGGTAGAGCGTGAAGTGCAAATGTATAGAAGGAAGGGGAACAAGATGACCGAAAGTGCGCGTAGCCGCAACGAGTTCGCCATGGCTTTGAGAAACATGGTGGCCAAGATCGTGCGGGAGGGCGAGGCCCGCGTCGATAGGGAGCGCGTCGAGCAGCTAGGAGAGCGGCACGGGATCGACCCCGAGGAGGCGCGCAGGATCTTTGTGGACCTCAAAGGCGACGTGTGGCGGGGCGAACTCGTTGCGACAGACGACCCGGCTGGCTGGTCAGAAGCCGAGCTTGAGGATGTTCCCTCTTCGGGAGGCCAGACCGGCAAGGGTGTCTGAGGGAGAGCGAAGCGGACCCGACACGGGTAATAGTGGGGAAAGGAAGGGGGTGGCGCCGGGTCCGGTATGTCTTTGTGCGTCGCTCGGGTTACCCACGCTAACAACACTATAAATGAGGGGTAACGGCCCCTCCGCGTAGCGGCCGGGACTCCACCCCGGGGCATACCTGCCCTGGATCACCTCGTGCATCCCGGGTGCCACATCCGGGGTCAGGACGTAGAAGGGACCACCCCCCGCCTTGTTCGCGGCCTTGTGGCGCAACCTGTGTGGTCTCTTTGTGCCGTGGTGGAACAGGTACGCGACGGTCGCGCAGACCAAGGAATTCAGCGCACCGTCGTGCTCCATTGCCCTATCGCGGGGTATGCCGAAGCAGCCCGACCGGTGATGCCATAATTTATTGGTCTGCTCGACCCTCACCCCGGTCTGTTCCTTGGTGTCGCTTCTCTTCCTCTTGTAATGACGGATGGCCTCGTGAATTTACTCCTCGACGTGCCTGAGGCCGAACAGGAGCGAGGCGCGCGGATGGGTTTCGAGCATGGTGTCCACGGTGGGCGAGAGGTGGTCGGCCAGCATCCTACCCCGGATCGGAACAGCCATCAGGGCGTCGGGCAGCAGGGGCTACGGTCACCTATCTACGCAGGCGGGGCAGAACGGATCGCAGCTACGTAGTCGACCAGAGCAGATAAGCTCCGAAGCCGAGGCTCCCGAGGCCGATCAGGGTCATCCTGATACCGGCGACGACGTGGATGCCGCGCTCGGAGAGGGGACCGAAGCCGCCTTCCTGTCCCCGTCCGCCCCTGGTCAGGGCGTAGATGCCGAAGGAGAGGGCGACCAGGCCGACCACCACGAGGAAGAGGCCCGCGGCGATCCCGGCCGACAAGAAAGCCTCAGCCCGCCCGGCCGTTCATCTGGGCGAGGAGGTTGCGGAAGCGGGGGTTGTTGCGCAGCGGGGCGAACTCCATCGCCTTCTCGAAGTGCTCGGCGTCCTGCTCCCCTGCGGCGACGGC
>CADCVI010000056.1 GCA_902806105.1 uncultured Rubrobacteraceae bacterium
GGCCCACCACGAGGAGCGCCTTGAAGAGATGCTCGGGGAGATTACGGGAGGCCCGAAGACCTCGTTCGAGGTCTCGCGCAAGGTCTTTCGCTACGGCCTCTCGATCTACGAGCGGTGCTTCGCCCTCGCCGAGACGCTGGCCCATCTCGACCACCTCGTCCTCCAGGGCAGGGCGGAACGAATCGAGAGCAAAAACCTCGTCCGCTTCAGGGCGACTTAGAGTAGTCGGGTGCGCACTACGTCACGAGGGGAGCCATGATCCGCCTCCATGACAACCCTTCTTCGGGGAACGGCTACAAGGTCCGGCTCCTGCTGGCGCAGCTCGGCGTGCCGTACGAGCGGATCGAGTACGGCATCGACCAGGGGTAGATAGGGAGAGCGAGAATGTACCCGCATCCAAACCTCCAAGGCGTTCTCAGCAGAAGGCTGTAACGCTTTCATTGCGTATAATTTGTCGGACCAAAGCTAGGAGACCGATTTGGACGAAACCCTCGAACGACTCGCCGCACTCATCGCCGACGTTCCGCTGGGGACGGCGGAGGAGCCGAAACTCCCCACCGAGAGGAAGATGGCTTCGGTCCTCGACATAAACCGCGGCACCCTGCGGGAGCGGCTGGCGGCCCTGGAGATCCTGGGGCTGATCCGGCGCAAGCAGGGGAGCGGAACCTACCTGGGTATGCCACACCCTACCTTCATCCGGCTGTACTTCGAGATAGCCGTGAAGCTCGGATACGTTGAGGTCGACCAGCTCCAGCAGGCGAGGGAGTTGATCGAGCGTGAGGTCGCCGGGCTCGCCGCGACCCACGCCTCCGACAAGGACGTCGACACGCTGGAGCGGTGCGTGAAGCGCATGCTCGACTCCGAGAACGCGGAGGACGGGGACCAGGCCGACTACGAGTTCCACATGACCATGGTGCAGGCATCGGGCAACCCCGTAATGGTGCTCATGATGGAGGGTTTGTCGTCCGTGTTGCGTCAACTTTTGCAGCTCCGCCGTCGCGGGGTCTGGGCGGATCCCGGCCGCATCGACCGGATGAACGCCATTCACCTACCGATCCTCGAAGCCGTACGGGACCACGACCCGGAGCGGGCCGTTGCGGCAATGGACGAGCACTTCAGGATCTGGAACGAGATGGTCCGCGAGGTCGACGGCACCGAAGGACACGCAGAACAGGCATCGTAGCTCGGGATCCGTCCCGGCGATAGGTAGCAAGCTCTCGAACCCAACGCCCTTCGGCCCCGACCATGCCCACCGGGGCCGCCGGGGCTTGGCACCCCCTCTCTCCGGGGGTGCAGCGCAGCTTGGGTGTCTCGTCCGGCCCCTCGCATCCGGGGCATCGGCCCCCAACCTCCTGGACAACCGTTGAGGCGAGCATGGGATAACCTGACCCGACATTCGCCGTAAGGCACCTCCACTCCGCGTACTCCCTGGCCGACCAGCTCCGGCACGCAGGGCATACCCGCCGCGACGTCGTTCTGGCAGGCCTACCGCATGCCCTCTATAACCCCGATTTGCCCTGAAGCCCAGCTGACGAGATAGGGTCGAAGCGCGCCCTCTTGTGCGGATAGCGACGGCTAACGGTTCGAGCTGCCCTCGCAGAAAAATGTTTGGAAAATTAATTGGTCGGACCATTGACACCGGAATGTGCCCGTAGTATCTTCCTAATCAGGATTGGTTGGACCATTTATTTGGGGAAAGGGAGCAAACATTGGGAGAAGGTTTCGGGCTAATGGGTCGGCTGCGCTTGCCGACACTCGCAAGAGTGCCGGTGCGCGGTGTCGAAGACCCCGCGAGTAGGGAATCTGCAAGACCGGAGAAGGCGCGTAGCGTCGAGAGAGGAGAGGAGTAAGCATGTCCCAAGATCGTACGGTGATCGTCACCGGAGCGGGGTCAGCCCGCGGCATCGGCCGCGCGGCTTGCCTGCGGCTCGCGGCGGCGGGATGGAGCGTAGCCGCGCTGGACCTTGAAGAAGGAGCGGCGCAGGAGACGGCGGAACTGGCGGCTCGCGCCAACGGTGGACAAGCTGTCGGGCTCGCTTGCGACGTGACCAAGAGCGCCCAGGTCGACGCGGCTGTGTCGGCGGTCGAAAGCGACCTGCCGCCGGTTGCGGCGCTAGTAAACAACGCCGGCATCACGGCGCCGACCCGCTTCCTCGACATCGAGGAAGAGGAGTGGGACCGGATCTTCGACGTTAACGTCCGCGGGACTTACCTCGCCACCCGCCGCGTTCTGCCGGGCCTCGTCGATCGCGGCTACGGACGAATCGTCAACCTTTCGTCCGTGAGCGCGGTTCGCGGCGGTGGCGTCTTCGGCGGCTCGCATTACTCCGCCGCCAAGGCGGCCGTCCTGGGATTGACGCGGGCCCTCGCGCGCGAGGCCGGCCCGAGCGGTGTGACCTGCAACGCTCTGGCGCCCGGTCTGATCGGCACCGACATCACCGCCGGAAAGCTCTCGCCGGAGCGCCAGGAGCAGATCTTGGCCGACGTCCCGGTACGGCGTCAGGGGACCGTCGGCGAGGTCGCTTCGATGATCGTGTACCTGTGCTCCGAGGACGCCGGGTACGTGACGGGCGCGACGCTCGACATCAACGGCGGCTCACACATCTACTAAAGAGGGGGAGGAGATAGAAAATGTTCGCGTCCTTTTTCCAGGACAACGCGCTACCGTTCGCCCTTTCGTTGATAAGCCAGGAGGTGCACTAACATGGTTGGTACCACGGCGCTTCTGATCCACACCGGGCTCACGGTTGCGATCGTCGTCGGGCTCATCGTTTTCGCGAAGATCAATCCGGTCATCTCGCTGGTGATCGGCGCCCTCTACCTCGGCATCGCCGCGGGGCTCGGTTACGAGGCGACGACGACCGCTGTCATCGAGGGTTTCGGTAACCTGATGGCCGAGGTAGGGCTCATCATCGGCTTCGGCGTGATGCTCGGGGCGCTGTTGTCGGCCATGGGAACGCTGCACCGCATCGTGGAGGGGATGCTGCGTCTCTTTGGGGCCAACCGGTCGCCCTACGTCCTGGGCTTGGCCTCGGGGATCGCCTTCCCCGCGATCTACTTCGACGTAGCGCTGGTCATCATGGCGCCGATGGCCCGATCGATCGCGCTGCGGACCGGGATGAGCATCGCCCCGCTCGCCGGCGCACTGGCCATCGGCCTCGAGGTCGGACTGCTCATGGTTCCGCCCGGCGCGGCCGCGCTCGCCATCGCGGCCTCCCTAGGCATCCCGATCGGGGTAATGCTCCTGTGGGGTGTCCCCTTCGGCATCGCGGTCGTCGTCATCAGCATCCTCGTGCACGCCCTGCTCATGCGCTTCACGTGGAACCATGAGAAGGACGACGACCCCTTTAACGACCCCGAGCACACCGGTGAGATCGCCGGTTTCGGCGGCCCGGCAAGCGACGCGCCCTCCGGTGAGCAGGCGGCCATCGCGCACGACCGGCACGCCTCGCAGCCCGACGGCGGCGGCACGGCGACGGCCGTCGCGCGTGATCCGCAGCCCGCCACCGCCACCGCCGTCGAGACCGCCGAAGAAGGGCCACGGCCGCGGATGCCGCTCATCGTCGCCCTGCTGCCACTCCTTGTCCCGGTGCTCCTAATCGTGGCCCAGACAACCACGACCGCGGCCGGTGCGGAGGTGGCCGTGCTCGGGCTCTTGGGTAACCCTGTGGTCGCCCTCCTCATCGGCCTGCTGATCGGTATCGTTCTCGCCGTGCCGTCGCTGGGTCGGGAGGGCGTGGAAGAGGTGATCGTGAGGGGTGCTGCGACCAGCGGCGTCATCCTCCTCTTCACCGGCGTCGCGGGATCCCTCGGGCAGGTCATCGCGGAGGCCGGCGTAGGAGGCCTGGTGGCCGACCTCTTTAGCGCCAGCACGGCATTCCCGCTCGTGCTGGCCTGGCTGGTCGCGGCGCTGCTGCGCCTCGCCCAGGGTTCCGGGTCCGTGGCCGCCATCACCGCCGCGGCCTTGCTCGCGCCGGTCGTGGGGGACCTGGGTATCTCCGCCGTGCTGATCTGGCTGGCCGCCGCGTCGGGGGCCGCCCTGGGCGGTCACGTCACCGACAACACCTTCTGGATGTTCAAGACGCTGCTGGGGCTCTCCGTACGCGGCACGTTTCAGGTGTACACGGTTGCCCAGGGGCTGTTGGCGTTCGTCGGCCTGGGCGCGGTCCTCGTGCTCAGCATCTTCGTTTGACCGGAAACCAAGAAAGGAAGGTACATACCATGAGTTCGCTCACCAACCCGGCCGGCTCGGGCACGGCCGGGGAGAATCACGCCGAGAGGATCTCTCGGCTGCGCGAGTCCGCCTACCGGATCCGCCTGCACGCCCTGAACATGGGCGAGGTGCAGGGCCAGGGCTACATCGGCCAGGCCCTCGGCGTCGCCGACATCCTCGCCGTAATCTACAAGGACCAGCTGCGGTTCCGTCCGGATGATCCGCATTGGCCTGACCGCGACCGCCTGCTGCTGTCCATAGGGCACTACGCGATCGCCTTGTACGCGGGTCTGGCGGAGGCCGGCGTCCTTGAGGTCGCCGAGCTCGAGACCTACGGCTCGGACGGCTCCCGACTGCCGATGTCCGGGATGGCATCCTACACGCCCGGCATGGAGATCTCTGGTGGCTCCTTGGGTCACGGGCTCGGCGTCGCGACGGGCATGGCGCTGGGGCTGCGCTACCAGGAAAACCAGGCGCGGGTGTACAACCTGCTCTCGGACGGCGAGCTCGACGAGGGCTCGACGTGGGAGGCCGCGATGGCCTGCGCCCACCACGGCCTCGACAACGTGACGGCGGTCGTCGACGTCAACGCCCTGCAGGCTGACGGCCCCACTCCGGGCGTGCTGCAGACCGAACCGATCACTGACAAGTGGCGGGCCTTCGGCTGGCACGCCGTCCGCGTCGACGGCAACGATATCGAGGCGCTCGTCGCCGCCTTCGACGGGCTCCGGGAGCATCGGGGCTCGCCGTCGGTCCTGATCTGCGACACCCGCGTCGGCCGCGGGTCGCCGCTGCTGGAGAACAAGGAGAAGGCGCACTTCATGCGCGTCGAAAAGCACGAGTGGCAGGTCGCCCGCGACCAGCTCGAGGAAGGACGCAACCGATGAGCGAAACGACCCCCCGCAAAAAGCTCACCACGTCGGCGATGATCGCCTCCTTCGTCGACGAGGGCCAGAAGACGACGAGCGCGCCGTTCGGCCAAGCGCTGTCGCGTCTGGCGGACGAACGCCCCGAGATCGTTGGTCTCTCCGCCGACCTCGCCAAGTACACGGACATGCACGTCTTCCGCGATGCCCACCCGGACCGCTTCTTCCAGATGGGCATGGCCGAGCAAGTCATGCTGGGCGCGGCCGCCGGCATGGCCGAGGTTGGCCTGATCCCCTTTGCGTCCACCTACGCCGTGTTCGCGGCGCGGCGTGCCTACGACTTCCTGTGCCTCGACATCGCCGAGCCGGGCCTGAACGTCAACATCGTCGGCGGCCTGCCGGGCCTGACCACCGGGTACGGCCCTAGCCACCAGGCGACCGAGGATCTCGCCATCATGCGCGGGATGCCGAACCTCACGATCGTCGACCCGTGCGACTCCGTCGACATCGAGCAGGCGGTGCCGGCACTGGCGGCCTCACCGGGCCCAAGCTACATGCGCCTCTTGCGGGGCGCCGTGCCCACCGTGCTGGACGAGTACGACTACCGCTTCGAGCTGGGCAAGGCCGCCGAGCTCAGGACCGGCCGCGACGTCGTCATGATCTCGACCGGGCTGATGACGATGCGAGCCCTCGACGCGGCCAAGCGGCTCGAGGCCGACAACGTCGACGTTGCCGTGGTACACGTGCCGACGATCAAGCCGCTGGACCGCGAAGCGATCCTAAGGGTGACCGGGACGGATCGCCTCGTCGTGACTCTGGAGAACCATACCATCGTCGGCGGGCTGGCCGAATCCGTGGCCTCCTGCTTGGCTTTCGCCGGCAAGGGAGGAGGACGCATCGTCCCCATCGCGCTGCCCGACGAGTTCCTCGACGCGGGTGCCCTGCCCACATTGCACGACCGTTACGGGCTCTCCACCGACGCGGTCGTTGCGAGGGTCAAAGCGGAGCTGGGTGAGGCTTCCGAGCCGCCCACCGTTTCCAGCGACGCGGGGGAGACCGAACCACCCTGGCCCCGCGAGCCCATGCCCCCGACCGCCTGACACGCGCCTCGAATCACTGATAAGGCGCCACCGGCCGGGCGAGGCGAACGTCTACCTAAGCGGGAGAGAAAGGCTTCGAAGCCTTTCTCTCCCGCTCATGTGGGCTATATGGGTGCCGAGATGCGATGCAGCAGAGCCCGACGCCGATACTCGATTCGTTTCGACAGGCCGAGTACGACTCCGATCTCCCCGGCCTCGGCGCCGACGGCGGCACAGCCTGCGAGGAACTGGGGGAGCTGATCTTCCGCGCCATCCCCTCGCAATGAGTCCACCACGACGAGAGCAGGCACGGCGGGCCGCAAAGGCGGGACTACTAGAAGTAGAAGCAGCCGGTCGGAGCGTCTACCCCGTAGGGTAGCCTACGGTGATTGCGGCGGTGACGAAACTCATGGGAGGATGTAGAGGACGACGTCGATCCGGCTACGTCCTGCGCTGCTCCGGCAGACGCGAGATGGGGTTCAGGATACCCAGGTTCTCCGGGTTCGATCCGGAGGCCGAGGAGGTCCCAGAGATCTGCGAAGGGCCACGCCTAGACGTACCCGCCCCGGGCCTGCGGACGAAACGTGATGGTGGTGACGATGCGTTTCTTGCCGCTTGTGTGGCATGAAGCGACACACGGCATTAAGCTTGAATCGGGATGATGGCGAACCAGGCAAGAATCTAGAAATCAGCCTTCGGGCCGGAACGTATGGGGAAAGATCAACGGGAGACGCAGCATCTGGCGGTGCGTATTGGGGGCACCTGCACCGAAACGTACGGGTAGGGCAACGGAGGGTCGAAACCCGTTCGCAGAAGGCTTGCCGGGGTTGTCGTATCCGGCTTGCCTGGCAAGGAAACCACGTGGAGGAGTGTAAAGATGTTTGTGAAGGACGAACTTCTAGACAAGGTCGTGGACCGCGTTCGAGAGCAAATGCCCGAGGATCAAGCGCCGCAGGTCGAAGAGTTTGTGCGCCAGTACTACGGCTGGGTACCCCCCGAGGATCTGACCGGCCGCTCCCCCATCGACGCGTACGGAGCGGCCCTGGCCCACTGGGGCTTCGCCCGCCAGCGAAAGCCCGGCTCGGCGAAGATTCGCGTGTACAACCCGCAGTTCGAGGAGCACGGCTGGCAATCGACCCACACGGTGGTCGAGATCGTCAACGACGACATGCCGTTCCTCGTGGATTCGACGAGGATGGAGGTAATCCGCCAGGGCTACGCGATCCACCTTATGCTCCACCCCATCATGAAGGTAAGGCGCGACGACGAGGGTCGGCTCGTCGAGGTCCTGCCCCCCGCCTCCGATCTCGACGGCGCGAGTTCCGAGTCGATCGTGCGCGTGGAGATAGACCGCCAGACAGAACCCGAGGTGCTGGAAGGAATCCGTGATCGTCTCGACCACGTTCTCGGAGACGTGCGCAGGGCCGTCGAGGATTGGCCGAAGATGCTCGAAAGTGCCCGGAGCATTATCTCCGAGCTCGAGGGGAACCCGCCGCCGACGGTCGATCCGGAGGATCTCGCCGAAACCAGGGCCTTTCTCGAATGGATCGTCGACGACAACTTCACCTTCCTGGGTTACCGCGAGTACGACCTGACCGCGGAGAACGGAGATGACGCTCTGCGGTCCGTGCCGGGAACCGGCCTCGGTATCCTGCGAGAAACGGACTCGAAGCCCACCTCGCACAGCTTCGCCAAGCTGACGCGCGAGGTGCAAAAGCTCGCCCACGCGCCCCACCTCCTCAACCTCACCAAGGCCAACACGCGCGCCACGGTCCACCGCCCATCCTACCTGGACTACGTCGGCGTGAAGAAGTTCGACGAGAACGGCGAGGTTACGGGCGAGCGGCGCTTCCTCGGCCTGTACACCTTCTCCGCATACAGCGCGAGCTCGCTGGACATCCCCATCGTCCGCCGCAAGACGAGGTACGTCCTGGACCGCGCGGGCTTCCCGCCGGGAAGCCACAACGAAAAAGACCTGACGGAGATCCTCGAGACCTACCCGCGCGACGAGCTGTTCCAGGTATCGAGAGAGGAGCTTTTCGAGATCTCGATGGGGATCCTGCACCTGCAGGAGCGCCAGCGCATCCGGCTCTTCGTGAGGCGCGACACCTACGGGCGTTTCTTTTCGTGCCTGGTATTCGTGCCACGCGATCTCTACAACACCGAACTCCGGCAGCGCATGCAGGACATCGTGCAGAAGGCGTTCGACGGCACGAGCGTGGAGTTCGACGCCCGGCTCTCCGAATCCGTGCTGGCGCGCCTCCACCTCGTCGTTTATACGGGGCCGGGCCAGGTTCCCGACTACGACGTGGACGAGATCGAGGGGCGCCTCGTCGAGGCGGCCCGATCTTGGACGGACAACCTGTACGACGCCCTGGTGGAGGGGTGCGGCGAAGAGCGCGGGGTCGAGCTTTTTCGAAGCTACCGCGAGGCCTTCCCCCCCGGCTACCGCGACGATTACCTCGCCCGGATGGCCGTGGCCGACATCCGCAGGATGGAGAGCCTCGCCGACGAGGACGATCTCGGCATGAGCCTCTACCATCCGCTCGAAGCGCCCGAGGGCTTCCTGAGGTTCAGGCTGTACCGTTCCGGGAGCCCCATCTCGCTGTCGGAGGTACTGCCCCTGCTCGAAGACATGGGCGTCAAGGTAGCCGACCAGCGCCCGTACAAGATCGAGGCCGTCGGCTCGCCGCCGGTCTGGATCCACGACTTCGGCCTGATCCACGAGGCACGGGGCGAGCTACATACCGGCGGGGTGAAGGAGATCTTCCAGGACGCCTTCGCCCGGGCGTGGCGCGGGGCCGTCGAGAACGACGGTTTCAACAGGCTGGTCCTCAGGGCCCAGCTGACGTGGCGCGAGATCGCGATCCTTCGCGCCTACAGCAAGTACCTGCGCCAGGCGGGAACCACGTTCAGCCAGTACTACATAGAAGACACCCTGTCCGCGAACCCGCATATCGCTCGGCTCCTCGTCGAGCTCTTCGCGGCCCGCTTCGACCCGAGCCGCCAGGGGCGCCGGAAAGAGGAGGCGGACCGGCTGGCCCGGTCGATCGAAGAGGCGCTCGACGAGGTCGTGAGCCTCGACGCGGACCGCATCATGAGGAATTTTCTCGACGTCGTTCTGGCGACGGTGCGCACAAACTACTACCAGGACTCACCCGAAGGGGAGCCCAAACCGTACCTCTCGTTCAAGTTCGACCCGAGCAACATCGCGGTGCTGCCGCTGCCCCGTCCGATGTTCGAGATCTTCGTCTACTCGCCGCGGGCCGAGGGGGTGCACCTCAGGGGAGGGAAGGTCGCGCGGGGCGGCATCCGGTGGTCCGACCGCAGGGAAGACTTCCGAACCGAGATCCTGGGCCTGATGAAGGCCCAGACGGTCAAAAACGCGGTGATCGTGCCCGTCGGCGCGAAGGGCGGCTTCGTGGTCAAGCGGCCGCCAGCGGAGGGGGGCCGCGAGGCGCTGATGCGGGAGGTGGTGGAGTGCTACCGCACGCTCATCTGCGGCATGCTCGACCTGACCGACAACCTCCTCGACGGCGGGGTCGTGCCGCCCCCGGAGGTGGTGCGCTACGACGACGACGACCCGTACCTGGTGGTCGCCGCCGACAAGGGGACCGCGACCTTCTCCGACATCGCCAACGGGATCTCGGCGGAGTACGGCTTCTGGCTCGGCGACGCCTTCGCCTCGGGCGGGTCCGCGGGCTACGACCACAAGAAGATGGCGATCACCGCCCGAGGCGCCTGGGAGTCGGTCAGGCGGCACTTCAGGGAACTCGGCGTCGACACGCAGACCACAGACTTTACAGTGGCGGGTATCGGCGACATGGCCGGTGACGTGTTCGGCAACGGGATGCTCCTCAGCCGCCACATCAAGCTCGTCGGCGCCTTCAACCACATGCACGTCTTCCTGGACCCCGACCCCGACCCCGAAACGAGCTTCGAGGAACGCCGGAGGCTCTTCGAACTGGAGCGCTCCTCGTGGTCCGACTACGACACGGACCTCATCTCCCAGGGCGGCGGCGTCTTCTCGCGGTCGGCGAAGTCCATCCCGTTGTCTCCCGAGGTGAGGCAACTGCTGGGCGTCGAGGCCGAGGCGCTCCCGCCGAACGAGGTGATCCGGGCGCTGCTCAAGGCCAGGGTCGACCTGCTCTTCAACGGCGGCATCGGAACCTACGTGAAGGCCGGCGACGAGACCAACGCCGACGTCGGCGACAGGAGCAACGACGCCTTGAGGGTCGACGCGAGGGAGCTCGGTTGCCGGGTGGTCGGGGAGGGAGGGAACCTGGGCTTCACGCAGCGCGGGCGCGTGGAGTACGCCCTCCGGGGAGGCCGGATCTACACGGACGCCGTCGACAACTCGGCCGGCGTCGACTGCTCCGACCACGAGGTGAACATCAAGATCCTGCTCGACGCCGTCGTCAAGAACGGCGACATGACCGAGAAGCAGCGCAACAACCTGCTTGGCGAGATGACGGAAGAGGTAGCCGAGCTGGTGTTGCGCGACAACTACCAGCAGACCCTGGCGATCAGCAAGGCCGCGACCCTGGCCCACCCAATGGTGGACGTGCACGCCCGCTACATCCGCGCCCTCGAACAGTCCGGCGACCTCAACCGCGAGCTCGAGTTCCTCCCGAGCGACGAGGCTCTGGCCGAACGGAGGTCGAACGGTACGGGGCTGACCGCCCCCGAGTTGGCCATCCTGATGTCGTACTCCAAGATCACGCTCTACAAGAAGCTCCTCGGATCCGACGTCCCGGAGGACCCCTACCTGTCGAGCGAGATGGCACGGTACTTCCCGACTCCTCTGCGGGAAAGTTTCGGCGAGCAGATACGGGAGCACCGTCTGCGGCGCGAGCTCACCGCCACGCACGCGGCCAACGGCCTGGTCAACAGGGGCGGCCCGTCCTTCGCCTTCCGGCTGGGAGAGGAGACCGGGGCGACGGCCCCCGACCTCACGCGGGCGTACACGGCGGCCCGCGAGATCTTCGACATGCGCGGCTTGTGGGAGCAGATCGAAGCCCTCGACAACCAGATCGAGGCCGAAACCCAGATAAGGATGTTCCTCGACGGTCGGAAGCTGCTCGAGCGCGCGACGCGGTGGCTCCTGCGCAACCGCCGCCCGCCCCTGGACATCTCCGCCGCGATATCGTACTTCTCCGAAGGAGCGGCGGAGATGTCCGGGCGCATCCACCGGTTCATGCTAGATGGGGAGAGGGAAACGCTGGAGCGCGCGGCCGAGAAGCTCGTCGAGGCGAAGGTTCCGCCCGAGCTGGCAAGGCGCGCGGCTGGCCTCGGCGCGATGTTCTCCGTGCTTGACATCGTGGACGTAGCCTCCGAGACCGGCCAGTCCCCAGAAACGGCGGCAGAGGTCTACTTCACCCTAGGCGATCGGCTGAAACTCCACTGGCTGCGAAGCCACGTCGAGGCCCTGCCCCGGGACGACCGCTGGCGGGCGCTCGCGCGCGCGGCGCTGCGCGACGACCTCTACGCCCAGCAGGCCTCCCTTACCGCGGAAGTCCTCCGTGGCGTGCCGGAGGAGCTCTCTGCTGCGGAAAGGATCGACGCCTGGACGGACGCCAACCGGATATCGGTGGAACGCGCCCTGCAGGTGCTGGCCGACGTCAACTCGCACGGAGCCTTCGACCTCTCGACGCTCTCGGTGTCGCTGCGGGAGATCCGCAACCTCGTAACGTCCTCCGAAACCTCGCCCGCAGCGGTGCAACCGCCCGCTCGCTAGGCAGGTGAGCAGGCGCCGGAGCCCTCTGGGTATCGTCGACCATACGACGATACCCGGCGCCCCGGCGCCGAGCAACGAGGTGACCTCCCCGGGTCGTCTACGCACCATCGATGCGTACCCTACACCGTCATCTGGGTCTCCTTGCTCCGCGGTCCCCCTGACGCCCCTTCTCCCGATTCCCAGGGGCCTCTGGCGCCGCATCCCTCGGGAATCGAGGGAAGGCGTACGGCGGCCGCGACGTGATCGTCCGGCGCGCCGAGGAGGAGGGGCGAAGCGGACGGGAGACGCGAGATCGACCGTGCGCCGTCTCCCGGCCGCCGGAGCCCCGCCCCGCTAGTCTGCGGCGGGGGTTGGCAGATGGTCCCGCGCTGCCCGCACGTCGCCGTCCGAGGGGTCGGAGGCCAGGTAGCTGTCCGCCGCGGCCCTGGCCACCGCGACCTCGGTGGGGGTAGCGGCGCCGGCCAGCAGGTCCATCACCTCCCGACGATGGTCGGCGATCGGGGCGGCCCCTCTGGTCCTCTCCGACGCCTCAGCGGTCCCCGTCGAAGCTGCGGACGGGACCCCCTCCGACGGGGCTGCGCCATCGCCCGGCACCGCGGCGGGGGGCGTGCGCGGCCCGTCCTCTGTCGGGGGCAAGACGTCGGCCCCGACCTCCTCCAGGGCCTTCTCGGCGAGCTCCTCGAGGTCCTCGACGAGCTCCTCCACCAAGACGCCTGTCACCACGGTCCGGAGCCCCGTCATGACGGCGTTCGTGTCCTCCTGGTAATCGGGGTAGCCCCCCTCGGCGTCCAGCCTGCGGACCAGGCCCTGCAGCATCCTGCACAGCCGGTCGATCCCCCACTCCCGGTTCCCCTGCTCGTAAAGGGCGACCCTCACCACCGCGTCGACCGAGCGCGGTTCGAGGGCGCCGAGCCCGCTCGCGGGGAACACGTAGTCGTGCCCGCTCAGGATCTCATCGACGGCCTGCCTGGCGTCCGGCATACCCTCGACCTCGGGGGCGCCCTCGTAGGCGACGTTTATCAGCCTGAGGGCCTTCTCCTGGTGGGCGCGGTCCCTCCTCGCGTAGTCTTCGATCAGCCCGAAGAGCTCCGGGAAACTGCTACCGTTATCGCTTGTCTCAGCCACCTTTTCTTCCCTCCCGTACGCCGCCGGCCCGTGCGGGCCGTCCCCACGCCGGACTCTCGCCGGCACGAGGCGCTACTACCCCGCGATGCGCGTCCCCAACCGCTCGCGACGAAGAAGGGCAAGGGTTCGGCACAAAGACCGGAGAGCGCGAGGGCTACTGGTCGAGATGAGTAGCCCCCGCACCTTCATGGCAACCTCCACTCGGGGCTCGGCTACTCCGAGCCGCGCGTCGTCCCCGCGGAGGAGGACCTCCGGGCTCTCATCCCGCGCCTCAAGCGGAAGGCTGACCGCTCCTGGCGCGAGGAGATCGAGGGCAACGTTGCCCGCTGGTGGGACGCCGCCAGAGAGCGCGCCATGAAGGATGCGGCCCCCCTGAACCCGAGGAGGGTCTTCCGGGAGCTCTCCGAGAAGCTGCCAGACGACTCGATCCTCAAGGTCGACTCGGGCTCGGTGCCGATGCTCATCGCGATCCCGCAGAAAACGTCCCTGAAGCCGCGCATCCAGATCAGGTAGTAGCCGCCGTCATAGGTCGGCCCGAAGACGAGATCTTGGCGCCCCCTAGCTCGTGGAAGGCCCGTTCCACGACCTCGACGGAGGGTTGCGGCGAAGCGGAGGCGACCAGCACGGCCCTCTCCTCGCCGCGGTCGACGGCCCCGCGAAAGAACTCCCGCTGCCGCTCGCCGAGGTCCCCCTCCCCCGCTCCCAAAGAAGCGATCTCTGCCGAAATCTCGAACCGGCAAAACAGCAGAAAACCCATGCTTCTATGGAAATCTGGCGTAGATCATCCAGGTACCGGAATAGTGACGGAAGGCTCGGAAGCGTAGGTCGCCATGGTAATCTCCCCAGCTAATGGAACCCGCACCGAGCGATAAGATCGAGAAGGCGCGCCACAGGCGTAGGGGCGCCACTCTCACGGGCGTGGGAGTGGGGCTCTTCGCCTTCGTGCTGTACGTCCTGACCCTGGCGCCGACGATCCTGTACTACACGGACGAGATGAAGGACTCGGCGGTGCTACCGGCGATCGCGTACGTGCTGGGCATCAGCCACCCCACCGGCTACCCGACCTACACGATCCTCACCCACCTCTTCACCTACCTGCCGATCGGCGACGTCGCCTACAGGGTCAACCTCGCCTCTGCCGTCTTCGGGGCCCTGGCGGTGATGGCGCTCTACGCCGTCGGGCTGCGCCTC
>CADCVI010000057.1 GCA_902806105.1 uncultured Rubrobacteraceae bacterium
CCCCCCCCGCGGTTCCGCACCAGCCTGCCAACAGGCAGGCGACGGTCTTCGTGGCGACCAGTAGCTCCTCGACGCCGAGGTGCTCGTCGGGGCCGTGCGCGACCCCGACGTCTCCTGCGCCGTATATGACGCACGGCATCCCCCCGAACAGGACGAAGTGCCGCATGTCCGCCCCGTAGGTGACCGCCTCTACCGCCGGTTGCCGTCCCGTTACCCCCTCGTGGGCTCGGGCGACGGCCCTGACGATGGGGGCATCGGCGGGGACCTCGGCCGGGGCGAACTGGCCCCCGATCCACTCTAGCTCCGGCGGATGCTCGCGGAGCCAGGGGTCCCGGCCGGCGATCTGGTCCACCCTTCCGGCCACGAGGGCCTGGACCTCCCTGAGCCCCTCGCCGGGGATCATGCCGATGCGCCCCTCCGCGACCAGGCTCTCGGGCACGGTCGAGGCCCAGTTCCCCGAGCGCACGAGCCCCACGTTCAGCGGCACCTTGTCCTCGATGCCCTCGTAGAGCGGGTGGGAGAGCGAGGCCTCGCGCTCGCGTTCCAGCGCCCGGAGCCCCTCGAAGATCGGGACGAACTTCTCAAGGGCGGAGACGCCCCTGCCGCGGACCGCCCCGTGCACGGCCCGGCCCCGAACGGTCAGCCGGAAGACCAGCGAGCCGCCCTGTGCCGGCACGAGCGCGAGGCGCGTAGGCTCCGTGATGAGCGCCGCGTCGGCCCGGTAGCCCCGCAGCACGGTCGCGAGCGCCCCGAGCCCCCCGTCCTCCTCCCCCACGGTCGCAGCAAGCGTCACGTCCCCCGAGAGCCCCACCCCAGCGTCCCGGAGCGCCCGGAGCGCGGCTATGTGCGTGACGAGGCCGCCCTTCATGTCGCAGGAGCCGCGCCCGTAGACCCGTCCTCCTTCGACGGTCCCGGAGAAGGGATCTTGCGTCCATCCCTCTGGGTCTCCTGCCTCGACCGTGTCGATGTGGGCGTTCAGCAGGATGGAGCGCCCTCCCCCGTCTCCGGCGAGGCGGCCGACCACGTTCGGCCGGCCCTCGTACCGCGACTGCTCCCCGACGTGCTCGAGGTACGGTGAGATCTCCTGCGGCGTCGCCTCGAAGGTCTCGACGGAGAGCCCGGTCTCGCGGAACGCCGCCTCCACGGCGCGGGCGAACGGTCCCTCATCGCCGGTTATCGACGGGATGCGAACGAAGTCCTGCAGGAGCCGCACCGTCTCCTCGCGGCGGTCCTCGACGGCGCGGACCAGCCCACCGACGAGCGCGGCATCGGGCCCCACGCCCGTGTTTCTAGCGCGCCCCTGGAGCCCTGCGGTCCAGGCTACGCTTCGTGAAGTAGTTGACGAGGTAGAGGCCGACGCCGGCGACGAGGAGGATGCCCGCGCGCAGGAAGATGGCGCCCTCCTGTTGGAACAGCAGTACCACTATGACGATAATCGCGAGCACGGGGATGAACGACGGGGCGCTGAAGTGGTTGTGGTCCACGCGGTCGCGCTTGAGCACCAGGACGGCGACGTTAACTACCGTGAAGACCAGGAGGAGGAGCACGACCGTCGTGTCGGCGAGGTCCCCCACGTCGCCCGAGGTGACGAGGGCCAGCAGGATTGCGGCGACAAAAACGATCGCCACCCAGGGGGTCCCCCGGCCCCGGTGGGCCCGGCCGAGAATAGACGGCATCACGCCCTCGCGCGCCATCCCGTAGACCACGCGGGAGGCCATGATGAGGTTGGCGAGGGCGGTGTTCGTGATCGCCACCAGCGCGATCAGGCTGAAAATCTGCGACGGGAACGCGAGCGGACCCTCGGTGATCACGAGGCTCAAAGGAGCGGTCTCCTCGCCCGCGAGCCTCGCCGGATCTATGATCATCGTCGCGGTAAAGGCGACGAGCAGGTACACGATGCCGGTGATGAGGATCCCGCCGAAGAGCGCCCTCGGGAAGCTGCGCCCCGGGTCTTGGGTCTCCTCGGCGACGTTCACCGAGTCCTCGAAGCCGACCAGCGCGTAGAACGCCGTCGAGGCCCCGGCCAGGACCGCGAGCGCTATGCCCGTATCGGCCGAGAAGGTGAAGGGACGCCCCACGTCGGCGCTCCCGTCCGAGAGGGCGAGGACCCCGATCCCGATGACCAGGAGAAGCCCGGAGAGCTCGATGATCGTCAGGACGAGGTTCGTCTTCAAGGATTCCGAGATGCCGATGAAGTTGATGGTCGAGAGCACGGCCACGAACAGCACCGCGACGAGCAGCGTCGGCAGGCTGACGAACGCCGACAGGTAATCCCCGCCGAACGCTCGCGCCGCCGCCCCGGCGCTCGCGAGCCCCGAACACACCACCGCGAAGGCGACCATGAAAGAAACGAACGGGTTCCTGAAGGCCCGGTTCGCGTAGAGCGCGGCCCCGGCCGCCCCCGGGTACTTTGTCACGAGCTCCGCGTAGGCGAAGGCGGTCAGCGCGGCGAGCAGGAACGCCACGAGGAACGAGACCCACACCGCCCCCCCGACCTCCCCGGCGACGCTCCCGACCCGCACGTAGATGCCGGTCCCTAGCATGTCTCCGATGATGAAGAGCAGGAGGAGTCGAGGCCCTATCGCCCTCCGCAAGCCCCCCTGCTCTTCGACCCTGCTCTCAGGTACCCCTACCGAGTCCGACATCCCTACTCCTCCCTATAATCCCGGCGGCTTGAGCCGGAGAGCGCCTCGCGGATCAGTCAAGAAATTCGAGGCCCGCCACCGTCGGCGGCTCTGCGGGCTCCTCGACGACCTCGAAGCTCGAACCGGGAACGTCCGCCAGCCCCTCTTCCCGGAGCCGCGAGAGCTTGCCGCCGACCGAGAACACGTTGACGCGGTTAAGCTTGTAGACGCCCGCGACGGTCTCCGGCGGCACCGGGGCCTCGAGCGTTACCCGGCTCTTCTTCGCGCCGTCCGCCGTCCACTCGCTGCCCTCCGCCGGGAAATGCGTGGCCTCGAAGTAGAGCTCCGTCAGGGAGTCCCGCTCGTGCGAGAAGGCGACGAAGACGCGAGAAAGGTTTGCCGCGTGTTCCAGGACGAGCCCCATCCGGACGACGTCCCCTGCCATGTACCGCCGACCACCGTCCATCAGGTCCACCTCCCGAAGGTTCCGGGGGCATCCTAACCCAGGTGGCTATCTCCCCGCCAACGTTTGGAGGATTCTTGGCCGTATGTCGAGGCGCCGGCCCCGTCAGGAGTGGAGGATCTGGCCTAGAAAGCGCTTCGCGCGGTCGTTCTGAGGGGACTGGAAGAAGTGCTCGGGCGTGCCCGTCTCGACGATGCGGCCCTCGTCCATGAAGACCACCCGGTCGGCGACGCTCCGGGCGAAGCCCATCTCGTGGGTGACGACTACCATCGTCATGCCGCCGCTTGCGAGGTCTGCCATCGCCTCCAGGACCTCGTTGATCATCTCGGGGTCCAGGGCACTCGTCGGCTCGTCGAAGAGCATTATCTTCGGCTCCATCGCGAGGCCGCGGGCGATGGCGACGCGCTGCTGCTGGCCGCCGGAGAGGCTCTCGGGGTACTTGTTGGCCTGTTCGGGGATGCCGACCCTCTTGAGGAGCCGCTCGCATCTGGCGTCGGCCTCGTCCTTCGAGACCCCCTTGACCTTCGTGGGTGCCAGCTTGATGTTCTCCGCGACGGTCTTGTGGGGGTATAGGTTGAAGCTCTGAAAGACCATGCCGATCTCGCTGCGCAGGACGTTCAGGTTCGTCCCCTTGTCGTGGACGCGCATCCCGTCCACGATCAGCTCGCCAGAGGAGATGGGTTCGAGGGCGTTTATGCATCTGAGGAGGGTGCTCTTGCCGGATCCGCTCGGCCCGATGACGACGACCACCTCGCCCTCCTCCACGGAGAAGTCGATCTCGGTGAGGACCTGGAAGTCACCGAAGTACTTGTTGACGCCCTTGAACTCGATGATGCTCATCTGTAAGCCCCGCTAGCGTGCTAAGTTACGCAACATCAGAAACAGGCGAATAATACATTGGAGGACGCCCCTTGGATAGCCTTTTCGACGTGGCGGACGGCGGTGAAAACCGGGAGGAGAGGCTGGCGGAGCTCGCGCGGCAGGTCTCCGTGTGTACGCGGTGCGACCTCGCGCTGAACAGGACGAACACGGTCTTCGGGACGGGCGACCCGCACTCGCCGCTGATGCTCGTGGGGGAGGGGCCGGGCGAGAACGAGGATGCGACGGGCCTCCCGTTCGTCGGCAGGGCCGGCAAGCTCCTCGACGACATCCTCAAGGCCGTCGACCTGACCCGCGACGACGTCTACCTGACGAACGTCGTGAAGTGCCGGGCGGCCCAGCCCGAGGGCGGGCGGATGAAGAACCGTCCCCCCAGGGCCGGCGAGGTCAACGCCTGCAGCATCTACCTCGAGGGGCAGAGGGAGGCGATACGGCCCGAGATCATCCTGTGCCTCGGCGGCCCCGCGGCCAAGGCGATCATCGACAAGGACTTCAAGATCACGAAGGACCGCGGCAAGTGGTACGAGGTGGCCGGCGCGAGGGCGATGGCGACCTTCCACCCGGCCTACGTCCTGCGCCAGCGCGACGAGGACCTCGTGCGCGCCAAGCGCGCCGTCTGGAAGGACGTGCAGGCAGTCTACGCCGAGTACCAGAAGGCGCTGGAAGCCCGGGGCTAGGGGATGCAAGTAAGCGCATTACCAACCGTTTTTGGCCCTCCCTGTTATTATGCAACAACAAGCAGTGTTAAAGCGTCGAGAAGGGCCGTGAACATTGGTCAGTACAACTCCCAGCACACGCATGATGGATTCCGTGGACAAGGATCTGCTCAACCTCATTCAGCGAGAGTTTCCCTTGGAGCGGGAGCCGTTCGCGGCGCTGGGGCGCCCCCTGGGGTTGGCCGGGGACGAGGTGATACGGCGCATCGAAGCCCTGAAGAGGGGGCGGGTGATACGCCAGATCAGCGCGATCTTCGACACCCGCGTCCTGGGCTATCAGTCGACCCTCGTCGCGGCAAGCATCCCCGCCGATAAGCTCAACTCCGCCGCCAAGGCTATAAACTCTCACCCCGGCGTCTCCCACAACTACGAGCGTAACAACCCGTTCAACCTCTGGTACACTGTCGCGGTCCCGCCCGATTCTCGCCTGGGCCTAGAGGGGACCGTGGATGTCCTGCACAAGATCAGCGGCGCCGAGAAGACGCGCATCCTGCCTACCCTGAAGCTCTTCAAGATCGGGGTCACGCTCGACATGAACGCGGGTGCTACCGCCAAGAAGGAGGCCCCGCAGTACGGCGAGGCCGACCGCGCGAGCGCCGATCGCAACGTCTCGGACGAGGACAAGGCGGTCATCCAGGCGTTGCAGGAGGACGTGCCGCTCACGCCGAGGCCGTTCGACCTCTGGGGGCGACAGGTCGGCCTGGAGCCCGAGGAGCTTATCGAGCGTGCGTTCGACCTGCAGCGGCGCAAGATCATGCGCCGCTTCTCGGCGGTCCTCTACCATCGCAAGGCGGGCTTCCGCGCGAACTCAATGGGCGTGTGGAAGGTGCCGGAGGACCGGGTCGAGGAGGTCGGCCAGGCCTTCGCCCAGTACCAGGCGGTCTCGCACTGCTACCAGCGCCCGGTCTACGAGGACTGGCCCTACGCCCTCTTTAGCATGGTCCACGGCCGCAGCGAGGAGGAGTGCGAGGCGGTTCTGGACGCGATGGGCGAGGAGACCGGCCTGACCGAGCGGCTCTCGCTCTACTCCACCCGCGAGTACAAGAAGACGCGCGTGCGCTACTTCACGCCGGAGATGGAGGCCTGGGAGAGGCTCTACGCCGGCGTCCTCCGCTAGCGTCCCTCAAATAGTAGGACTTCACATGGATGCCCCCTCCCCGGTCGACGAGCCTGGACGAGGGGGTATCTTGCGTCGCGTTGACGAAGCATGCTGAGCGGCTCGTTGCTCGTGGCCTTGTTCGCGGCCCTTCTGGCGGGGGGCGTCTCGGGCCTGACGGGGTTCGGGCTCGCCCTGATCGCGATCCCGCTGTTGTTGCTCGTCTACGAGCCAACGACCGTGGTGGTGCTCGTCTTTGTGCTCTCGGTGTTTATCAACGTCGCCGTCGTCTGGGACTCGTGGCACGATGCCGACCGCCGGCTGGTCCTCGCGCTATTGTTGCCGGCGTCCGTCGGGGTATTTGTCGGGGCGGAGATCCTGTACTACGCGGACCCGCTGTACATCCGGATCGGCGTCGGGGTGGTCGTGGTCATCTCGGCGCTGCTCCTCCTGCGCGAGGTGCGCATACCGGGGGCGTCGGGCTGGATCGGGACCGTCATCGCGGGCTCGACGAGCGGCATGCTCTCGACCTCGACGGGCCTCGCCGGTCCCCCCGTGGTCCTCCTGTTCGCCGCGCGCGGCCTCCCCAAACACACCTTCCGCGGCTCGAGCGCGCTCTACTTTCTGGTGATGAGCTTCGTGGGGCTCGCCGCCCTCGTGAACCGTGGCCTGCTGGATTCAGCCGAGATACCGCTCGCCCTCGCGCTCGTCCCGGCCGCCTTTCTCGGCAAAGTCCTCGGTACCACGCTCCTCAAGCACATCTCCGACAAGACCTTCCGGGCCGTAACCCTGGGCGTCGTGATCCTCACCGGCACCATGGGCGCCGTCACCGCCGCGTGGGCGCTCCTGTAACCGGAGAAGCGCGAGCCCCGTAGAACTTATCGGGCCTGACCGATGGTATTGCGCGGACGTTTTGCTACAATCGAGTAACAAAGTGTTTGGTCCGAAGAAAACGATGGGCGGGAGACGAGAGGCGGCCGGGAGGTTGTCTTTTTTCGTGCTGCTCGTCTCGCAGCTTTCGGCGACCGCCGGGTTCATGTTCGTGATGCCTTTCATGCCGCTGTACGTGCAGCAGCTCGGGGTGGAGGACGCGGGCCGGGCGGCGGCGTGGGCGGGGCTGCTGAACACGGCGACGGCCGTGACGATGGCGACGGCGGCGCCCGTGTGGGGGAGGCTCGCGGACAGGTACGGTCACAAGCCGATGCTGCTCAGGGCGACGCTCGCCGGGGCTGTCGTGGTGGGGCTCATGGGGCTCGTGACGGCGCCCTGGCAGCTTCTGGGGCTCCGGCTCTTGCAGGGGATGCTCACCGGCACGGTGGCGGCGGCGACGGTGCTTGCCTCGGCGACCGCCCCCGAGGGTCGGGAGGGGCAGCGGCTCGGCACGCTGCAAATGGTCATCTTTCTCGCGGCGGCGCTCGGTCCGTTTATGGGCGGTCTCTTCGCGGACCTGGTCGGTATCCGGGCCTCCTTCGGGGTGACGGCGGCGCTACTGGCGCTCTCCGGGGTGATGGTCATGTTCGGGGTGCGGGAGGAGAAGCCCGCGGTGGCGGATGAGGCTCGCGGAGACGTGGAGGAGAAGGGGGCGCTGCCCTGGCGGGTGCTCGTTCCGGTGCTCGGGGCGCTGTTCGTAGTGAACATCTCCATAACCGGCGTGGTCCCGGCGATGCCGGGCTTTCTCGGGACGCTCTCGGGGGATGGTGCGGGGGTGGCGTCGCTGTCCGGTCAGATTATCGGCGCCGGGGCGCTCGCCGCGGCGGTCGGCTCCATGCTCGGCGGGCGGCTCGCGGCGCGCTTCGGGGCACGCAGGGTAGTCGTGGTCGCTCTCTTGCTCGCGGGGCTCGCGTTCGTCCCGCAGGCCGGGGCGGAGAGCGTCGCGGCGTTCTGGGCCCTGAGGGTAGCTGCGAGCTTCGCCCTCGGCGTGGTTATACCGGTCGCCAACCTCGCCGTCCGCTCCTCCGTTGCCCCGGAGCGGCAGGGGGCGGCCTTCGGGGCCGCCGCGTCCGTAAACTCCGTGGCGTTCGGGCTGGGTCCCCTGGGCGGCGGCCTCCTCGCCGCTTCCTACGGTTTCGGGGCGCCGTTCGTGGTACCGGGATTCCTCCTCATCGGGACCTCCGCGGCGCTCGTCGTCGCTTCCGTTCTCGGCAGCCGCGGGAACACCAGGCTGCTAAAAAGCGTCCTCGCGCACCTCGCCGCCCGCTGACCCCGCCGGGGCCGTGTTGCACGGCGTCCCCTTCGTGGACGGCTTCCCTGCGTAAGGAAGAGACGCGGGAGAACCAAGGATAAGAGCTCTACGCGCCGAGCTTCTCCGCGAGCTCCAGAAAATCCTCGGCGTTCACGTCGAACGAGGGGTCGGGGGGTTCGGGCCGCCAGTCGGGGCCCCATTCGAGGGGGCGGACGACGTAGGCGGTTCGGAGGCCGTGCTCGCGGGCGGCGCGCAGGTCGGAGGGGTGGCAGGCGACCAGCATGACCTCTTCGGGGCGCAGGCCGAGAAAGCCCGGCACCATGAGGTAGGTCTCGGGGTCGGGCTTATAGCGGCGGACGAGCTCGGCGGAGAAGATCAGATCCCACGGGAGCCCCGCCGCCTTGGCCATGTCGTTGAGGAGGGCGACGTTGCCGTTCGAGAGGGTGGTGATGGTGTACGCCTCCTTGAGGCGCGTGAGGCCCTCGACGGTGTCCGGCCAGGGGGCGAGGCGGTGCCAGGCCCTGTTGAGGTGGTCCCTGTCGGCCTCCGTCAGGCCCTCGATGCCGAACTCGACGAGAAGCTCTTCGAGGGAGGCGCGGTGAAGAGCGTCGAGGTTCCGCCAGGGGAGCTCGCCGCGCCTCACGCGGTCCATCGAGGGCGCGTATCTGCCCCGCCAGGCGTCGGCGAACGCGGGCCAGTCCACGTCTCCGAGGGACTTCTCGCGAGCGAGCGCCTCGCCCTCACGGATCACGGACCCTCGCCAGTCCACGACCGTGCCGAAGACGTCGAAGGCGAGCGCCTTCAAGGAGCCTGGATCCATGAGCCTCTCACCCTATGCCTTCCTCATCTACCCACAGTGGACGAGGGTGGATTATAGCGGCGCATCGCCGCGCGGGCTCGGGCCGGTTACGGGCGCAGGCTTACCAGAGCGGGGATCGGGCCGGCCGCTGTACCGGCGGTCTCCACGAGGATACGGGTGAAGTCCTCCCTGTTGACGGTCAGGGGGGGTATGCCCGTGCGTCCCGCGATGTTCCGGGGCAGGGGGTCGATCATGACCCGCTCGACGTCGGCGCAGGGCCCGTAGAGCTCGGAGACGAGCTCCCCGGCCGTGGTCTCGCGGACCTGCCAGCCGGCGCCCATCTCCTCTATACCGAGGAACAGCTCGGCCTCTTCCCGGAAGCAGAAGACCGCCAGGGCCCTACCGCCGCCGTCCGGGTCGATGGTCAAGACATCCGAATGGGAAACACCTTCCCTGGTGAGCGCCCAATATCTCGGACGCCTTGTCGTCTTCTCGGTCTCGCTCTCGAGCATATCTTCTTTCCCCTTTCCGGAGCACGAACCTCATGTCCGTGTGCACGATCCCGGCATCCCCACCGCGCCGATCGTCTCCGTAGATGGCATTTTAACGCCCCGAGCCTGAGGCGAGAGCCCGCCCCGACGGCCCTGAACCAGAATGGCCCGAATTGTGCAGTAAGTATACGGCTCGCCGGTCGACCATACCACGCTGCGGAAGCGAGTCGGCGAAGAGGGTGAGGCACGGGCACGTTCGCGGTACGGGTGGACCTTCGGGTGGCACGGGCGCATAATCACATGTGGCACGGAAGGCTTCGGGAGGGGTAGATCTCTTGTCCATAAGAGTAGGGGCGCAGATTCAGCCGCAGCACGCGGAGTACGGCCAGATGCGTGATGCGTGGCTCAGGGTCGAGGAAATAGGGGCGGACACGCTCTTCAACTGGGACCATTTCTATCCGCTGTACGGCGAGCCCGAGGGCAAGCATTTCGAGTGCTGGACCTTGCTTGCGGCGATGGCGGAGGTGACGGAGCGGGTAGAGTTCGGGGCGCTCGTGACGTGCAACTCCTACCGGAACCCGCACCTCCTCGCGGACATGGCGAGGACGGTGGACCACATCTCGGGCGGGAGGCTCATCCTCGGGATGGGGAGCGGCTGGTTCCAGAAAGACTACGACGAGTACGGCTTCGAGTTCGGGACGGCGCCGGGTCGCCTGAAGGACCTCGACCGCTCGATGCCGGAGATAAAGGAGCGCTTGGGCCGCCTGAACCCCGCGCCCACGCGCGAGATACCCGTCCTCATCGGCGGCGGCGGCGAGAAGGTCACGCTCAGGATCGTCGCCGAGAACGCGCACATCTGGAACGGCTTCGGCGATCCCGAGGCTGCCGGCCGGAAGAGTGCAATTCTGGACGAGTGGTGCGAACGGGTAGGGCGCGACAAGGGCGAGATCGAGCGCTCCGTCCTGATCCAGCCGAACGGGATAAAGAACGCGGATGCCTACGTCGAGAACGGCATCACCCACCTCATGCTGGGCTTCTCCGGCCCCGACTACGACCTCGCGCCCCTGAAGGAGCTTGTCGCCTGGCGAGACTCCCGCAACGGTTAGGACCGGCGGCAGAGTCTTCGGTCCCCACGCTGTCCGGTCCTCTACCCATCCTTGCGGCGGATAACTGCCGCAAGGACTATCTGCTCTTTCCGCTCCCCGACGAGGCGGTCTCTCTGGTAGGGCGAACCGCCGTTTCGGGACGCGGCCGTTCCACGTTCCGCAGCAGCGCCCTGACGGAGGGGAAGGGTATGCGGCTGACCATCAACGCCCCGAGGGCGAGCGTGGCTGCCAGCGTCGGGACCGGTGGGGCCCCGGCGGCGGCGAGCAGGACGAGGGCGAGACCGGCGGGTGGTATGGGGAGGCCGAGGTAGCAGTCTTCCTGCTTGACCAGCGGGAACCTGGCCAGCCGCGCCGCGCCGCAGGCCAGAAAGACCGCGCAGGCGGCCAGGCCGACGTAACCCAGATCCTGCAACGTGCTCAGGTACAGGGCGAAGGCCGGGGCGGCTCCGAAGGAGACCACGTCCGCCAGCGAATCGAGGTTGCTTCCGAACTCCCCCTCGGTCGAGCAGAGCCGGGCGAGCGCACCGTCCGCGAGGTCCAGGCCAGCGGCCAGCGCGACGAAGAAGGCAGCTTCCAGAAAGAGGCCCTGGGCGGCGAGCGGCAGCGCCACGAAACCGGCTACCAGGTTGCCCAGCGTCAGCACCGAAGGCAAGATGCCGAGCATCGCTAGCCGTTCCTCGAGAGATCCGCAGGCGCCCCGGAGGTAGGGGTATCGGTGGTTCCTCGGTATCTCGCTATGGGGGTCAGACCGGCGCGGACCCTGTCGCCGGGGGAGACGAGGGGCTCCGAGCCCAGGGGCAGGATCACGTCCGTGCGGGAGCCGAAGTGGATCAGGCCGATACGCGTGCCCGCCGCTACCTCGTCCCCCTCCCCGACCCAGGCGGAGATCCTGCGGGCGATCGAGCCTGCCTTCGGGACCACGACTGCCGCCGTCCCGTCCCCGTCCTCGATGACGAGCCGGTTGCGCCGGTTGCCCCCCGAGCTCTCGAAGAGCGCCGGGGCATACCCGCCCTCGATCTCCTGGAAGGACGAGATCCTGCCTCCCACCGGGCTCCGGTTGACGTGGACGTTGTGCAGGGAAAGGAAGGTGCTGATGCTCAGGCCCCGCCCACCGGGCAGCTCCGCCTCCTCTACCTCGTCCACGCTCTTCACGAACCCGTCCGCAGCGGCGTAGGCGACGCCCGCTTCGGCGGCGAGTCGCCGCTCCGGGTCCCTGAAGAAGGCCAGGACGCCCAGGGAGGCGAGCAGCCCCGCCCCGCCGAGCCTCGAACGCCCGAGGGCCAGGAGTAGTACGCCGAGCACGAAGGGCGGAAGGAAGTACCGCCGGGCGACGGCCCAGCCCCTCCGGGTCACGCGTCCTCGCCGAACTTCTCGCAGGCGAAGAGAAGGGCCGGCGGGACGTTGAGGGGCGAGAACCTCTGCCGTACCCTCCCGAAGAGCCGTTCCAGGTCCGGCAGTATGCGCTTCGAGTACTGGAGCACTAGCAGCGAGCCGCCGGGCCGCAGCGCGTCGCGGGCGGCCAGCAGTATCTCCTCCTTGAGCCCCGCCGGGAGCGTCGTGAAGGGGAGGCTGCTCACCACGGCGTCGGCCTTGCGCCCCGAGAGGTAGAGCTCGACGTTCTCGGCGGAGTCGTTGATTACGGTGAGGCGCGGGTCGGGGAGGCGCCGGGCCACCGCTTGGGCGAGGCGCTCGTCTACCTCGAAGGCGAGGAAGACGCCGTCCGGGCCGAGGCGCCTCAGGATCTCCTCCGTGTACACCCCGGTGCCCGTCCCGAACTCCACGACGATGCTCGCCCGCGAGAGGTCCTCCATGTCCAGAAGGTCCCTGACCGCCCGGTGGCTCGTCGGCCATACCGCGCCGACCCTCCCCGGGTGCGAGATCATGGACGCGAGAAAGAGCGCCCGACGGTATAGATCCTGGCCGAGGCGGGAGCCCGACTCCTTCAACATCAATTCCCCTCTAGTCTTCCCGGTCTCCGAGCCGTACTCTGCCGGATCGGATACGAAGTTCGATCAGCCACTTCGGCGGAGTATAGGCTAGTGTCGGGCCGAATTTCGTAACCACGCCCACCGGTCTGTGCGCAGCTTCGCTGACCTCGCCGCGCATCCGGCTTACAATCCGCCGCATGCTTTCTGGATCCAACACGGCAGCGCCGCGCGGCCTGGAGGGGCGCCACGCCCTGGTCGTCGGCGCGGGGATGGGCGGGCTGCTCGCCGCCCGCGTCCTGTCCCGGCGCTTCGAGCGCGTGACGATCCTCGAGCGCGACGAGCTCAGGCCCCCGCTCGAAGCCCCCGGCGGGAACCGGCGCAAGGGCGTACCGCAGGGGCGGCACCTGCACAGCCTCGCCGCTCGGGGCTGGGAGGTTCTGGAACGCTACTTCCCCGGCCTCGACGCCGAGCTCGCCCGGGCCGGTTGCCCCGAGCTGGACCAGGCCGCGGATGCCGTAACGGATCTCCCCGCCGGCCGGCTGCCCCGCTTCCCCTCGGGTATCACGATGCGCGCCGCGAGCCGCTACCTCCTCGAGGAGCACGTCCGCAGGCGCGTCGAGGCGGAGCCTTCGGTCGGCTTCCTCGCCGGCCGCGAGGTGGTCGGGCTGGCAACGGACGGCGGCGGCGCCGTTACTGGCGTGAAGACGCGGCCACGCGACGGCTCCGCGAGAACTCCCGTGGAGACCCTGGCGGCGGACCTCGTGGTCGACGCGAGCGGCGGAGGCTCGCGCGCGCCGCGCTGGCTCGCGGAGCTCGGCTACGAAGCGCCCGAGGAGGAGGTCGTGGACGCGCGGCTCGGCTACGCGACCCGCTGGTACAGGGTGCCTGAAGGGTTCTCGGGAGGTTGGAAGGGCATATCTATCCTGCCCGGATGGCCCGACAGCCCGAGGGGCGGCACCATGCGACGGGTCGAGGGCGGCCTCTGGACTGTCGTGCTCGTCGGGATCGGCGGCGACTACCCGCCCACGGACGCCGCCGCCTTCGTCGAGTTCGCGAGCTCCCTCCACAGCCCCGCCATCCACGATGCCATAAAGGATGCCGAGCCGGTCTCGCCCGTCTACGGCTACCGGCGCACCGCCAACCGGCGCCGCCGCTACGACCGCGCGCGCCTCCCCGAGAACTTCCTCGTGCTCGGCGACGCCGCCTGCGTCCTGAACCCTTCCTATGGGAGCGGCATGACCGCCGCCGCCCTCTCCGCCGAGGCCCTGGAAGAGTGCCTCGACGGTCTGCCACGACGCGCATCCCGGGGCGGCGATGCCCTGAGCGGCCTCGGGTGGCGCTTCCACAGGCGCCAGAAGCGCGCGGTTGCCCCGTGCTGGTCCCTCACCGCCAACAGCGACCGCCAGTGGGCCTCGGGGGGCGTTGACGGGCTCGGGCTCGCCCGGAGGGTCCTGCACCGCGTCTCGGAGGAGGTAATGGGCCTCGCGGTCGAGAGGGAGGACGTCGCCCGCGCGCTGCTGGAGACGAAGAACCTGCTCAAGAGTCCCGCCGCTCTGCTCCGGCCTGGCATCCTCCTTCCTGCGCTGTACCGGGCGGCGTTCGCGCCCCGGGCGAAGCCATCCGGGGAGCCGGATCGAGAGGGGGGGAGCGAGTGGACCTCGATGCCCACCGGGGCGAGCACCGGCTCTTCCTGACCTTCGTCCCCTCCCCGGAGGACGGCGATTTCGTTCGTCAGGACTACCTTCTTTCGGGCAGCGAAAGGGGCTTCGCGGAACGGGACCTCCTGCGCGGAGATCTCTTCGAGGACGGGTCGGGGAGCTTCGGCGGGACCCCGGTCTCTGCAAGAGCGGCGACGGAGGCGCGGGAGAG
>CADCVI010000058.1 GCA_902806105.1 uncultured Rubrobacteraceae bacterium
GCCGGGGTGAAGGGGGGCAGGATCGTCGCGATCCGGGGCGACCGCTCGCACCCGGCAAACTTCGGCAAGCTCTGCCCCAAACCGGCCGGCCTCCCGGAGGCCGTCCACCACCCCGACCGCCTGACGCACCCCATGAGGCGCAGGGCGAGCGGCGGCTTCCAACGCGTCTCGTGGGACGACGCCATCCAGGAGGTCTCCGAGAAGCTTGGCGGCGCGATCCGGGATCACGGCCCCGAATCCGCGGCGTTCTACATCTCGGGGCAGCTTCTCACGGAGGACTACTACGCCGTCGGCAAGCTCGCGAGGGGCTACCTGGGCGTGGCAAACGTCGACTCCAACTCCCGGCTGTGCATGTCGAGCGCGGTGGCAGGATACAAGGGGGCCTTCGGGAGCGACGGGCCACCCGCCTCCTACGCGGACATGGGCTACGCAGAGTGCATCGCGCTCTGGGGGTCCAACACCGCCGACTGCCACCCGGTGACGTTCGGCAGGATCCAGGGGAGAAAAAAGGACCCGAAGGTCTCCGTGATCGTCGTGGACCCGCGCCGCACCGCGACCGCCGGGATCGCCGACGTCTTCCTCCCCATAAAGCCCGGCACCGACCTCGCGCTCGCCAACGCAATGCTGCGGGTCGTCCTGGACGAGGGGCTCGTGGACGAGGAGTTCGTCCGGCGCCACACGAACGGCTTCGAGGAGGCCGCCGAGATCGCCTACGAGTGGACCCCCCGCCGCGCCGCGCGCGTCTGCGGCGTCGAGGCGGAGGACATCGTCGAGGCCGCCAGGCGCTTCGGCGAGGCGAAGACCGCGATGGCGCTGTGGACGATGGGCGTGAACCAGAGCACGCAGGGGACGCTTAAGAACCGCGCGATCATCAACCTCTGCCTCGCAACCGGGAACGTCGGCAGGGTCGGCACCGGCCCGTTCAGCCTCACCGGACAGCCGAACGCGATGGGCGGCCGGGAGGTCGGCGGCCTCGCCCACCTCCTTCCGGGCTACAGGCTTATAGGGAGCGAGAGGGACCGCCGCGAGGTAGAAGCGGCGTGGGGAATAAGGGAGGGCACCATCCCCTCGGAGCCAGGGCTCCCGGCGGTACAGTCGTTCCGGGCGCTTGGCGAGGGCGACATCCGCTTTATGTGGGTAGCGGCGACGAACCCTGCGGCCTCCATGCCGGATCTCAACAGGGTCCGCGAGGCGCTCGCGGGGGCGCCGTTCCTCGTGGTCTCCGATGCCTACCCGACGGAGACTACGTCCCTCGCCGACCTCGTGCTTCCCGCGGCGGCCTGGGGGGAGAAGGCAGGGACGATGACGAACTCCGAGCGGCGGGTGAGCATCGTCGAGAAGCTCGTGGAGCCGCCCGGCGAGGCGCGGGCGGACTGGGAGATCTTCGCCGGGGTAGCCCGGAAGATGGGCTTCGGAGATGCCTTCGCCTGGGGGAGCGGCGCCGAGGTCTACGAGGAGTACGTCGAGCTTACGCGCGGAAGGTTCGTCGACGTGACCGGGCTCTCTCACGAGCGCCTGCGCAACAGGCCGGTGCAGTGGCCCGCGCCCGACAGCGTAAACGTGGAGGAGCGGCCGTTCCCGGGGATCGCACGGAGCATCTGGGAGCGCGAGGAGGATGAGCATCCGGGCACCCCGCGGCTCTACGCGGACAGGAAGTTCAACACCCCGGACGGGCGGGCACGCTTCGCGCCGACGCCGCACGAGGGGCTCGCGGAGGGGACGAATGCCCGCTTCCCGCTCGTCCTCTCGACGGGCCGCATAAAAAACCAGTGGCACACGATGACGCGCACCGGGCGCTCGGCGAAGCTCACGAAGGGGCTCGGCGGGCCGTTCGTCATGCTCCACCCGGAGGCAGCCGAGCGCTCCGGCGTCGCCGACGAGGAGCCGGTGCGCGTCGTCTCTGTGCGTGGCTCGTTCGTCGCGCGGGCCGTGGTGACGGAGGAGATGCGCGCCGAGACGGTCTTCGCGCCCTTCCACTGGGGCGACCTGTGGACGGAGGGCGGGAGCGTCAACGACGCGACGCACGACGAACTCGACCCGGTAAGCCACCAGCCCGAGCTGAAGGGCTCGGCGGTGCGCGTCGAGCCGGTCGATTCGAAAGAAGCAACGGAAGAAGAACGGGCTACCGTGGAGGCCCTCTCCGCGTGGGACGGGAGTTGATATGAGCAAGACGAAGGTCGTGGTTGTTGGTAACGGTATCGCGGGGGCAGCGCTCGTGGACAGCCTCGTGGAGGAGTCGCCGGGGGGCTTCTCCCTGACCCTCTACGGGGACGAGCACGTAGGTACCTACGACAGGGTGCGCCTCTCCGAGTACATGGCCGGCTCCGTCGGCCTCGAAGAGCTCGGGATGCGGCCGAAGGACTGGTACGCCGAACGCGGCATCGACGTCCGGCTCGGCGTGAGGGTCGAGGAGATCAACGCCGCCGCCAAAAAGGTCCGTGGGGACGACGGCGAGTGGGTCTCCTACGACAAGCTCGTGTTGGCGACGGGCTCCTCTTCATGGATCCCCCCGATGATCGGACGCGAGAAAGACGGCGTCTTCGTCTTCAGAACCGTGCGCGACACGGAAGAGATGCTGGAGGCGGAGCCGGAGAAAGCCGTGGTCATAGGGGGCGGCCTCCTCGGCCTCGAAGCCGCCTACGGCCTCACGAACCGCGACGCGGACGTAACCGTCATCCACCGCTCCGGGCACCTGATGAACCAGCAGCTCGACGGTCCCGCCGGCACGATGCTCGGCCGCGCGATGAGCGAGATGGGCGTCGGCGTACGCCTGAACGCCCACACCGAGGAGATCCTCGGCAACGGGAGCGTGAAGGGGGTGCGCCTCCGCGGCGGAGAGGAGCTCGACGCCGACCTCGTCGTGATCTGCACCGGCATCCGCCCGAACGCGGGCCTCGCCCGGAGGGCCGGCCTCAAGGTGAACACAGGCATCGTCGTCGACGACCACCTCAAAACAAGCGCCGAGGACGTCTACGCCGTCGGCGAGTGCGCCGAGCACGGCGGGAAGACAATAGGGCTCGTCGCGCCCGCGCTGGAGCAGGTCCGTGTCCTGTCGCGCCGCCTCCGGGGCGACGGGAAGGCCCGCTACGTCCCCGGCGGCACCGCCACGCGCCTCAAGGTCATGGGCGTCGACCTCGAATCCGCGGGCGACGTCTACGGCGAGGAGGCGGGCTCCGAGGCCATCCTGACCTCCAACCCGGTCAAGGGCGTCTACCGCAAGGCCGTGGTGCGCGGCGGCAAGGTAGTCGGCGTGGTCCTGCTCGGCGACACGACCGGCGGGCCGCAGCTTCTCGGCGCGGTGCGCCAGGGGGCCGAGGCACGGGAGTACGCGGATCTCATCCTCGGCTCGGGGGGCGGGACCAAGGCCCCCCCGCTCCCCGACGACGCCCAGGTCTGCGACTGCAACGGGGTCTCGAAGGGCCAGATCCTCTTGTCCATCACCGAGAAGGGCGCGGACAGCGTCGCCAAGGTCGGCGCCGCCACGAAGGCAGGGGCCTCCTGCGGGAGCTGCAAACCCATCATCAAGACAATTCTCGAAGAGGCGACCGGCGGCCCGGTGCAGGAGAAGGAGGAACTCTGCAAGTGCATGGGCCTCTCCACCGAGGACGTACGGGGCATAGTCCGGAAACGCGGCATCAAGAGCGTCAGCGCCCTGGGAGAGTCCTGCGGGGCCGGCAAGGTCTGCTCGGACTGCAAGGTCGGCCTGACGTACGTCGTCAGCGAGGTCAACGCGAACCGCCACGAGGAGGAGCGCCACGCCCGCCACATAAACGACCGCGTGCACGGCAACATCCAGAACGACGGGACGTTCTCCATCGTGCCCCGGACGCGCGGCGGCGTCACCACGGCCGATGAGCTCCGGCGCATCGCCGACGTCGCCGAACGGTACGAGGCGCGCATGATCAAGATAACCGGCTCCCAGCGCCTCGACATTCTCGGCGTCAAGAAGGAAGACCTGCCGAAGGCGTGGGAGGACCTCGGGATGCCCTCGGGGTTCGCGTACGGCAAGGCGTTCCGTCAGGTCAAGACCTGCGTCGGCACGGAGTTCTGCCGTTTCGGCGTCGGCGACTCGACAGGGCTCGGGATAGAGCTCGAAGAGGCGTTCGAGAACCTGTACACCCCGGCGAAGGTCAAGATGGCTGCCTCCGGCTGCCCCAGAAACTGCGCCGAATCGACGGTCAAGGACGTCGGCGTGATCGCGATAGAAGGCGGCTGGCAGGTCTGGGTCGGGGGTGCCGCCGGCATGGAGGTCCGAAAGGGCGACCTCCTGTGTACGGTCGAGACCCACGAGGAGGCCGTGAAGGTCGTAAAGGCATTCTTCCAATATTACCGGGAGAACGGCCGCTGGAAGGAACGCACCTACGACTTCGTCCCGCGCGTCGGCCTCGAAGAGATAAAGAAGCACGTCCTATCCGAGGGCTCCGGGGAGCCGGAGGAGCTCAGGGAACGGCTCGGAGAAGCGAAGGCCGCCTCGTTCGACCCGTGGCAGGAACGCATCAACAACAAGACGAAAAACCAGTTTGCGGGGGTGGTCAATGACGGGTAGCGAGAGCTGGACGAGGGTCTGCGCCGAGGAGGACGTGCCGTTCCTCGAAGGGCGCAGGGTCGAGGTCGGAGGCTTTTACGTAGGCGTGTTCAACACGGAGGAGGGCTTCTACGCCGTCTACGACGTCTGCCCCCACAAGGGCGGCCCCCTCTCCGACGGGGACGTGGCCGCCGGAGCGGTCACCTGCCCGCTGCACGCCCGCAAGATCGACCTGAGCACCGGACGGGTGCAGAACGACGACTCGCTCTCCTGCACGTTCACCTTTCCAGTCAGGATAGAGGACGGTTCGGTCTACCTGGACGTCCGGGCCCTGGCCTCCCTGGGAGCGGCGAGCCCCGTCTGACGCACGGGCCGCTCGTAGTCCGAGCATGAGGAGTCTCGGTCCCCGTGCGACGCAGCAGGCTCCCTTTCTCTATCGCGGTACGGGCCAGGAGTAGTAGTCTCGGCCCCCCGGAACGTGGTAAATAGGCATGGCGGTACCTCGAGGATACAGAGAGCCGGTGACGCGAAGACGCGCCCCGGCTACTCCGGCCCTCACGAACGGAGAAACGGGCCGCGGGTACGACGGCGCTACGAGAGGAGGAAGGCGGTTTGGGCGAGGGTTGGGAGGCGTTCGCGCCCTACCTCAAGGAGTTGGCGCGGGGACCGGACAGTTTGCAGGACCTCGACCCCGAGACAGCCCGCGAGGCGACGGAGCTGATCCTCCGCGGCGTAGCCACCCCGGCCCAGGCCGCGGGTTTCTTCCTGATCTGCCGCGCCAAGGGCAGCGGCGCCGGAGAGCTCGCGGGCATAGCCGCGGGTATGAGGGCCCTGATCCGTCCCATAGACGCACCGCCCGGCCGGCCCACCGTCGCCGTCGCCGGCGGCTTCGACGGGAAGCTCCGCACCCGGAACGTTGGGGCGGCCTCCTCCCTCGTGGCCGCCGCCGCGGGCGGCAGGGTCGTGATGTTCGCGGGCGAGGACGTCCCCCCGAAATCCGGCCGCACGAACCTCGACGCCCTGCGGAACCTCGGCATCAGTGCCCCGCAGACGCTCGGCGAGGCCGCAGCATCCCTCGCGAACGACGGCTTCGCCGCGGTCTCCCCGAGGCGCTACCTGCCCGAGCTGGACGCCCTGCGCCAGCTCCGGCGGGAGATGGTCCGCAGGACCGCGCTGAACGTCGCGGAGAAGCTGGTCTCCCCCGTCCCCGGGGCACGGATGATGATCGGCATAACCCACCGCCGCCCCTTCCTCGAAACCATGCCCGACGCCCTGAGGGCGCTCGGCGTGGAGCGGGCCCTCGTCTTCCAGGCGGTCGAGGGCTCGGACGAGGCCCCGCTGGACGGCGCGTCCTCCCTGCTGCTGGTGAGCGCCGGGGGCGACGAGGACGTCAAGGTCGCGCCGGAACCTTTGGGCCTCGGGCGTGTGGGGAGGGGAGACATTCCGTGGGAGGGCGAGGAGGCCGAGGCCGAGAGCCTCCTTGGCGCTCTCTCCGGGCGAGAAGGCCCGGTCCTCGACCTCGTGCTCTACAACGCCGCGCTCAGGCTCTGGCTCGCGGACGAGGCGACGACGCTCGCGGGGCACGTATCGAGGGCCCGCGAGGCCGTCTCGTCCGGTGCGGCGCTCGGCCTGCTCGAAGGGCTGCGGCGGGGAGCGGCGGTCGGGGGGGCGTAGCCCTCCGTTTCTACCTGCCGCTGAAGCGGCGCGAGACCTGCTTGATGATCTCCCGCTGCACGCGCGGGTTCTTTAGCAGCTTTATCCCGAGGCTGCGAGCCTGCGGGTTCTTCAGAAGCTTGAGTGCGATGCTCTTGAGCATGGTGTCCTCCGTATCGGTAGCTTGGGCCTCGTGGGCCGTCTTCGATCGGAAGATTCTACTACGCGGCCTTCTCGAGCTCGCGGCGGAGCTTCCTCTGCAAAAGTTCCAGGAGGGACTCCTCGTCCCTGGTGAGGTCGCCCTGCTCGGCGGCTATAACCTCCTCGATGCGCTCGGCCTGCCGCGCGATCACCGCCCCCTCCAGATAGTGCTCGATCACGCGCGGGCTGACGTACGATGACCGGGCGATGTCCCGCGTGTTCCCGAGCCTCTCCGCGACCGCGTCTATCGCCTGGAGGACGTTCTTCTTGGCCTGCTTCTCATCCTCCGCGGCACCGAGCTCCGCGAGCTTGACGGCCGCGACGAGGGTCCCCGCCCAGGTGCGGAAGTCCTTCGGCGTGAACTCCGGCCCCATGACCTCCTTGATGTAGACGTTGAGGTCGCGGCTCTTCACGTCCCGGACCTTCCCGCCCTCCTTGTACTTGAAGATCTCGTAACCAGGGAGCGCCGCGCACTTCTCGACCACCTCGCGAAGCCTCGCGTCGGTGATGCACTTGCGCTGGCTCTGCCCCCACTTGCCCCGGTACTCGAAGATCATCTCGTCCCCGCGGATGGTGAGGTGCTTGCGCCTCAGGGTGGCGATGCCGTAGGTCTTGTTCTCCTTCGCGTACCGCTCATCCCCCACCCGGAAATACGCAGCGTTGATGAGCCGCGTCATGCAGGCCAGAACCTTCTCGCGGTCGAGCTTCTCGTGGTCGAGGTGCTCGCTCGTGACGTGCCGCATCTTTGGGAGCATGTCGCCGAAGCGCAGGATGCGGTCGAACTTCTCCTTCTCCTTGCGCTCGCGGTACTTGCGGTGGTAGACGTACTGGAGCCTCCCCGCCGAATCGTAGCCGACCGCCTGTACCTTGGCGGAGGGCCCGCGCGCTACCCTCACGCCCTCCCAGGCCGGCGGTATCCTGAGCCCCTGGATGCGCTCGCGAACCTTCTCCTCGCGCACCTCCTCACCGGAGTCCGGGTAGACGTAGGAGAACCCCTTCTCCTTCGTCCCTACTCTTACCAGGCCCGTCTCTTGAAGCAAGTGTCTCCCGCGCGTCGTTTCCATCCCTGAGTTCTTTCCGGAATCTACGGCATGGCTGCGCGAGAATATACTCGACCCCGCCGATCCCCGTGTGCGAGGAAGCACAACGAACGGGGTCCGTCCGTATCGGCCGTCCTAGATGCTTCCGTCTATGCCCGAGTGGTAGCGGGCTCCGAGGCGTCCGCCGAGGAAGCCCCCGAGAAGCGCCAGGAGGAGCGCACCGACGATGATACCGGCCCCCGCGAGCCCGAGCTCCGTCAGGCCGCCGACCGTCGGCAGGACCGTGTTCTGAACGAACTCCTGCAAGACGTTGAAGAACTCGCCGGGCAGGAAGCTCCCGACCGCCGCGACGAGCAGGACCAGAGCGAGGCTCCAGGCCACGCTCATCATCCCGTTGCGACCGCCGTCGAAGCGCGCCATCCTGCCCGCGACGTAGCCACCGAAGAGGTAGGCCAGAAACAGGACGAGGCCGACGACGACCAGCCCGGTGATGATGGCCGCCCCGATCTCCCTTCCCGCCAGGTTCAGCGTAAACCCGAGCGGCACGAGCACGAGGCCCGAGAGCGCGAGGAGCGCGAGCGCGGTGAGGACCGCGATCAGGCACCCCACGAAGCTCGCGAGCCAGTCCACCCCGCCGTACATGTCCCGCAGCCGCTCCTCGCGCTCCTCGTTCGCCTCGAAGTAGCCCCTCGGATAGGCCTGCTCCTCGGTCTGAGAACCGGGCGAGCCGGGGGTCCGGATGACGCGCGTCTCGGCCCCTTCGCGCTCGCCCTGGGAGACGCGGCGCGTCTCGTCCTCCGCGGGATCGTTTGAGGCCGGGACGCGTCGCGTGGCCTCCCCATCGTCCCCCGTCTCCCCGAGAGGACCGGTCCTCCTCCGACGATCCTCCGTCCTGTCCTGCGGCCCGTTCTCCATCTCTACCCCTCCGTCGATACTCGCTCGTCCCGGCGAAGGTGGAAGTCCCCCGCGTCTCTCAATTCTACCCCGGCACCGTCTAGCCCTCACCCGGGGAGGCGGAGGGGGGCTTTTTATACACGTGGCTAAAAATTCGGCCCCCGAAGGTCTTCTTGCTTGTACCCGGGGCCCTACTCACCGGCTTCCCGTCTACATATTATGGCCCAGGTAGGCTGCGAAAGACTCGTGGTAGCGGGATGGACCCACCATTCCAACAAGGATAGAGCGACACACAGACGGGAGGCAAATTTGGACGCGCAGGCCAAGCAGCAGGTATTGCAGCAGGCAAAAGCAGCGGATGTCAAGTTTATTCGCATGTGGTTCACGGACATGCTCGGGACCTTGAAGAGCTTCGCGCTCACGGTCGAGGAGCTAGACGATGCGCTCGACGGCGGGCTCGGGTTCGACGGCTCCTCCATCACGGGCTACAACGACATCGAAGAGTCGGACATGATCGCCATGCCCGATCCCTCGACCTTCCAGGTCTTCCCCTGGAGCCCGAAGGAGAACGCGGTAGCGAGGATGTTCTGCGACGTGCAGACCCCCGACGGCGACCCCTACGTCGGCGACCCGCGCCACGTGCTTCGCCGGGCGCTCGAGCGGGCGAACGAGATGGGCTTCGACAACTTCTACGTCGGCCCCGAGCTCGAGTTCTTCTACTTCAAGGACTCCCTGAGCACCGAGCCCCTCGACTTCGGCGGCTACTTCGACCTGACGACGCTCGACGCCGCGACCAGCTTGAGGCGC
This sequence comes from uncultured Rubrobacteraceae bacterium, assembly GCA_902806105.1. Next base: position 9,121 of record CADCVI010000058.1, read on the forward strand.
GAGACGGTGCTGGCGCTCCAGCAGTTCGGCATCCACGTCGAGTACTCGCACCACGAGGTCGCCCACTCCCAGCACGAGATCGACCTGCGCTTCGACGAGGCGATGAAGATGGCCGACAAGGTGATGACCTACAAGACGGTCGTCAAGGAGATCGCCACGCGCCACGGCGTCTACGCGACGTTCATGCCGAAGCCGCTTCAGAACCAGAACGGCTCGGGCATGCACACGCACCAGAGCCTCTTCCAGGGCGACAAGAACGCGTTCTTCGACGCGGACGACCAGTACTTCCTCAGCGACACCGCGAAGTCGTTTATCGCGGGGCAGCTCCGCCACGCGCGGGAGCTCTCGATCATCTTCGCCCAGAACGTCAACTCCTACAAGCGCCTCGTCCCCGGCTTCGAGGCCCCGGTGTACATCGCCTGGAGCCGCAAGAACCGCTCGGCGCTCGTGCGCGTCCCGGGCTTCCACCCGGGCCAGGAGAAGTCCACGAGGATGGAGCTCCGCTGCCCGGACCCGGCCGCGAACATCTACCTCACGATGGCCTGCCTCCTGCACGCCGGGCTCGAAGGCATCGAGAAGGGCTACGAGCTCCCCGAGCCGATGGAGCGCAACCTCTACAACCTCTCCCACGAGGAGCGCGAGAAGATGGGCATCGAGAGCCTCCCGGGCTCCCTCGGCGAGGCCATCGAGGAGGCCGAAAACTCCGAGATCCTGTACAAGGCCCTCGGCGAGCACGTCTACAACCGCCTCCTCAACGTCAAGCGCGAGGAGTGGGACGAGTACCGCATGCAGGTCACGCCCTACGAGATCCAGAAGTACCTGCCGATCCTCTAGCCCACCGGCTTCAGGCATCGAGCTTCGGGGCGCGGATAACACCGCGCCCCTTACTTTTCCCCGACACAGCTCGGGAGACGCACACTCTGGGGCAAAACACCCAAGCGACGGGCTCCTGTTTCCCGGGGCGATAGTCCGGCAGGCGGACCATCGCCCCGGTGGCCGCTCCCTTTGGCCGGCGGGATCGTGGTGGCGAACGAAGTTCGCGCCGCGCGTCGCCACGGAGATACAGGGTCTTCGGTAGCTTCTCGACCGCCCTGGCGGTAAGCGGCGCACGGCCGGGGTCCAGCCCTGGCTCTCCTCCCAGGCGGGCGAGGTCTTCCAGGATGTCGACGCGTGGTGAGTCATCCCCTCGTGCGTGAAGGGGCCGGCCTACCGCGCCCTCTGTATGGTCTGGCGGTCCACGGTCGGGGTGGACCCCACGCGATGTCGTCGAAGAACACCCCATACGGACCGCGATGTGCTGGCAGGATATCGCCCACGGCCTCGCGAGCTTCGGCCCACAGCTGAATGCCGCGTCCGGGCGACGTTTCGACGAGCAGTGTCTCGCTGGCGCGTATGGTCTCCCGGGTGCCGGCCGTCGAGACGCCGTCGGAGACGCCTACCTACCGGGGTTCGGGCCTTCGCGAGAGGGTCCAGAGGAGCGCGCCGATGTTCTCGGCCTCGTTGGGGGTCGTGATCACGACTGAGGGTTGCATTGCCAGCCCGTACAGGACACGCTGGTAAGCGGCGGAGGGCGGTCCTCTTTGCCCTATAATCAACGCGTTCCCGGGGCGGGGACGGATCTACACTTATCGGAGGAGGATCCAGCTTGGTTCGGATCGAGACAGTCGGCGGCGGGCTTGCGGGGGTCGAAGCAGACCTGGTAGCCGTGTGCGTCTTCGAGGGAGAGGAACTGCCGCGGGAGGCGCTGGGCGATGCCGCCGAGGTGCTGAAGGACGGGGACTTCTCCGGCAAGAAGGGCTCCTCGACCCTCGTCTACAACCCCGGTGGCCTCGCGTCCCCGAGACTCCTACTCGTCGGCCTCGGCGACCGATCCTCCTTCGGGCTCGACGCCCTCCGCCGGGCCGCGGCGACGGCGGCGACGCGCGCTCGCGCGCTCAAGCTGGACGGCGCGGCGTTGGCCCTGCCCGTCGGTGACGGTTCCGCCGCCCGCGTCGCGGCGGCGGAGGCAGCAGCGGAGGGCGCCGCCCTCGGGCTGTACCGCTTCGACCGCTACAAGACGAAGGCCGAGGGCCACGAGCTCTCGGTTTTCACCATCATCTCGGACGACGAGGGCGTAGCGGAGGGGGCCGAAACGGGCGCGAAGCTCGCGGCGGCGGGCGTGCTCGCCAGGGACCTTCAGAACGAACCCTCGAACACCGCAACACCCGAGTTTCTCGCAGGGAGGGCGCGCGAGATCGGGGAGCGCCACGGGATGGACGTCACGATCCTGGACCGCGCCGGGATCGAGTCGGAGGGCCTGAACGGCCTCGCGACCGTAGGACGCTCGGCCACGAACGAGCCGCGCTTTATCGTACTGGAGCACAGGGGCGGCGGAGAGGAGGCCCCTGTCGTCCTCGTCGGGAAGGCCGTCACCTTCGACTCGGGCGGCATCTCCATAAAACCGACGGCCGGCATGGAGGACATGAAGTTCGACATGAGCGGCGGGGCCGCCGTCCTCGGGGCGATGGACGCCGTGGGGGCCTTGGGTCTCGCCGTCAACGTCGTCGCCCTCGTCCCGTCGACCGAGAACCTGCCCGGGGGCGATGCCTTCAAGCCCGGCGACGTCCTGAAGCTCCACTCCGGCAAGACCGCGGAGATCGTCACGACGGATGCCGAAGGACGTCTGATCCTGGCCGACGCCCTCTCCTACGCCAGACGCTACGATCCGGCCGCCGTTATCGACTGCGCCACCCTGACCGGCGCGTGCCACGTCGCCCTCGGGGACCACGCCTCGGGCCTCATGGGCAACGACGACGCGCTGATACAGGAGGTCCGAAACGCGGGCGAGGCCTCCGGGGAGCGCGCCTGGCACCTCCCCCTCTTCGACGAGTACACGGAGCAGATCCGGGGCAACACCGCCGACCTCAGAAACTCGGGCGGACGCTACGGCGGCGCCCTGACCGCCGGTGCCTTCCTCAAGGAGTTCGTCGACTACCCCTGGGTCCACCTCGACATCGCGGGGGTCGCCTACAGCGCCAAGGCCAGGAACTCTTACACGCCGAAGGGCGGCTCGGGGACGCCTGCCCGCCTCCTCGTGGAATTTCTGAGGGGCCGCGCCGGGCGGGAGGCGACCGCGTGATCGTCCAGTCCATAACCGTCGGCGCGTTCCAGGAGAACTGCTACATCCTGGGCGACGAGGCAACGGGGACGGGAGCCCTCATAGATCCCGGCGACGAGGCTGCCCGGATCTCCATAGCCGTCGAGCAGACGAACCTGGAGATCTCGCAGATTATCGTCACCCACGCCCACATCGACCACGTCGGCGCGATAGCCCAGCTCGTGGACGAGTACGCCTGCCCGGTCCTCATGCACGAGGAGGCCGAGGCGATGCTCCAGACCGTCCCCCAGCAGGCAATGATGATGGGGATGCGCTTCGGCAAGGTCCCCAAGGTCGACCGGAACATAGCCGACTCGGAGGTCGTCGAGGTCGGCCCGCTGCGCCTTCACGCCCTCTACACCCCCGGCCACGCGCCGGGCCACCTCTCGTTCCTCGTCGAGGGCGAGAACCTCGTCTTCTCGGGGGACGCCCTCTTCGCGGGGAGCGTGGGCCGCACGGACCTGCCGGGCGGCAGCATGGAGACCCTGTTGAGGAGCATCGAGGAGCGGCTCCTGCCGCTGCCGGACGAGACGCGCGTCCTCTCCGGCCACGGCCCCGCGACCACCATAGGCAGGGAGCGCGCGACGAACCCGTTCCTCCAGGGTCCGATAGGAGGGGCCTTGTGAGCGAGAGCGTGCGCCAGCACCGCGAGTCCTCCCCGGACCACGTCCGGGTAGCCGTTGTCACCATCAGTGACTCGCGCACGCCCGAGACCGACACGGGCGGCAACACCGCTGTCGAGCTCCTGGAGGGCGTGGGGCACGAGATCGTGCACCGCGAGATCGTCCCGGACGACGCACCGAGGATAGAAGAGACGCTCAGGGGCCTGCTGAACCGCCGCGACGTGGACGCGGTGGTGACGACCGGGGGCACCGGCATCTCGGCCCGGGACACGACCTACGAGGTGGCCAGCCGCCTCATCGACAAAAAGCTCGACGGCTTCGGCGAGATCTTCCGCACCCTCTCCTACGAGGAGATAGGGTCGGCCGCGTTCCTGAGCCGCGCCGTCGCGGGCGCATCAGGCTCCAGGTTCGTCGCGTGCCTGCCGGGTTCGCGAAACGCCGTGCGCCTCGCCGTGGAGAAGCTCCTCGTACCGGAGCTCTCGCACGTCGTCTTCGAGCTACGCAAGCACAGAGAGGAAGCCTAATATATGCAGCGTGATCCCCTCTCCCCGGAGCTCGACAGCTTGTGGCGCAAGCTCTGGGAGGAATGGCAGGACAACGACGAGGAGGACCTGATCCTCGACCCCGACAAGCTCGAATCCTTCGAGGCCGAGATACCGGCCCTCCAGGGACGCGTGAAGACCGCCCTGTCCTACCTCCAGCGAGCGCACTACATCCAGTACCGCTCGGGGGTAGGCGACGAGGGTATTGAGCCCATCCTCTACGACGTCTACGAGCCGCGTTAGCCACGAGCAGCCCCGGCACCAGCCCTGTAAAATCTGGACCGCGGAAAGACGAGCAGTAGCACACAAGAAATCGTGGAGGTCCCCTTGCAGACCACGCAACAGCACCCCAATCATCGCACTAGCTCCCGCCTCAGAGAGATAGCGGCGGTCGTCCTGATGCTCGCCGCCCTCACCCTCCTCGCCTCGTGTGGCGGCGGCGGAGGCGGACAGAGCGGCGGTGGCG
>CADCVI010000059.1 GCA_902806105.1 uncultured Rubrobacteraceae bacterium
ACGTGGCCGAGGACGAGCGGCCCGTAGCTCATCACGTAGTCGATGTAGGAGTTCCCGTCCGCGTCGAAGATGCGAGAGCCCTCGCCGCGCTGCATAAAGATAGGGTCGCCACCGACCGAGCGGAACGCCCTAACCGGGCTGTTGACCCCGCCGGGGAGCCGCTTTACGGCTCGTTCCATGAGCCGCGCGGAGCGGTCCATCTGCAAAACCTCTTTGGCGCTCGCGCCTGTCTCGCTACCGTGCAAGCGGTGTTCTACCTCCAAAAGCTTTTGTGTGATTTATAGCGCGCTCTCCGGCATGGAGCGGTAATACGGCTTACCCGTCGCGGTCAGTTCTGTAGCCAGCGGGAGGCGTCGGGGGCGTGGTAGGAGATGATGATCTCGGCCCCGGCCCGCTTGATCCCCGTCAGGGTCTCCAGCACCGCCCGCTCCTCGTCGAGCCAGCCGTTCTGGGCGGCGGCCTTTAGCATCGAGTACTCGCCGCTGACGTTGTACGCGGCGACGGGCAGGTCGGTCGCCTCGCGGACGCGCCGGACGACGTCCAGGTACGGGAGCGCGGGCTTGACCATAACGATGTCGGCGCCCTCTTGGATGTCCAAAGCTGTCTCGCGCAGGGCCTCGCGGGCGTTGGCCGGGTCCATCTGGTAGCCGCGCCGGTCGCCAAACTGCGGGGCGCTGTCCGCGGCCTCGCGGAACGGGCCGTAGAAGGCGGAGGCGTACTTCGCGGAGTAGGCCATGATCGGGGTCTCCTCGAAGCCCTCGGCGTCGAGCGCGGCGCGTATGGCCCCGACGCGACCGTCCATCATGTCAGACGGCGCCACGATATCCGCGCCTGCCTCGGCCTGGGAGACGGCAGTCTGGGCGAGAAGCTGGAGGCTGACGTCGTTCAGAACCTCGCCGCGGTCGTGGTCCACGATCCCGCAGTGGCCGTGGCTCGTGTACTCGCAGAGGCACAGGTCGGCCACCACCAGAAGCTCCGGCATCGCGTCTTTTATGGCACGCGTGGCGAGCTGCACGACGCCCTCCGGATCGTACGCCCCGCTCGCCGCCTCGTCCTTCTCGTCGGGGATGCCGAAGAGCAGGACGCCCGGGATACCGAGCTCGTGGGCCCGGCGCGCCTCCTCGACGGCGTGGTTGATGGAGAGCTGGAAGATGCCGGGCATCGAGGGGATGGGGCGCTTCACGTCCTCCCCCGCCGCGACGAAGATCGGGTAGATAAAGTCGCCGGGAGAGAGCTCGGTCTCGCGCACGAGCCCGCGCAGGGCGCCGGTGCGACGGGTCCTTCTCAGACGCTGGATCGGGAATGCCATAAGTCAACCATCCTTTTTCGCGGGCACCACAGCCTCCGGGCGCGGTTCGGCGAAGAGGCCGGCGACCGCGTCCACGAGCCCGGGGATAGTGTACTCCGTGGCCTCCGCGTCGACCCGGATGCCGTGCCCGCGGGCGGTCTCCGCCGTGATCGGGCCGATGCACGCCACCCTCGTGCGCGACAGGAGGCTCCCCGCCTCGCCGCCGAACGCCCCGACGAAGCTCTCGACCGTCGAGGAGGCCGTAAAGGTCACGCAGTCCACGTCTCCGGCGAGGAGCCCCTCCCGCACCTCTTCCTTCCCCTCCTCCGAGGGCACCGTCTCGTAGGCCGGCGGCACTACGACCTCCAACCCGGCCTCCCGCAGCTTCTCCGGCAGGATCTCCCGCGCGACCTTCGCGCGCGGGATCAGGACCTTCCCCCCGGCCGGGGAGCCACGGAGCAGGGCTTCCAGCAGCGCCTCGGCCCGGTACTCCTCCGGTACCACGTCGACCCGGAGGCCAGTGGCGCGCAGGGCATCGGCGGTCGCGGGGCCTATGGCGGCGAGCTTCGCCCCGCGCGGTATGGCGCGCAGGTCTAGCCCATGGTGGCCCAGGCGCTCCACGAACGCCGCCACGCCGTTCGCGCTCGTAAAGACGATCCAGCCGAAGGAGTCGAGGCCGGCGATCGCATCGTCGAGCGGGCCGAAGTCCGTGGGGGGCGTTATCCGTATCGTCGGGAACTCCAGGACCTCGGCGCCCAAGGCTTCGAGCTCGCGGCTCAGCTCGCCGGCCTGCGCCCGGGCGCGCGTAACGACGATTCTCTTCCCGAAGAGCGGGCGCCTCTCGTACCAGTCGAGGCCGTCCTCGCGGAGGGCTACGACGTCCCCTATCACGGTGATGGCGGGGGCCTTTAGTTTCGCCTCTTCTATCCTGTCGGCGATGGTCTCCAGGGTGCCGGTGACGGTCTGCTGCTCGGGGCGGGTACCCCATCGGACGCAGGCCACGGGGGTCTCGGGGGGGCGTCCGGCGGAGACGAGACGTCTGGAGATCTCGCGGAGGCGGCCGATGCCCATGTACAGGACGAGCGTCTCGGCGCCGCCCGCGATGCCCTTCCAGTCCACGTCCTCCGTGCCCTTTGCCGGGTCCTCGTGGCCGGTGACGAACGCCACGGACGTCGAGACGTGGCGGTGCGTCACGGGGATGCCGGCGTAGGCGGGGGCCGCTATCCCGCTCGTCACCCCTGGGACTACCTCGAACGGGAGGCCGGCTTCCAGGAGGGCCAGCGCCTCCTCGCCGCCCCGGCCGAAGACGTACGGGTCGCCGCCCTTGAGGCGCACGACGGTCTTGCCCTCCCTGCCGAGACGGACGAGGGTCGCGTTGATCTCCTCCTGCGGCATCGTCGGCGCCTTTGGCTTCTTGCCGACGTAGATTCTCTCGGCGCGCGCCGGGGCGTGGGAGAGCAGGACCTCGGGGGCGAGCCGGTCGTAGACGACGGCGTCGGCACGCCTCATGCACTCGACGCCCTTCACGGTGAACAGGCCCGGGTCGCCGGGGCCGCTGCCTACGAGGTAGATCACGCTAGCTCCTCACCTCCCGGATCTCGTCGAGGATCACGCCCGCGCCCCGCCCCAGAAGCTCCCGGGCCAGCCGCCGCCCGACCTCCTCGGGCTCCCCTCCCTTGGCCTCGTCGCGGTACAAGAGTGCCCCGTCGGGCGAGGCGACGAGGCCCTGGAGCCGTATCTCCCCGCCGCTCACGAGGGCCAGCGCCCCGACCGGTACCCGGCATCCTCCTTCGAGCTCGTTGAGGAGCGCCCGCTCTGTCAGGGCAGCCACCTCGGAGGGACCGTGGTTGAGGGCGGCGCGGATCTCCCCGCGCAACTCGTGGTCCGCTAGGGTGGCGACGGCGAGGGCGCCCTGCCCGACGGCCGGGAGCATAGTCTCGGGACCGAGGACCGCGTGCGGCACCTCCGCATCGAGGCCGAGCCGCTGCAACCCGGCGCGCGCGAGGACGAGCGCGTCCGCAGCCCCGCTCCGCATCTTGCGCACCCGCGTATCCACGTTCCCCCGGATCTCCACTATCTCGAGATCCGGGCGGCGGTTTAGCAGCTGCGACCTCCTCCGGACGCTCGACGTCGCCACGACCGCCCCCCGCGGCAGGCCGTCGACGTCGTAGCCGCCGTCCGAAACGAGGGCGTCCGACGGGTCGTGGCGCTCGGAGACCGCGGCGAGCACTATCCCCTCCGGCGGCTCCGTCGGCACGTCCTTGAGGGAGTGGACGGCGAGGTCGATCTCCCCCGCCAGCAGCGCCTCGTCGAGCTGGCGCGTGAACACGTCGCGACGGTCTATCACCCTGAGCGGGGTCTCCGGCTGCTGCTCGCTCGTGGTCTTGATGATCCTGATCTCCACGCCGAGCCCCGTCGCCCGCAGGCTCTCGGCGCAGGCGTTCGCCTGCACGAGGGCGAGCTTGGAGCCCCGCGTCCCGAGGACGACGGGACCTTGTCGGCTCACGGTGCCCCGGAACCTTCCCCGGCGCGGTAGAGGCCGAGGCCCAGGCCTTCGAGCTCCAGCAGGCGCCGGCGGACCTCGGCGCCCTCGACGGGCGAGCCCCTCTCGGCGAGCGCCTTTATCTCCTGTATGGGACCGTGCAGGAGCTTGTTGACGAGGGCGTGGCTCATCCTCTCGACGGCCCCGGCCTCCTTCTCGGAGAGGTCCATCCCCTTCAGGGCACGGGCGACCTCGTGGCGCCGGATACGCTCGGCCCCGTCCCGGAGCTCCTTTATCAGCGGGGCGACGTGCAGCGTCGAGAGCCAGCTCATGTACTCCATGACGGCAGGCCCTATCATGGCCTCCGCCGCCTCCGCCGCGGTGCCCCGATCGTCGGTGTTCCGCTCCACCACCGCCTGAAGGTCGTCCACGTCGTAGACGTAGGCACGGTCCAGGTTTTGCACCACGGGGTCTATGTCCCTCGGCACCGCGATATCAATAAAGAACAGCGGCTCCTCGCGCTTCTCAAGCGCCGCCGCTACGATCTCGCTCCCGACGACCCACTCCCCGGCCCCCGTCGAGCTGACGACGACGTCGACGCCCGGCAGCTCCTCGGCGAGCGCGTCGAACCCGACGGCCACGCCGCCGAGCCTGCCCGCGAGCTCCTCGGCTCGGGAGGCGGTGCGGTTGGTGATCCTGACCTCCTCGATCCCCCGGCTCGCGAGGTGGCGCACCACGAGCTCGCTCATCTCGCCCGCCCCGACGACCATCGCCGTCCTGCCCCGGAGCGTCCCGAAGACCTCCTCGGCCAGCTTCACGGCGACGTGCGGCACGGAGAGGGACGAGTCCCCGATCCCCGTCTCGGAGCGCACGGCCTTGCCGACGCGCAGGGAGGTGTGGAAGAGGCGGTTCAGGATCGGACCGGCGCAGAGCTCCTCCGTTGCGGCCCGGTAAGCCTCGCGGACCTGCCCCAGAATCTGGCTCTCCCCAACCACCATCGAGTCGAGGGAGGACGCTACCCGGTAGAGGTGCCCGACGGCCTCGCTCTCCGCGTGCCAGTAGGTGTGCTTCTCGAGAACCCCGGCTTCGATCCCTTTCTCCTCGGCCATCGCCCCGAGCAGCTTCTCGCGCACGTCCTCCGAGGAACCCTCCGCGACCGCGTAAAGCTCCGTCCGGTTGCACGTCGAGATGAGCACCGCCTCGGCGACCAGCCCCGCATCCTTGAGCCGGCGCACAAAGGAACGGGCGGCGCACGGCGCGAACGCGACCCTCTCGCGCACCTCTATGGGGGCCGAGCGATGGCTCATCCCCGCAACCGCGACAAGCATTCCTCGACCACCTCCTCCATCTCCGCTTCTGCCTTGTGTCCGCTCTTTCGGGCCCTGCCCAGGTCCTCCACGATACCAGCCCACTCGGGTCCGAACGCGGCCTCAAGCTCGCGCCTGACCCGGCGCGCCAGCGTCGGCGACGCCCCGCCCGTCGAGACCGCTACCTGAAGGTGCCCCCGCCTCAGCGTAGAGGGTAGGGCGAAGTCGCCCTCGGAAGGGTTGTCCGCGACGTTGACCGGGATGCCTCTCTCCTGAGCTTCCCTGGCCACCGCCGCGTTCACCTCGCGCCGATCCGTGGTCGCGAAGACGAGGAAAGCACCTTCGAGGTCGCCCTCCTCGTACGGCCTCTCGCGGACCTCGACGGCCATGCTCGCGAGCTCCGGCCTGACCTCAGGCGAGATCACCACGACCTCGGCCCGGGCCTGCAGAAGCTTTCTGGCTTTCCGGTTGGCGACCTCGCCCCCGCCGACGACGACGCAACGCTTGCCGTCGAGGTCGAGAAAGACGGGATAAAGAACGGCACCCTCGATCTCAGTCTCCTAGAACCGCTTCGGGCCGGGGCGAGCCTCTCTCCCGGCTCCCCCGAACGCTTGCTCAACCAGCCAAGTTTCGCACGGGCGTCGCCGCCCAACCGTGCAAACCTTCACGAAGGGCTCTCCTCCTTCGTCTTCTCGACGAGCCTGACGCTCTCGATGACCATGCCTTTATCCACGGCCTTGCACATATCATAGAGGGTTAGGGCGGCGATGCTTACGGCGGTCAGGGCCTCCATCTCGACCCCTGTCCGGTCGCTCACGCGGGCCGTCGCCGTGATGTCCACGGCGTCCTCCCGGACCACGAACTCGAGGTCCACGCCCGTAAGGTTCAGGCCGTGGCAGAGGGGGATCAGATCCGGCGTCCTCTTCGCGGCCATGACCCCGGCGATCCTGGCGGTGTTCAAAGCGTCCCCCTTGGGCAACGCCTTCTCCCTCAGCGCCTCGATGGTGGACGGAGACATGAGGACCGAGCCGGCGGCGGTGGCGGTGCGGCGGATCACCGCCTTCTGGCCCACGTCCACCATCCGCGCCGCGCCCTCCTCGTCTATATGAGAGAAACTCGTCACTGTGAAACCTCCGGTTTTCTGGCCTTTCATCCCTTCGGCACTCGTCGGCGGCTGCGGCGCGGCCCGCTAGGCAACGGCCGCGCGCCCCCTCGCCGGAGGGCCGACCTGATCCTTGCGGAATGCGGGGGAATCGAACCGCCACGGACGTTGGACGCCCGCAAACCGGTTTTGAAGACCGGCCGGGCCACCAGGCCCACGCATTCCACGAACAGTCGAGCATTCTAGTATACGGATCAGCGGTAGCGTCTGGTCAGGACTCGTGCGTCGCCCACCCTTCGTGTCACGCCCTCGGCGTCTGCGTACTCCAGCCACGCCTGGGCGAACTTGCGAGTCGTGCCAAGCTTATCCCGGAAGGCGGCGAGGGAGAGCTCGCCGTCCTGCCTGCAGGCCTCCTTTATACAGTCGAGGATCTGCTCGGCAGCCTCGCGGGCCCCGAACAGCCCGTCGCCGAGCCTCACGGCCTCACCGCGCTTTAGGAGCAGGCGTACCGCGGGCGTCGTCTCCATCGTGGGCGGCTCGGTGCCGGCGTCGCGCAGGGTCTTCAGGACCTCCCCGGCCGCGCTCTCGAGCTCGGGGGGCACCTCGTCGGCGTCCGGCAGCCGGACGCCCCCGTCCCCGACCCGTATATCGCCGCCCGAGAGCTCGGAGAGCAGGGCGTCGGCGAGACGGGCGTCGAGGCCGGTGGCGGTCCTAGCCTCCGCGACGGAGAGCTCCGGGCTCTCGGGCCTCTCGCCGGCGCGGCGTTTGAGGGCCTTCATGAGGCGTTTGCGGGCGTCCTTGATCTCCGCGGCCGGGGCGTACAGATCCCCGAGCTTCGCGATCTCCGGGTCGCCTTCGGTCGCGGAGAGCCCGCCGTTCAGGGTGCCGGAGGGCACGACGAGGGAGAGCTCCTCGGCGCTCATGCCGCTGCCGCGGGATCTGGCGAGGGCAAGCGGCACGATCCGTGAGGCGTCGCCGCTTTCTAGCGCCTCCAGCCAGCCCGGCTCCGGCCTGCGACCCGCCGGGGCAGCATCGAGGACCGTACCCCCGCCTATCGTGATCTGGGGGCTCGTCGAGCGAAGGACGAAGCGGTCGCCCGCCAGCACGACGAGGCCGTCTTCGAGGACGAGCCTGGCGGGGGTGCTCTCCCCGGGCCGGAGCGCGGGATCGTCGAAGAGGCGCAGCCGGGCGTTCGTCGCGCGGGTACCGTGGTAGAGGCGCAGGCGCGTGCCGTGCTTGAGGGGGGCGGCGCTCTCCAGAAGCTGGATGCGCGCGTCGAGGGCGCGGGTCGGGGAGACGGGGCTCGAGAGCAGGACGTCGCCGGGTTCGAGGCCGGATGCGTCGATACCGACGAGGTCAAGGGCGGTCCGGGCGCCGGCGCGGGCGACCCCGGCGGGCCGGCCGTGGTTCTGGACGCCGCGCACCCTCGGGCGGAGGCCGGCGGAGGTGTAGAGGGTGTCGCCCGGACGGACCTCTCCGCTCCACAACGTCCCCGTCGCCACGAGCCCTATGCCCTTCAAGACGAACGCCCGGTCCACGGGCAGCCGGGCGAGCGTCGTGGACCTCGTGGCCGCCGTATCTCCCGCGAGGCCGTCGAGCGCGTCGAGAAGCTCGGTCATCCCCTCGCCCGTCACCCCGCTCACGCGCAGGATCGGGGCTTCGAGCCCGACGAACTCCAGAAGCTCGGCGGCGTCGAGCTCTGCGAGCTCCGCGGTCTCCTCGTCGACTGCGTCTATCTTGGTGAGCGCTACCACGCCCCGGGAGACGCCGAGGACGCGCAGCACGTCGAGGTGCTCCCTCGTCTGGGGCATCACGCCGTCGTCGGCCGCGACGACTAGCAGGAAAGCGTCCACGCCGGTCGAGCCCGCGACCATGTTCTTGACGAACCGCTCGTGGCCGGGCACGTCGACGAGGCTCGCCCGGCGGCCGCTCGGCAGCGTGAGCTCGGCGTAGCCGGGGACGATGGAGATGCCGCGCCGGTGCTCCTCCTCCAGCCTGTCCGTATCCGTGCCGGTCATGTGGCGGACGAGGGTGGTCTTGCCGTGATCGACGTGCCCGGCGGTCCCGATGGTTAGCGCTATAGGGAGTTCATCCATCCAGGCCCCCTACCGCGTCGATGATCGCCTCCTCATCGCCCTCCAGCAGGGTCCGGACGTCGAGCCACAGGCGCCCCTCGGCTACCCTCCCGACCACCGGGATCGCCGCGGACCTCAACGCCTCCGCCGCCGCATCGGCGCTGGATGCCCCGCCGGTGATGCGCACCGCGTAGGAGGGCACCTCGTAGAGCGGGAGCGTCCCCCCGCCGCTCCGGGCGACGGACGGGGCGACGTCCACGGAGAGGTTTGGCGCGGCCCCGGAGATCCCGGCCGCCAGCCGCACGGCCCTCTCGCGCATCTCCTCTATGGGGGCGCCGAGCATCCTCAGGGTTGGGAGGTCCTCGCGGGCGGAGCCCTCCCGGTAGGCGTAGAGCGTGGCTTCGAGGGCGGCGAGGCAGAGCTTGTCGGCGCGGAGGGCGCGGCACAGGGGATGGCGGCGCATGGCGGAGATCCAGAACGAAGAACCAACCACGATGCCGGCCTGAGGCCCCCCGAGGAGCTTGTCGCCCGAGAAGATCGTCATCGCGGCCCCGCCCCGCACCGACTTCTCGACCACGGGCTCGTCGCTGATCGGCAGCAGCGCCCCGCTGCCTATGTCGGCCACCACCGGCAGGCCGAGTGAAGAAAGCTCCTCCACCCCGACGGACTCAGTGAAGCCCCGCACCTCGAAGTTGCTCGGGTGGACCCAGAGGAGCGCGCGGGTGCTCTCGTTCGTGGCCTTCTCGTAGTCCCGGAGCCGGGTTCGGTTCGTGGTGCCGACCTCGCGCATCCGGGCGCCGGAGAGCTCGAGCACCTCCGGGATGCGAAAACCGCCCCCGATCTCTATAAGCTGCCCGCGCGAGACGACGACCTCCGGTTCGGCCGTCCCCTCCTCCCGCGCCTCGGCGACGACGGCCGAGAGGGCGAGCAGGGTGGCGCCCGCGCAGTTGTTGACGACGAGGGCGTCCTCGGCCCCGGTCAGCTCCTTGAGGAGCGGGACCGCGTGGTCGTAGCGGGAGCCCCGTTGGCCCCTGGAGACGTCGTACTCGAGGTTCGAGTAAGAGGAGGCGGCCCCGACCGCCGCCTCGACGGCCGCCCTGGAGAGTACCGAACGGCCGAGGTTGGTGTGGAGCACGACGCCCGTCGCGTTCACGACGCGCCTGAGGCCCCTCGCGGAGAGGATGCCGGACGCGGCCGTCAGCAGCGACGCCTCCGAAGCCTCCCGCCGTTCGCCGGACAGGATACCCCGGCGAGCGTGAGCCAGGGCCTCCCGGATCGCGGCAGTCGCCCCGGCGCGGCCGTGGCGCTGGACGAGCGATTCTGCGCCGGGGGAACGCAGCACCGCGTCTACCGCGGGGAGGCTGCGCAACCGCTCTCTTGTGCCCGTTTCCAGCATCTCTCGCCAGTATAACGCGGGGCCGTCCCGGGACGATGGGCACCGTGCTAAACTGCCCCCGTCGCGGTCAGGCCGGGAGGCAGAAGGAGCCGGGAGGAGTGCTTTTACGTATGGGCGAAGGCTCGACGAAGTTCGTTTTCGGAGCGGTCGTCGGGGCGACCACCGGCTTCGCCGCCGGCTTCTTCGCCGCTACCCCCACGGCCCGCTCCGCGGGCAAGAGCACCCTCGGCGGCCTCGGCGGCGGCGCCCGCTTCGTGGGGCGCACGGCCGTACGGACCGTCAACGGCCTCGGCCGCGTACTCCAGTCCGGCTACACCCGCATCCGCGGCCGGGAGAAGTACCTGGAGCAAGAGATCGAAGAGCTTCGAGAGCAGATCACGCGCCTCGAACAGCGCATAGACTGAGGAGCCCCCGCTCCGTCCACCGGTAGTCTTACGCCCCATGGGGCTTCTCTCTGTCCGTGGGCCCCGGAGCTTGTATCGCCAACGGCTCTCGTGCCGGGACGGCGAGATTACCCCGCAATCGTTCGTACGGCCGGTTGCCCTTATCCGCCGAAGAAGCGGCGCATCCAGCCGGAGAGCCCGCCCTCCTCGGAGGCGCGTTTGTAATCCAGGAGGTCGTCGGGGTGGACGGGGGAGCCGGACTCGCCCAGGAGCGCGCGGGCATCCCTCATGCGGTCCTGGGTGATGTCGTTGGCGAAGGTCGCCTCGACGATGTAGTTGCCGTTCCAGCGGACCCGGTAGACGCGAAGGCCCAGGATCTCCTCGCGCGTGAAGCGGCGGTCAAGCTCCACGGCGTGGGCGCTCGCCTCGGCCTCGCGGGCGAACTCGTAGCCTAGAGAGGGCAGTCGCTCCTGGCTGTGACCCGGCACCTCACGCCGCCTTGAGGACTCGGTCCATCCAGAGCCCGGGGTCCCGGATCTCCGCGAGGCTGGGCATGCTCTCGGGGCCGTCCCAGACGTGGTTGAGACCCTGCATGCCGGCGCGCTTTGCGACCGCATCGGCGAATTCCTCGCCCATGCGGTACTGCTCCAGCTTCATGTCGAGGCCGGTGAGGCGGAAGATGGCGGTCTCGAAGGGCGGTCGGTGCAGCCGGCTGCGCGCCATCCTCCTCGTCAGGTCCTCGTAGCCGGGGACCACGCGGCTCCCGACGTGATGCATCACGTAGTCCGAATAACCTTCTATGACGCTCATAGTGCCCTGCATCTTGTCGAAGGCGCTCCGCTGGCCCGCGGTCATCACGAGCTCGATCGAGCGCCCTCCGGTGCGCAGGTTCTCCGTCATGCGCCTCACGGTTTCGGCCACCCCGAGCTTCTCGGCGAGCGGGCCCGTAAAGCCCTCGACGAGGCTCCCGAGGTGATCGCGCAGCCACGGATGTCCCTCGAACTGGAGGGCGTGGGTCATCTCGTGCAGCACGATGTACAGCCTCAGACCCTCTACCGGGACCCCGAGCCTCCTCGCCGCGGAGACGATGTTTCCATCGAGGAAAAAGACCTCGCCCGGCTCCCCCGGCTTCCTCAAGGCGGCGCTCTTGCCTACGGCGAGCGGTCCAGTGTCGTACTGGCCGAGAACCCGAGCGGAGAGGAAACCGAGCAGGAAGCCCATCTGCGCGGTCAGGGTGGCGGCCCCGAAGGCCCACGTCAGCTCGTTGCCGCTGGTCTTGGAGGCTCGCTTCAAGATCGGCTCCAGAAGGGCGCCGAAGCTGGAGATGTTGAAGTCGATCCACTCGGCCCGGCTCGCCACCCTGATGGGGCGCTCGCCGCTGCGGTTCAGGTCGATCCCGGTGAAGTCCTCGAGAGGCCCCAGGTACTCCCCGACGGCCGCCGCGTAGTCGAATTCGCCGTGCTTCGCCGGGATGGGTCCCTCCGTCCTGGAGGCGAGCGTGACCGCGATGGAGCGGGCGATGCCCCAGGAGATCATCTGTGGACCTGCGCGATAGTTTCGGGAGACGGATGCAGAAGGTACGTCTTCATAACGGACAGTATATACGCTGGCACTCCAGGATCGGCGCGTTGTAACGTGCGTCCCGGGGGGTTATATTGGACCCATGGGTTTCGGGGTTGGTCCAGGAGAGATCGTTCTTGTAGCCGTTCTCTTCCTGCTGCTCTTCGGTCCGAGCAAGCTCCCCCAGATGGCCCGAGACCTCGGCCGGTTCGTCAACGAGGCCCGTCGCTCGATGGACGAGTTCAAGTCCGAGCTGACCGCGGGCGTCGACGACGACGATGAAGACAAGACCCCCCGCCGCAAGAAGCGCTAGCCCCTCTCCCCCTTCCGATCCCGCAGAGAATTCTAGTACCATAGGTTCCAACGGCTTCTAAAGCTTTCGGCCCGTTGGGCCGACAAACACCTTGGTATGAAAAAACCATCTGGAGGGGGATGGATGTCTTCGACAGGATCTACGGAAGGGTCACGGTCTAGTATGGATCGGCGGCGCTTCCTGAAGCTTAGCGGGGCGGGCGTTACGGGTGCGTTTCTGCTTGCGGCAGTGGGGGCCGGTGACGTTCTAGCCGAGCCGGCCTCGGAGCTCGAAAGGGAGTTCGAGGAGGCAGCGGCGAAGTATGCGGTGCCGGTAGAGGTTCTGCTGGCGATGGGCTACGTCAACACGCGCTGGGAGATGCCCCCACCGGAGGCGAGCGCCTACGAGAGGGGTGACCTGCACGGGTGGGGGTCGTACGGGATCATGGCCCTCGTCCAGAACCCGTCGTCGGACACTCTGGGCGAGGCATCGCTTCTCACGGGGATTCCAGAAGCACGGCTCAAGACCGACCGTAAAGCGAACATCATGGGCGGCGCGGCGCTGCTTGCGGAGTCGCAGGGGAAGAAGCCCTCTAGCCTGGGCGGGTGGCTCGGCGCGGTGAACGGCAGGGGCGGCAACGGCAAGATGTATCGAGCCGTGGCCGGCATTGGCGGCGGCGAGCTCTACGCGGAGCAGATCTCCGAGACGCTCCTCAAGGGCGCCGTGGAGCGCACCAAGGGGGGCGAGCGGGTGTCGTTGAAGGCGCGAAGCCTGCAAACCCGGATGACGAGCCAGGGGAGGGTGCTCTGATGGCGACTCCAGATTACCCGGGTTCCAGTTGGTACGGAGCATACTCCGGGAACTACACCTCCGCGAGCCGTCCCTCCTCGAACGCCATAAACAAGATCGTTGTTCACGTCACGCAGGGGTCCTGGTCCGGTGCCTTGAACTGGTTCAAGGATTCGCGCGCGGGGGTCTCTGCCCACTACACCATCCGCTCCTCCGACGGCGCCATAGGCCAGTCGGTGCAGGAGAAGGACATCGCGTACCACGCCGGCTACTGGCCCTACAATCAGACGAGCATCGGCATAGAGCACGAAGGCTACGTCTCGGATCCCAAGTGGTTCACCGAGGCTATGTACCGCTCTTCCGCGAGGCTCTCAGCTTACCTCTGCAAGAAGTACAAGATCCCCATCGACCGCAGTCACATCATCGGACACGCCGAAGTTCCGGGCTGCTCCGGATCGGGTGGCGGCGCCGGTTGCCACACAGACCCCGGCGGCAACTGGAACTGGACAAAGTACATGAGCTACGTTCAGGAAGCCGCTGGCACTGGAACAACCGCGGCATACGCGCAGGTGGTGGACAACGCGACCTCGGGGCGCTTCTCGGCGGCGACCAACTGGAAGAGCAGCTCCTATGGGGCAACCGGCAATTACGGGGCGACTCACAGGTACGCGGCCCCCGGCTCCACTTACGCCCCCGCCCGGTTCAAGATCAAGGTGCCTGCCAGGGACACCTACGACGTCTACGGCTGGTGGCCGGCCAGCACCGGCTACAACGACCGTACGCAGTTTCGGATCTACACGGCGAGCGGCTGGGTCAGCAAGGTCGTCAATCAGAGGATCAACGGCGGGAGGTGGGTCCTTCTTGGCCGCTATACCTTGAACACCGGAGATGCGAGCTGGATCCAGGTCTCGAACCGCTCCGCTGGCAAGGGCCACATCGTCGCCGACGCAGTCAGGATCGTGCGCAGGTAAGGGCCATCCCCCCTACGCTTCGGGGAGGACCGAGGAGGGTTCCCCTCCGTTCGCCTCCCCCTCCTCGGGGAGGTACAAGGCGCGCTTCAGGGGGTTCTCGTGGTGGCTCCATCCGCCGGGGGAGACGTTCTTCGTGGTCTCGAGGAACATGGCGGTCCGGGCATCGAGGTTGTCTATGAGGTTGACG
>CADCVI010000060.1 GCA_902806105.1 uncultured Rubrobacteraceae bacterium
TCCAGCCCTGGTTTCTCAAGCCGCGTTCGGAGCGGGAGAGATAGTCGACATAGCCGTCCCCGTTTCCGTCTCCGTGCTCGCGGAGCCAGGCCAGGGCCCGTCGGGCAGGCTCCTCCATCTCCCTCGCGAACGCGTCGTCGGCGGTCCAGCGCCACGTCTCGTTCAGCAGGACGAGAAACAGCGGGGTCGCGTCGACGGTGCCGTAGTAAGGAGAGTGCGGCACCTCGCCGAGGGCCGCCAGCTCCCCGAGCCTCGACTCGTGCGGGATCTTGCCGGGCTCCGCGTCCCGATAGTCGTCGAACCCCTCGGACTGGAGCCGCGCAAGCGCCCTCAGGACGCTTCTCGCAGGCCCCTGCCCGAGCGCCATCGTCGCGTGGGCGGTGAGGAGGGCGTCCCTCCCGAAGAGGGCCATGTACCAAGGCGCCCCCGCCGCCGGGACGTAAAGCCCCTCCCCCGCCTCGAAGGAGAGCGCCTCCAGGTCCTCGATCCCGACCGCCCACGCCTCCCGCAGCGCCGCGTGGTCCGTCTCCAACGCGGGAGCCTCCGCGTAGAGCGCCCGCCGCTCCCGCGCCCATGGCACCACCCTCCCACCCTCCTCAAGCTCCACGGACAATACAACTGCCCGCTCCTCCCCGGCCCCGAGCCGCAGGGAAAACGCCGCCCCGCCCTCCCCGTAGACGGGCTCCACGCCCTTCCCCGAGAGGCGCACCGTCGTCGCACGCCGGAAGCCTCCGTTCTCGTAAACGAAGCGCACGAAACCCTCCCCTACTCCTCGCGACACCTCGCGGCGTCTCCTCGGTGCTACGCCCCGGACCTCGAACAGGTCGGCGAAGTCCGCATCGCAGCGGAGCTCGACGGGGACCTCGACGGGCGCGCCGGTCTCGTTGCGGAGCAGGATCTCCTCGCTCATCCCTCCCCCGGGCTCGCGCCGCCTCTCCACCCGCACCCCCGCCCCCGTCGCGCTCCCCTCGAACCGGGCCACGGAGCCCCGCACGAGAGCCGCCCGCGGCACCACCTCCTCTCCACCCACCACGAGCTCCAACCTCGACAGGTGGCGGGCGTCCCGAAAGTACAGGCCCTCATCCCGCCCTCTCACGTCGCCGCCCCCGCCCGAGACGCAATAAGCGCCGGGCGAGACGACGCTCACGAGCTCCCCCGCCGATCCCGAACCGCCCGTGCTGGAATTCCCCCCCACACCGGCAGGCTCCCACGCCCACCGGACCTCCGTCAAACGACGGCGACCCCCTGGGCCTCGCCAACCGGAGAATCCAGCCCGCCGCCGACTCCAGGGTTCACGCTGTATCGCGAAAATAGTTACAAATGCCACTTGATCGCGCGTTCAAGTGCTGGTAGGGTTCTTCTTGAATACACGTTCAAGGAGTCGGATGGCCGAGCAGCGCACGGAGGAAGTAGATCGTCGGCGGGAGATCCTGGATGCCGCGTTGCGGGTCTTTGCGGAGCGGGGTTTCGGGGGGGCGACGGTCAAGGAGATCGCGCGGGAGGCGGGGGTAAGGTCTCCGGCCTTGATCTACTGGTACTTCAAGGACAAGCAGGCGCTCTTCAAGGAGGTTCTGGGCGAGAGGGTGCCTGTCGTGAGGGCGGTGACCGACCTCGCGAAGGTCATGGACCTGGCGCCGGAGGAGGCCCTGATGAAGCTCGGCCGGGCGTACTTCGCCTTCGAGCGGATGGACCCGAGGGTCTTGCGGCTCGTGATCGGGGAGGCGTTGCGTCGCCCGGAGGTCGCCGATGCTTTCGTCAGGGGCGGGCCGGGACGGGTGCTCGATTTTCTGAAGCGGTATCTGGAGCGGCAGATCGAGCTCGGAAGGCTCCGTCCCCACGACGTCAGATCGGGAGCGCGCATGTTCGTGGGGATGTTGATCCCGCAGCTCGCGGGAAAGCTGTTCTTCCCGGCGCTGGTGGAGGACGGCCTCACGGACGAGGAGCACCTGAAGAACGCCGTAGAAGTTTATTTGAGAGGGCTGAAGCCCGAGAGCTAGGGGAGAGGAGAGAGCGATGAGCATCACGGACGCAACCGGGGTGAAGGCGAACGAGGCAGTGAGGACGCTCAGGACCACGTGCTGCGTCGTTGGAGGCGGGCCGGGCGGGGCGGTGCTGGCGCTCCTACTGGCCCGCAAGGGCGTGGACGTGACGCTCCTGGAGTCGCACCCGGATTTCGACCGGGAGTTTCGCGGCGACACGCTGCACCCTTCGGTCATGGAGATCATGGACAGCCTCGGGCTCGCCGACAGGCTCCTGAAGCTCCGGCACTCGAAGGTCCACACCTTCACCCTCCAGACCGCCTCCGGCCCGTTCACGCCCGTGGACCTGAGCCGCCTGAAGACCCGCTTCCCGTACATCACGCTGATGCCCCAGACCAGCTTTCTGGAGTTCATAACCGGAGAAGCCGCGCGCTACCCGAACTTCCGGCTCCTGATGGGCGCGAAGGTGCGCGAGCTCGTCGAGGAGGGCGGCGTCGTCCGGGGGGTGCGTTACGAGGATCGCGACGGCGTCGAGCACGAGGTAAGGGCCGTCCTGACCGTCGGGGCCGACGGGCGCGGCTCGCGGGTGCGCCGGCTCGCCGGGTTCGAGGCCAAGAAGACCTCGCCGCCGATGGACGTCCTGTGGTTCAAACTGCCGCGGGAGAAGGAGGACCCGGAGGGCGTGGTCGGGCGCTTCGGCCGGGGCCGCATCGCGATCATGCTCGATCGGGACGACTACTGGCAGGCCGGTTATGTCATCCCTAAGGGGACGTTCCCCGAGCTGCGCCACGCGGGCATCGGGGAGCTCAGGCGGCGGTTCTCCGAGCTTATCCCGGAGTTCTCCGGGCGCGTCGAGCACCTCACGAACTGGAAGCAGGTCTCGCTGCTCTCCGTGGAGTCGAGCCGGTGCGAGCGGTGGTACCGGGAAGGGCTCCTGCTGATCGGGGATGCCGCGCACGTGATGAGCCCGGTCGGGGGCGTCGGCATCAACTACGCGATCCAGGACGCCGTCGCGGCGGCGAACGTGCTGACCACGCCGCTCACGGAGAGCCAGGACCGCCTGGTGCGGCTGGATGTCCGTCACCTCAAGGCGGTACAGCGCCGGCGCGAGCTGCCGACGCGCGTCATACAGGCGGCACAGGCCGTGGTGCAACGGAACGTCCTCGAAGTAGCCCTCCGCTCGGACGAACCGTTCGAGCCGCCGCTCGTCGCCCGCCTGCTGCTCCGCGCGCCCATCCTGCGCGACCTGCCGGCCCGGCTTGTCGCGTTCGGGCTCTGGACGTCCCGGGTGAAGGGTTAGGCCCTCACACCTGACCGGGCAGTAAAGATCGGAGAGTATGGTTCGGCGCGGAAGAATACGAAGCTCACGAGGCGGAGGCCGGCTCTCCCTCCGGCTGGCCCTCGTCCTCCTGTTGAGCTTGTCGGTCGCCTCGTGCGGGTCCGAGGGTGACGGTGAGCCCGCCACTCGCGGCCCGGCGACGGGCGCCGCCGGGGGGGCGGGAGAAACCTCCGATGCTGGCCCGGGCGAGACGACGGCCCGCTCAGGGGACCGGGAGATCGACCAGCGGCTGATCTCGGCCGCAGAGGGTGGCGACACGGAGACGGTCGAACGGCTCTTGAACGAGGGTGCGAGCGTCCGCTTCCGGGACGCGGACGGACGAACGGCGCTCGTCGCCGCGGCGTACGGCAACCACCTCGAAGCGGCGGAGGCGCTCGTCGGTGCCGGGGCGGACGTGAACGCCAAGGACGGCACCGAGCAGAGCGCGTACCTCATCTCCACCTCCGAGGTCGGCGACGACCCCCGCCTGCTGGGGATGATGCTTGCGAACGGCGCGGACGTCCGTAGCCTGGATTCCTACGACGGGACCGGCCTCATCCGGGCCGCCGACCGCGGCCACGTCCGGATCGTGCGGAGGCTCCTGGAGACAGAGACGGACGTGGATCACGTCAACAACCTGGGCTGGACGGCGCTACTTGAGGCGGTGATCCTAGGTGGCGGGGACGAGCGCCACACGGAGGTCGTGCGGCTCCTCGTGGAGGGCGGGGCGGACCCGAACATCCCCGACGGCGAGGGCGTGACGCCGCTCGGGCACGCCCGTGCCAACGGCTACGGCGGGATGGCCGAAATCCTGGAGGGGGCGGGCGGTCGCTAGGGCCCGGATCGCCCGTTTCTAGCTATCTCGACGAGGTGCGCCCGGATCTCTGGAGCCGCGGCGCGAGACCATCCTCCAAGCGGTCGTTTATGTGAATGGGTTTATTTGCCCTGGGATATCTTTAAGGGTAGTCTACGTGGGCCTGAAGCCGTGCTTCGGGTATTGGCCAGTCTTTTCTTCGGCATCCTAGAAGCTAGGGGAGCGGGTACATGTACAAAGAGATCTACGTTCCGGTAGACAACTCGGACTACTCCAACCAGGCGTGCGTCATCGGGGTCGACGTCGCGCGCCAGTTCGGGGGCAGGGTCGCGGGCTGTCACGCCTACGCCGCGAAGATGCACGACGTGCGCTTTCGGCAGATGGAGAGCGGGCTCCCGGAGGAGTTCCGCGACGAAGACGAGATGAAGCGCCAGCGCAAGATCCACGACCAGCTCATCACCAAGGGGCTGGAGATCATCACCGACTCCTACATCGACGTCCTCGAACCGCTCTGCGAGAAGTACGACGTCGAGCTCGTCCGCCGGTCGCTGGAGGGCAAGAACTTCAAGGTCATCGTCGAGGACGTCAACGACAACGACTTCGACCTCGTCGTCATCGGCGCGATGGGCATGGCCGCCGTCAAGGACACCGTCCTCGGCACCGTCACCGAGCGCGTCGTGCGGCGCCTCACCAAGGCCGACACCCTTATCGTCAAGGACCTCGACCGCTCCCCGTTCGAGCACATCGTCGTCGCGGTCGACGGTAGCGCCAAGTCCTTGGGCGGCCTCAAGCGCGCCATCGAGCTCGCCCGCGAGTTCGGCGGCACCGTCGAGGCGATCAGCGTCTTCGACCCGTACTTCCATTACGCTATGTTCCACTCCATCGCCGGCGTCCTGAGCAGCAAGGCCCAGAAGGTTTTCCGGTTCAAGGAGCAGGAGAAGCTGCACGAGGAGATCATCGACTCGGGCCTCGCGAAGATCTACACCGCGCACCTCGAGGTCGCGAAGAAGATCGCGGCCGACGAGGGTGTGGAGCTCAAGACTACGCTGCTGGCCGGCAAGCCGTTCGAGCAGACCTTGAAGTACGTGAACGAGGTCAACCCGACGCTCGTGGTGATGGGCCGTATCGGCTACCACTCCGACGACGAGATGGACATCGGCGGGAACACCGAGAACATGATGCGCTACCTGCCGACGAACGTCCTTGTCGGCAACTACGAGTACCAGGCGCCGGACCTCTACACCGCCGCCGAGCACATGACGTGGACGAAGGAGGCGCTGGTGCGGATGGACCGCATCCCCGGCTTCGTGCACGGGATGGCGACCGGCGCGATCCTGCGCTACGCCATCGAGAAGGGCTACACGGTTATCACCGCGACCGTCATCGACGAGGTAATCATGACCATCCTCCCGCCCGGAGCGATGGAGTCCATGCGCGCCATCGGCGACCAGATGCGCGCCGCCGAGGCCGCCGGCGAAGAGAAGCCCATCGACTCCCTGTTCAAGGACTTCGACGAGCGGAGCGCCGACAAGGCGGCCGAGGCGAACGGCAACGGCACGAACGGCCACACGGAGAAGGACGAGATCCTCCAGAACGGCCGCGGCGGCTTCGGCCGCTCCGAGGACGAGGGCGACGTCGTCGGGGTCTCCGAGGAGGTCCAGGCGGAGATCCGCCGCGCGGCCCAGGGCAAGGACCGCTACGAGTGCGACGTCTGCCGCTACGTGGCGAAGGGCATGCCCGCCCGCTGCCCGGTCTGCGGCTCCGACCCTACCCACTTCTACGCCGTCGACGCCGAGATAGCGACCACGGGCGAGGGCGATAACCTCAACCTCTCCTCCGTCTACGACGGCCGCGAGCTCCACTGGACCGACGAGGCAAAGGCACTCCTCGACTCCCTCGACGAGTGGCAGGAGAAGAGGCGCGTTCGGGCCCGCGTGGAGAAGAGCGCCCTCAAGAAGGGCTACTCCACGATCACGCTCGAGTACGTCGAGCAGCAGTACCGCGACGAGACGGGCCGTGAGGCCCCGAAGGTGACGCCGCCGCAGGAGGCAGCAGAGGCTCCGAAGGCCAGCGCCTGCCCGGTGAGCCACGTCAAGCAGCAGGTCGAGGCGACGACGGGTGCCGCATGCCCCATCGACCACTCGGCGTTCCAGAAGGCGGGTGCCCTCGTCCCCGAGGGCGGCTCGAAGGACTTTGCGTGGACGCAGGATGCGATCGAGCGTCTCGACCGCGCACCGAAGGGCTTTATGAGGAACATCTCGCGCAACATGACCGAGAACCTCGCCCGCGAGCGCGGCGTCAAGGAGATCGACCTGACCCTCGTCGAGGACTCGCTCTCGGGCGCGCGGACCACGATGGAGGACGTCATAACCGGCAAGGTCTCCATCGCGGAGCTTGCCACCAACACCGGCGAGAAGATCGAGGCCGAGGACGGCGAGGCCCCGCACCCGCCGATGACCGTCACGATGGTCTGCACCGTGTGCAACGAGACGATGCAGGGCATCCAGCCCCCCGACGAGTGCCCCGTCTGCGGCGCCCCGCCGGAGGACTTCGAGGCCAAGGACCTGTAAACGCTAGATCGAGCAGCTTTCGAGGCCCCGATCCCGAAACAGGGGTCGGGGCCTCTTTCTATCTCCGAGAAGAGGAGGCGGCATGGCGAA
This sequence comes from uncultured Rubrobacteraceae bacterium, assembly GCA_902806105.1. The sequence continues at coordinate 6,772 of CADCVI010000060.1, forward strand.
GACCCACAAGGTAACCTTCCAGCGCAGGGGCGTGACCATAGAATGCGCCGAGGACGAGTACATCCTGGAGAAGGCCGAGGAGGCCGGCCTCAGGCTCCCCTACGACTGCCGCAGCGGCACCTGCGTCACCTGCAAATGCCGCCAGATCGAGGGCGAGATGGACCAGGATATGGCCTTCGCGCTCGACGACGACGAGCTGGAGCGCGGCTGGCGCCTCATCTGCATCGGCAGCCCGCTTTCGGACTGTACGCTCGACGCCTGATCCGGGCGATACGACGGCACCCGACGCCGTCCGGTCACCGTCCTCCTCACTACTGAACTCCCGTTTCTCCGCCTGCAACTCGAAGGGCGTGGAAGCCGCCACGCGTGACGGCATGAAAACCAGTTCGTCGACGCGCCATCTTGCGAGTCCTCCGGGGAGTGATGCAGGTGCCTCGCGCTAGGAGGACTCGGCTGGCGGGACGGCCGCGTCGGGTTTGCTCTGGCCCTTCGAGGAGGCCAGGGTGACGCCGCAGATGACCAGCAGGCCGCCGACGAGCTGGGGGAGGCCGGGGCGTTCGCCGAGGGCAGGTGTTGCCATCGCGATCGTGAAGACCGGGGTGAGGTTGAGGAAGACGGAGGCGCGCGCCGCTCCCACGCCCCCGACGCCGGTGTTCCAGAACAGGAAGGCTGCCACCGAGGCCGCGACGCCGACGTACAGGAGGCCCACGACGACCAGGGGTGTGATCCGGCCGATGGGCTGCGTGGCGAGCTCGTACCCCCCGGCTACGGCGAGGAGCGGCAGGGCGAGCAGCGCCGTGATCGTGGTGGCCGCGAGCGGCGACAGCACGCGGGTCACCCGGATCACGAGGACCGTGTAGACCGCCCACGCCGTGGCGGCGACGAGCATCGCGAGGTCGCCGCGGTTGAAGGAGAAGCTCGCAAGCACATCGAGGGAGCCGCGGGAGACGATCCAGACCACCCCCACCAGGCTCACGAGCGCCCCCGCCAGCCGCCGGCCCGTCAGCCGGTCGAAGCCGACCGCCGCCGCGAGCAGTATGGTCAGGATCGGCGTCGCGCCGTTGATGAGCGCCGCGTTGGTGCTCGTCGTGTACTCCAGCGACAGGTAGACGAGGCCGTTGAACAGGAACACACCCGTGACCGCCATGGCCGCGAGGCCCGCCCAGAGGCTCCGCGGGGGCCTGGGTATGCTCCCCTCCACGTAGAGCGTCAGCGGGACGAGGATCGCGCAGGCTAAAGACCAGCGGATCAGGTTTATCCCGAACGGCGGCAACGCCTCGGACAGGGGCTGCCCGAACACGAAGTTCCCGGCCCAGAAGAGCGGTGCGAGGACGAGGAAGACGTAGGGCGATACCCGAGCACCGTCAGCGGTCCCCCGATTCCGGGACCGCGAAGGCCCGCCCCTCAGGCCCACGAACCACCGGGGAGGACAGCCGAACGACGGCGCCCCAACTCTCCCCTACTCCTCGTCAATCGAACGCCTCCCCGGGACGATGTCCGGCCCCATCCTACCGCGAGAACCCGGGGCGTTCTTTCCGGGGACGGGACACCAAGAGAAGCGGGGCCGGGCTGGCAAGCTCCGTTCCCGACGGTTCGGGGCCATCGAAGAGGAGCCCCGAACCGGGCGATGGGAGATCGGCTCAGAACCGTCGGGCGACTCGCGGGGACTGGTCCGGCGAGCGTTGCCAGCCCCTTACGAACGGCCCAGCGGCGCGTTCCTGCACGCGAGGGTTTCCCTCCATCCGGCCAAAGACGCAACCGGGTCCGTTCAGCAAGATAGTCGAGTGGGACAGACGGTCCCCGGAGCTTCGAGGAGGCTGAACCTTGGAAGACGTTACGCGCAAGCATGAGGGCTGGGTGGGTTGCAAGGAGTACGACCTCGTTGGGATCCCCGCGGACATCCCCGCTCTCGGGGTGAAGCTGGGGGAGAAGGGGCTCGTGAGAGACCTCGACCTGCGGCTCGGGGGCGACGTGATCGCCACGCTTCAACTCGTCGCCTCCACCGGGCTGACGAAGGGCTGGGTGGAGATGGAGGTCCGGCCCGAGGAGAGGGTGCTGTCGTACGCCCCCGCCGGCTGATCGATGGGGCCGATCGCAGCTTGCACGGTCCGGCCCCCATGCCGCGGAGGGTTCGCCGGTCGGCGGATCACGCCGCCACGTTTTGTGTTTAGATTCTCTTTCTGTCGTCGACGAGCCGGGGTGGGTCCGTTTTGAACTTCAGGGAGCGTCGAGTCGGGCTTGAGCAGGAGTTTTTCCTCGTGGACGAGGCGGGTGCCCTCTCCGACCGTGCGGACGACCTTCTGGCGCTGTGCCGCGAGAGGGCGGAGGACGCGGGGAAGGACGCCTCGGGTTTTCTCCCCGAGTGCGCCAGGCACATGGTAGAAGTCAACACGTCCCCCGCGCACTCCGTGGAGGCGCTCACCGAGGAGTACCTGGAGAACCTGACCCTGGCGCTCGGGGCGGGACGGGAACTCGGGCTCCGGCTCTACCCCCTCGCAACCTACCCGCTCCCCGTCGAGCCCTCGATGCGCGACAAGCCCCGCTACGAGATGCAGGCGCGGGCGGTCGGTCAGGAGAGGTTCCTGCACGCCGGGCGCTGCGCGGGCGTGCACGTGCACCTGGAGGTCGAGCCGGGGACCGTCGACGGCACGGTCGGCGTCTCGTACGCCTCCACGGCGGCGGCGCGGGAGGAGCTCCTGAACGCGTACAACCTCGGGGTCGCGCTCGACGCCGCCCTCGTGGCGCTCTCGCGCTCCTGCCCCTTCTACGAGGGAAGCGCCACCGGCCTCGCGAACCGCACCTGCTACTACCGGGGCGACGCGAAGCTCGCCCCGCAGGGTGTCTACGCGCTCCTGGAACGGGTGGGCGGTCTCCCCCCCTACGCTACGTCCACGGAGGACCTCGTCGCGGACCAGTTCGCCAGGTTGCGCTCCTGGCTCGCGGCATTGGACCGGGCGGGGGTGAGCCACGACCTCTTCTTCGAGGAGGGGGGCGGCCTCCTCTCCTCGTCCTCCTGGAGCCCGGTGCGCCTAAACACCCACGGCACGGTCGAGCTGCGGGGCATCGACAGCAACCTTCCGGGGGTGGTGCTCGCGATCTGTGCCCTCGCCACGCGCGCCGCCGACCGGGTGCGCCGGGAGGGGCTGAAGGTCTCGCCGGAGGAGGGACGGCGGACCGTCGAGGTTGTGGGCGGCGCGCTCCTCGTACCCGGTTTCGATTACATGAAGGGCGAGCTCTTCCGCGAGGCGGCGACGGATGGCGTGGAGAGCCCGGCGGTCGCCGCCTACCTAGACTCCGTGCTGGCCTTCTGCGGAGACGAGGAGGTCACCGGCGCGTTCAAGGAGGGCGACCGCTACCGGAACGTGGAGCGAGACCTGCGGCAGAGCTTCCCGTCCACGCTCTCCGAGGAGGAGGGCCTGGAGCTCGTCCGTGCCGCCTGTGACGAGCTCGAACGCGTGGTCGCGACGCTCGGCCGCGCCCGGACGGGGGAGGCGGTGGCGGATGGCGGCTGAAGGGCTCGGGAGCTACTACAACGAGGCGCTGGAGCCCGGCGGCGAGGCCCGCGAGCTCTACCGGCCGCTCCTGGAGACCCTGGAAAAGATGGGACCGGAGGCGGTCGCCAGGGGCAGAGCCCGGGCTGACCGGAAGCTGCGCGAGCTCGGGGCGACGTTCAACCTGCCCGGCGAGGGGGATGGGACGGGCAGGGACCGCATCCTCCCGGCGGACTGGATGCCGCGGATAATCCCCAAGGGCCACTGGGAGAAGCTTTCGGCCGGCCTGTTGCAGAGGGGCCTCGCCCTCAACGCCTGGCTCGCGGACCTGCACGAGGGGCGCGGGGACGTGGTACCCGACGAGGTGGTCGAGAGCAGCGCCTTCCACCGGCAGGGTCCGTCGTTCGGGACCTCGCTGCCCTGTCCCGTGCGCGTCTACGGCCCGGACGTCGTACATCTCGGCGGGGGCGAGTACGTCGTCTTGGAGGACAACGCGCGGGTGCCGAGCGGGGTCGCCTACTCGGAGGCCGTGCGCAGGGCCGGGCTCGCCGCGCTGCCGGAGATCTTCGAACCCTACAGCGTCAGCGGCATCTACGGGTACTACGCGGCGCTCCGCTCCGCCCTCCTTGGTGCCGCGGCCCCCGGTGACGTCGACGAGCCCGGCCTCGCCGTCGTCACCGGGGGCCGCCGGGACCCGGCCTTCTTCGAGCACGAGCGGATAGCCGCTACGTGCGGCCTCAAGCTGCTGACGATCGGGGAGCTGGGTGTGCGGGGAGGCGTGGTGGTTTCCAGGGTCGACGGGTCGAGGGTGGATGTGATCTACCGCCGCTTCGAGGACGACCTGCTCCGCGCCGACCTGCCGGAGCTCTCGGACGCGTACCTGAAGGGCAGGGTCAACATCGTGAACTCGCCGGGAGTGGGCATCGCCGACGACAAGGGCATCTTCCCCTACGTGCCGGAGATGATAGAGCACTACCTCGGCGAGGCGCCGATCCTGAAGAACGCCCCTACCCTCTCGCTCCTCGACCCCGAGGGCAGGGACGAGGCCCTGGAGCGCCTGCCGGAGCTTGTCTTGAAGCCCCGCGAGGGCTTCGGGGCAAAGGGCCTCGTAATGGGCCCGGAGGCCGACGCGGAGACCATAATCCAGGCCCGGCGCGCCGTGAAGCAGGACCCGACGGCCTGGATTGCCCAGGAGTTTCTGGACTTCTCGACCCATGTCCTCGACGAGTCCTCGGAGGCCCAGGAGGCGTTCGTGGACCTCAGGGCCTTCGTGCTCCCGGAGCTCGGCTACGTTATGCCCGGCGGCCTGACGAGGGTGGCGAGGCCCGGCACGCGCGTCGTCAACTCCTCGGCGGGCGGCAGCTTCAAGGACACCTGGGTGCTGCAAGACTGAATCATGCTTTCTATCGTTTAAAGAGGAGGAGCCTGGTATGTGCGGTATCTGTGGCGAGGTGCGGCTTTCGGGTGGCTCGGCGGACGTCGGCGCCGTCGCCCGGATGAGCGAGACGATGTGCGACCGCGGCCCGGACGGCGGCGGGGCGTGGGCGCAGGGACCCGTGGCGCTCGGGCACCGGCGGCTCAAGATCATAGACCTCTCCGAGTCCGGCTCCCAGCCGATGTCCGATCCGGAGCTCGGCCTGACGCTCGTCTTCAACGGCATCATCTACAACTACCCCGAGCTCCGAAAGAATCTGGAAGGCAAGGGCTACCGCTTCTTCTCCACCTCCGACACCGAGGTCCTCCTGAAGGCGTACCACCTGTGGGGGACGGCTTTCGTCGACCGCCTCAAGGGCATGTTCGCCTTCGCCATCGTCGAGCGGGACTCGGGGAGGGTGATCCTCGGCCGCGACAGGCTGGGCATAAAGCCGCTGTACCTCGCCGAAACCGGGGACGGCGCCCTCCGCTTCGCCTCGACGCTCCCGGCGCTCCTCGCGGGGGGCGGCGTGGATACCTCGATAGACCCGCTTGCGCTCCACCACTACATGATGTTCCACTCCGTAGTGCCCGCTCCAGGTACCATCCTCAAGGGCGTGAGGCGCCTGCCGCCGGCGACCCTGCTCGTCCTGGAGCCGGACGGCTCCCGCGACGAGAAGCGGTACTGGTCGCCCCCGTACGACCGCGACCCCGCCCACGAGGGGATGGACGCGCGCGACTGGGAGGACGCCATCCTGGAGGCGCTGCGCGTCGCCGTCGAGCGGCGCATGGTCTCCGACGTGCCGGTCGGGGTCCTCCTCTCCGGCGGCCTCGACTCGAGCATCATCGTCGGGCTCCTCGCCGAGATGGGCCAGAAAGACTTGCAGACCTTCAGCGTCGGCTTCGAGTCTATCGGCGGCATCGAGGGGGACGAGTTCGAGTTCTCCGACCTAGTCGCGAACCACTACGGCACCGACCACCACAAGATGCGTATCTCCGGCGAGGAGATGCTGCCGGCGCTGAACGGCGCGATCCACGCGATGAGCGAGCCGATGGTCAGCCACGACGTCGTCGGCTTCTACCTCCTCTCGCAGGAGGTGGCGAAACATGTCAAGGTCGTGCAGTCCGGGCAGGGGGCCGACGAGGTCTTCGCGGGCTACGACTGGTACCCGCCGCTGGAGGATGCGAACGGGACCGGCCTGAAGACCTACGAGGCCGAGTTCTTCGACCGCCCGCGCGCCGAGATGATCGAGGCGTTGAGCCCCGAGTACCTCGCGGAGAAAGACGTGAGCCGGGCGTTCGCGGCCGAGCACTTCGCCCAGCCCGGAGCGGGCGTGCCGCTGGATCGCGCGCTCAGGCTCGACAGCCAGGTGATGCTGGTGGACGACCCGGTGAAGCGCGTCGACAACATGACGATGGCCTGGGGCCTGGAAGCCCGCGTCCCCTTCCTCGACCACGAGCTCGTCGAGCTCGCCGCCGCCTGCCCGCCGGAGCTCAAGCTCGCCCAGGGCGGCAAGGGAGTCCTGAAGGAGGCCTCCCGGCGCGTCATCCCGAACGAGGTAATAGACCGGGAGAAGGGCTACTTCCCCGTCCCCGCGCTCAAGCACCTCGAAGGGCCATTCCTGAAGATGGTCCGGGAGGCGCTCCACGCCCCCGCCGCCCGCGAGAGGGGCATCTTCAAGAAGGGCTACGTCGAACGGCTCCTCGCCGCGCCAAACGACGAGAAGACCCGTCTCGGGAGCAACAAGCTCTGGCAGATAGGGCTGCTAGAGCTGTGGCTACAAGCCCGAGGGCTCTGATGCGGCCTCCGGTCGAAAGCGCCGCCCGCGTGGAGAGTAGGGAGCGTAGGGAAACCCTGCTTCCCCCCAGACGTGCGAGACAGAGTTGACCTTCTCCATCGCGGCGTGCGACCCGCGGACGGGCATGTTCGGTGCCTGCGTCAGCACGAAGTTCCCGGCGGTCGGCTCGATCACGACCTTCGCCCGCGCGGGAGTGGGCATCGTCGTCACCCAGGCGCGCGCCAATCCGCTCCTGGCCGTGGACGGGCTGGATTTTCTCGAAAGGGGTTAA
>CADCVI010000061.1 GCA_902806105.1 uncultured Rubrobacteraceae bacterium
CCGTCCCATGCCGATAACCGCGAATTGACGGCTCATCCTAACGCAACATCCTCCTCCGGATAGTTGTACCGGCGGGGCTTGGCCCGTGCCCGTAGCGCCAATAGCAGCGTTAGCGGCCCCACCCGGCCCAGAAACATCATGAGCGCGATCAGCACTTTACCAAAGCCGCCGAGCTCGGGCGTGACGTTGAGCGAGAGCCCGACCGTCCCGAAGGCCGAAACAACCTCGAAAAGGGCCGGCAGCGCCCCCAGGTTCTCGAAGAACATCAACGCCACGGCCGCGCCGGGCAGGAGCACCGCGACCACGGAGATCAGGGCGAGGGCCTGGCCGATCAGGGTCCCCGGAATGCGCTTGCCAAACGCCGTAACTTGATCCTGCCCCCGAAACTGGGCGCGCACGAGCAGGAACATGAGGGCCAGGGTCGTGACCTTTATCCCCCCGCCGGTCGAGATGGGGGCGGCACCGAAGAACATCAGCCCGATCTGGACCGAGAGCGTCGAGTCGCGCAGGTCCACGTAATCCACGGTCTGGAATCCGGCCGTGCGAGGGGTCACCCCCTGAAAGAGGGATTTCACCAGGGCCGTGCTGGTATTCTCCCCCGCTAGCGTCTCGGGATTGGTCCACTCGAGCACCGCGAAGCTCAACACCCCTATGACGAAGAGGATCGCCGTCACTACGAGCACGAGCTTCGAGTTGAGGGTCAGGCGCCGCAACCTCCTGTAGTAATACAGGTTCACCAACACGGGGAAGCCCAGTCCTCCGGCGATGATGAGGTACACCATCGTCAGGTTCAGCGCCCAGTCCCCCGCGTAGGGGTAGAGGCCGTTCTCCAGGTTGCTGAACCCCGCGTTACAAAAAGCGGTGATAGCGTGAAACGTACCGTAACCCAGGGCCTGCACCAGACCGATGTTGTCCTCGACGGCGAAGCGAATCGTGAGCACCACGACGCCTATCAGCTCGATAGCCACGGTGATGGCGGCAATCTGACCCAGAAGGCGGAGGACGTTGCGAGGGGCGTCCATGCTCCCCAGCTCCGCACGCACCGTCAGTAGGTCGCTGAAGCCCAGACGGCGCCCGATAAGGATCGCGCCGACCGTGGTGGCGGTCATGATCCCGAGGCCACCTATCTGGACCAATATCGCCAGAATAGCTTGCCCCAAGGGGGTAAAAGCCGCGGCGGTATCGACCGGAGAGAGGCCGGTGACGCACACCGCGCTCACCGAGACGAAAAAAGCGTCGGGCCAGGAGAGACCCTGGCTCGACGCGGGGAGCTTTAACAGGATGGCACCGAGCAGGATGAACCCGGTGAAGCCCAGAACTATGAGACGAGGAGCAGAGAGACGAGGCAGCACCGGGTAACGCTCCTCCTCGAACGCCGGACGTTACGCCAGAGCGCCCTTCGCCTTCTCGACGATCGCGGCGAACGCGGCGGGCTCGGTAGCGGCGAGATCAGCCAGGATCTTGCGGTCGAGGTCCACCCCGGCGAGCTTCAACCCGTGCACGAACTGGGAGTACGAGAGACCGTGCTCCCTGGCGCCAGCGTTGATCCGCTGGATCCAGAGCGCCCGGAAGTCCCTTTTGCGCTGCTTGCGCCCGGCGTAGGCGTAGACCCCGCCCTTCCAGACCTGCTCCTTCGCCCGCTTGTACGAGCTGTTCTTCGTCCCCCGGAAGCCCTTGGCCTGCTCGAGAACCTTCTTACGCTTCTTGCGAGCGTGGAGGCTGCGCGCTACGCGTGTCAACTACCTCACCCCCAGAAGGCGCTTGACGCGCTTCTCGTCCGAAACGTGGATTGTCGTCTCGGTGTTGAGGCGCCGCTTGCGCTTGGAGCTCTTCTTCTCGAGGATGTGGTTGTGACCACTCCTGCGACGCTTGAGCTTCCCCTTCTTCGTGACCTCGAAGCGCCCGGAAGCGCCCTTGTGGGTCTTCATCTTCGGCATAACTGCCCTCCGCGTTTCTGTTGTGTGTACGCACGAAAGGAGGCTCGCGGCACGGGAGTAGCCGGGTCGCCTCCGAACAGCGATGGATTGTACCAGACGAGAGGCCCTAGCTCGGAGCGGCGCTCTTCTCCTGGGTCTCTTGGAGCTCGCCCGCACCCTCGTCGGCCTTGGCCTCGGGCTTCGCGGCGGCTTCCTTCTTCGGCGCCATCACCATGATCATGTTGCGCCCGTCGAGGTTCGGCTGGCTCTCGATGCGCCCCATCTCGTCGAGGTCGCTCGCGAGCCTGCGCAGGAGCTTCTCGCCGAGGTCCGGGTGCTGCACCTCGCGGCCACGGAACATGATGGTGACCTTCACCTTGTCGCCCCCGCGGAGGAAACGCTCCACGTGGCCGCGCTTGGTGTTGAAGTCGTGGTCCCCGATCTTCGGCCGGAGCTTGATCTCCCGGACGTTGATGTTGACCTGCTTCTTGCGAGCGGCCTTGCGGGCCTGCTCCTTGCGGTACTTGTCCTTGCCGTAGTCCATGATCTTGACTACCGGCGGGTCCGAGTTGGCGGAAACCTCCACGAGGTCGAGGTCCTTCTTCTCGGCGAACTCTTGGGCCTCCCTGATGTGCCGGATCCCGAGCTGCTCGCCAGTCTCGGAGATCAGACGCACGGAACGCGCCCTGATTTGACCGTTGATCCTTACTTCTTCTTCAGCGGCTACTGTAAACCACTCCTTCCAAATCTAGCTTTTTGGGGACCGGTTGAGGTTGGTCTAGCACTTGCATGCCACCAAACTTTCCCCGGTTCCCGACCTGTAACTATTATACCCCGTCTTCGCTACTCCTGTCCAAAAGAACCACGCGATGCAATCTCCTGGAGTGCCCTCTCGATAAAGCCGTCCACCCCGATCGCCTCCTGGGTCTTCCCGCCCCTCTTGCGCACGTTGACGGCCCCCTCCCCCGCCTCGGTATCCCCGACGATGAGGAGGTAGGGCACCTTCTGGCGCGCGTTCTCACGGATCTTCTTCTGCATGCTGTTCTGCGAGGCGTCGACTTCGACCCTCATCCCGGCCCCCGCGAGCCTGGACTCGACCTCCCGGGCGTAGGGCAGATGCCTGTCGGCAACAGGGATGACGACGGCCTGCACGGGCGAGAGCCACAGCGGGAAAGAGCCCCCGTACTGCTCGATGAGCACCGCCAGGAAGCGTTCCGTCGTGCCGGTGACCGCCCGGTGGAGCAGCACCGGCGTGTGGGCCTCGCCGTCCTCGCCTATGTACTCGCAGCCGAGCCGTCCGGGCTGTATGAAATCGACCTGGATCGTCGAGAGCTGCCACTCGCGGCCGAGGACGTCCTTCGCCATGAAGTCCGCCTTCGGGCCGTAGAACGCCGCCTCGCCCTCGACGGGCTCGTAGGCGATCCCGGCGGCATCGAGCGCCTGGCGCAGGGCGTCTTCGGCCCGCGCCCACTTCTCGTCGTCGGCCACGAACTTGTCCGAGCCGCGGTCGCGCAGGGAGAGCCGGACCTTGTAGTCCTCGAAACCGTACGTGTCGAGGACCTCGCGGATGATTTCGAGCGCCCGCGAGAACTCTTCCTGCACCTGATCCTCTGTGCAGAACACGTGCGCGTCGTCCTGGGTGAGCGCCCGCACCCGCGTCAGGCCCGTGAGCTGCCCACTCTTCTCGTAGCGGTACAGGGTCGAGAACTCGGCGTAGCGGATGGGGAGCTCGCGGTAGGAGTGGGCCTCGGTGTTGTAGAGCGTCATGTGGCTCGGGCAGTTCATCGGCTTTAGCCGGATGCTCGTCTCGCCGTCGACCATCGGGGGGAACATGTCTTCCCGGTAATGTTCGAGGTGCCCGCTCTTGGCGTAGAGCGTCTCGTTGGCGATGTTGCCGGTCCACACGTGGTCGTAGCCGTAGCGGGTCTGGACCTCGCGCACGTAGCCCTCCATGAGGTGGCGTAACATCTCGCCCTTGGGCAGGAAGAGCGGTATCCCCGCGCCGACGTCCGGCGAGAAGGCGAAGAGCTTGAGGTCGCGGCCGACCTTACGGTGGTCGCGAGCCCTGGCCTCCTCCAGACGCCTGAGGTACGCCTTGAGCTCCTTCTCCGTGCCCCACGCGGTGCCGTAGACCCGGGTGAGCATCGGGTTCTTCTCGTCGCCGCGCCAGTAGGCACCCGCGATGTTCTGGAGCTTGAAAGCGCCCAGGGAGCCGGTGCTCGGGACGTGCGGGCCGCGGCAGAGGTCGAAGAACTCGCCCTGACGGTAGATCGTGATGCCACCGTCCTCCAGCGCCTCGACGATCTCCATCTTGTACGGGTTGTCCTTGTAGAGTTCCTCGGCCTCGGCCTTCGTGACGTCCTCGCGCACGATCGGCAGGTCCCTCGCGACGATCTCGCGCATCCTCTCCTCGATCGCGGGCAGGTCGTCGTCGGAGAGCTTGCCGTTCATCTCGATGTCGTAGAAGAAGCCGTTCTCTATCGGGGGGCCGATGGTCAGCTTGCTCCCCGGATAAAGCTCCATGATGGCCTGCGCCATGGCGTGCGCGGTCGAGTGCCGGAGGACCTCCAGCCCCTCGTCCGAATCTTTGGTCACGACCTCGAACAACCCGCCCCCGTCCACAGGGGCGTCGAGATCCACGACCCGGCCGTCGAGCTTCGCGACCACGGCGTCCCGGGCGAGCCGTTTGCCGATCTTCTCGGCCACGTCGCGCGCCTTCTCCCCGGGCTCGACGGCGAGCTCTCTGCCATCCGGAAGCTTTACAGCGGCCACGTTCCATCCTCCGAAAGGTCGTCGATAAAAAGCATCATGGAGCATCTCCAAAGGTCGTGTTTCTACTGGGACGATTCTAGTACCGAACTGCCCCGAGTTCGCGGCGGCACCAAGAGAAACCAGGGTTTCTAACAGAAACGGCCGACTCGCTAGAGCCGGCCGATAAAAGTGGGCGATAGTGGATTCGAACCACTGACCTCCTCCGTGTCAGGAAGGCGCTCTCCCCCTGAGCTAATCGCCCGTTGTGCCGAAGACCTACAAATGGTCCCCGCCGAGAGGCGGCACCCGGAATCGAACCGGGGTTAACGGATTTGCAGTCCGGCGCCTCACCACTCGGCCATGCCGCCAAAGACCCTCCGGGCCAGAGCGGAAGACGGGATTCGAACCCGCGACCCTCACCATGGCAAGGTGATGCTCTACCAACTGAGCTACTTCCGCGCTCTCGCGCCCCGCTCTCGCCGAACGCTGTCGTAATTTAGCACTTCTCCCCTACCCTTACAAGCGTCCCCACCGCCCCCTCTAGCCCTTGCGCGAGAAAACGATGTGACGCTGCACGAAGTAGCTGAGCGTCGAGGCGATGGCCGTCGAGATAACCTTCGCCACGTTCCCCGCGACGACCGGCGGAAGGCCCGTACTGTTCAGCGCGTAGTGGATCAAGAGCCAGAAGATCGCGCTGCTGACCCCCACCCCGATGAGCGCCTGCAGGGCGAAGAGCCCGCCCTGCTTGAGGCCGGGATGGGCCTGCCCCCTGAACGTCCAGAGCGAGTTCAGGACGTACGAGTTGATGTTCGCCAGGACGAGGGCGACGAGGTTGTAGAGCACGAAATGCCACGCCTCCTCCGTCGGGTAGGCCCAGAGCAGCAGGTTGAGCACCGCGAGGTCGACGACGGCGTTGATCAGACCGACGACCGAGAACTTGGAGAAGCGACGGACGAAACGGGCGAGCTTGTCCTGCTTGCCCTTCAAACGGCCATGGCTTCGCGGTAGTAGCCGCGGAGCACCGCCGTCGACGCCTCCCACGTGCGCTCCTCGGCGGCCGCGCGTGCCCCGTCACTCAGTCGCAAGCGCACGTCTTCGTCGGAGAGGACGCGCCGAACAGCGGAGACGAAGCTCTCCTCGGAGCCGGGTTCGTACAAGAACCCGCTCTCGCCCTCGGCGACGACCTCGTGGGCGGCGCCACCGCGAGCCGCGATCACGGGCAGGCCCGAGGCTAGGGCCTCGATCATGGCGAGCCCGAGCGTCTCGGTGGTCGAGGGGAAGACGAAGGCGTCGGCCGAGGCGTAGGCCTTGGCGAGCTCCGTGCCCTGCAGCATCCCCGCGAAGACCGTCGGCGTCCCCCGAAACTGACGCTCCAGGTCTCCACGGGCCGGCCCGTCACCGACGACGGCGAGCCTCGTCCCCGGAACGTCCTGCAGAGCCTTCTTGAGCTGGGCGATGTTCTTCTCATGTCCCAGGCGCCCGACGTAGATCAAGAGCCGCTCGCCGGGGTTCCCGTCGGTGAGGCGCAGGCGGAACTCCTTCGAGAACCTGTCGGGGTTGAAGCGCCTGGCATCGACGCCCTGCGGCCAGAACCGCACGTTCTTTATCCTCTGGCTCCTGAGGTAGTCCTGAGTCGCCTCGGAGGTGCAGAGGTTGATGCGGGCCCTGTTGTGCATGGTGCGGACCCAGCGGCGTCCGAGACCGTCGAGAAAACCAAGCCCGTAAAACTGGGCGTAGACCGTCACGTTCGTGTGATAGGAGGCTACGAGGGGCACCCCCATGCGACGGGCGTAGTACATCCCCGTCGGGCCCAAGACGAACGGGTTCACGACGTGGACGAGATCCGGCTGGAAGCGGCGCAGGGCACGGCCGACGCTCGGGTTCGGCGGGGCCAGCTTGATCTGCGGGTACGGCGGGAACGGGACGGCCGGGACCCGGTGGATCGGCGATCCCTCGTAGGTCGAAGGCCCCTCCCCGTACTTCGGGGCGACGATAAGGAATTCGTCGCCCAAGGCCCTTAGCTCGTCCAGAGTGTGGCGGAGCCTGGTCACGACGCCGTCCGTCGCCGGAAGGAAGGACTCTGTTACGTACGCAATCCGCAAGATGGGCCGTCCGGAAGCCTACTTGTAGTGAGGCTTGCGCCAGTTCACCTGCGGGGCGAAGGTCTCCGGGTGGATCCGGTCGCGGTTCTCCATCGCGATCAGGAGCAGCTTCTCGACGGTCTCCTCGTTCAGGAGGTGCGGCTTGAGACCGAGGTCTATGAGGCGCGTGTTCGCCGCCTTGAAGTAGTGCGTCTCCTTCTCGACCCTCGGGTTCTCAAGATGCACCAGGTTCGGCTCGAGATCCAGCGTCCGGGCGACCTTCTCGACGAGCCGGCCGAGCTCCATGACCGACCACTGCTCCGTAAACTGGTTGAAGACCCGGAACTCGCCCCTCTCGGCCGGGTTGTTGGCCGCGAGCTCGATGCAGCGCACCGTATCCCGTATGTCGATGAAGCCCCTCGTCTGGCCGCCACCGCCGTAGACCGTGATGTCGTTCCCGCTCGCCGCCTGGGCGACGAAGCGGTTCAGGGCGGTGCCGAAGATACCGTCGTAGTCGTAACGGTTGGCAAGCACCGGGTCGGAGGCCGTCTCCTCGGTCTCGACGTTGTAGACGACGCCCTGGTTGAGGTCCGTCGCCCTGAGGCCCCAGATTTTGCAGGCGAAGTGGATGTTGTGCGAATCGTGGACCTTCGAGAGGTGGTAGAAGGAGCCGGGCTGCTTGGGGTACGGCAGCGTGTCAGTCCGGCCCTTGTGCTCGATGGTTATGTAGCCCTCTTCGATATCTATGTTCGGGGTGCCGTACTCGCCCATCGTACCGAGCTTGATGAGGTGGCACTCCGGCACGATCTCGCCGATCGCGTACATGATGTTCAAGTTCCCGACCACGTTGTTCACCTGCGTGAAGACGGCGTGGGAGCGGTCGATCATGGAGTACGGCGCGGAGCGCTGCTCGGCGAAGTGGACGAAGGCGTCCGGCCGGAAGCCGCCCACGATCTCGTAGACGTAACGCTCGTCCGTCAGGTCTCCGGCGGCGAAGCCGATCTCGCGCCCGCTGGTCTCCTTCCAGCGGGCTATGCGAGTCGGGAGATCCGAGATCCGCGTTAGGGAGTTGGTGCCGAGTTCCTCGTCCCAGCCCCTGCGGCTGTAGTTGTCCGCTATAAAAACGTCGTGACCCTGCGACGACAGGTACAGAGCCGTCGGCCAACCGCAAAATCCATCACCACCAGCTACGAGGACGCGCACCGACCCTCCCGTCTTATGCTTGTACGAACCGGACCAGTGTACCCCCCTACGACAGGTTTGAGACTATTGCCTGTGTAAATTCTTTGGTACCGGCCGTCCCGCCGAGGTCCTTGGTCCTCGTCTCCGGGTTCTTGAGGGCAGCCTCGATCCCGTCCTGCATCCTCTGGGCGTCCTCCTCGTGCCCCATGTAGTCGAGCATGTTCTTGGCCGAGAGGAGCGTCGCGAGCGGGTTGGCCCGGTTCTGGCCCGCGTACTTCGGAGCGGAGCCGTGGACCGGCTCGAAGAGCGCGAGCCCGTCCCCGATGTTCGCCCCCGGCGCCACCCCGAGGCCGCCCGTAAGACCGGCGCAGAGGTCGGAGAGGATGTCGCCGTACAGGTTCGGGCAGACCATCACGTCGTAGAGCTCCGGCTTCATCACGAGCTGCATCGCCATGTTGTCCACGATGCGATCGTCGATCTCCTCGAAGTCGTCCTTGTAATCCTCGGCGACCTCGTAGAAGACGTCCCGGAAGAGACCATCCGTGAACTTCATGATGTTCGCCTTGTGGACGACCGTTATGTGCTTGCGGCCAAGCTCCTTCGACTGCTCGAAGGCCAGGCGGCAGATCCGCTCAGTCCCCTCGCGCGTGATGATCTTTATGGACTCCGCCGCGTACTTGCCTACCTGGTGCTCGACCCCCGCGTAGAGGTCCTCGGTGTTCTCCCTGAAGATGATGAGGTCTATATCCTTGTACCTCAGATCCAGGCCCGGAAGGCTCAGGTTCGGCCTAACGTTCGCATATAGGTCGAGCTCCTTGCGAAGCGCGACGTTCACCGAGCGGAAACCAGTTCCGACCGGGGTGGTCAGCGGTCCCTTGAGGGCTACCTTGTTGCGCCGGATGGATTCGAGTACGTCCTCGGGTAGAGGCGTGCCCTTCTCCTCCATGATCTCCTCGCCAGCCTCGGCAATCTCCCACTCGATGTCGGTGCCGAGTGCCTTGATAACCTCTTTGACAGAGTTCGTTACGTCGGTACCGATACCGTCGCCCGGAATAAGAGTGACCGTCTTCGTCACGCGGATACCCCCTTAGACTCGAAATTTGGGCCAGTATAGCGGTCCCATTTGACAGCGGCTGACCGCTCCCCGCGACCTTCGAGCGGCTAGTGCGTTCGGCAGGCGGCGGGCGACGACCGGATGGCCACCGTGCTTCGTCCGTCTACGCGAGGCCCGCGCTCCTAAGAAACAGGATGAGAACGGTGCCGAGAAGCAAGGCCAGCAAGAAGAGGACGGCCACCGGGATCAGGACAACGAGAGCGGCCTTGCCTGTGGTGGTGGCGTGCATCTCCCGAATGCCGAGCACGTTCAGGACCACCGCGTAGATCCCCACCGCGAGGCCTATCAATATGCCCAGCAACGGTATTGCCGAGAGCCAGCTGACGAGCTGTACGACGAACGCGTAAGCTGCCACCTTGAACGTGGCTTCGAACCCGGCGCTGGGCTTGACGAGGAGCCGGACGAGCAGGTGATAGATGCCCGCCCCGATGAACGAACCTACAACTGACAATATGGGAAGCAAAAAGATCCCCGTGAGCAGGCCGACAACGGCTGATCCGACGGTTTGTGGCGCCAGGCCCAGGAGCGCCAGAATTATGCCCAGAAGGCCGCCCAGCGCCGCGTAGATTACGGAGCAGATCACCACGAAGACTACCGGGTTGGCGTAGCCGCCCTGGCGTGGCAAGCCTCGGAAGAACCCGACCGGGTTGAGGACGATCTCGCGGACCGTCCGGACGAAGCTGTTGACGGGGTCAGAGAGGTTGAACTCACCGCCCGTGCCACCTGCGGATGGACCGGAAGGCGGACTCGGCGAACCTGCTTGTGCGCTCCCGAAGAGCGAGCCCCGTGGTTCTTTAGGATCGCGAGAAGGCCCTCCGGACCCACGTCCCGTGTTGAAATCCATGGCAGTCCTCTCAGGAGAGTATGTATGACGGAAATCTAGCTTCTGGAGGCGTCCAGCGCAACGCTGGCGCGTGGTACTGTAGAATCACTTTAAAGGGCTGGAGAAGCGGGGAAGGTTATATCTTGTCTTCCACCATAGAGACGCTGGAGCGCGAGCTGGGGGAAGCTCAGCGCGAGCGGGAAGAGCAGCAGAGGGCGGTCATCAGGGCGGAGAACGCTCACGAGGCCGTGTGCGCGGCGCGCGACGACGCCTGGTCCGAGACCGAGGACTTCGCCCAGGACGATGAGGTCGAGCGGCTCTCGGCGCTCGTCTACCAGCGAAGGCGCGAGCTCTACGAGGCGATCGACCGCCTCAAGGCCGCCGAGGGCAAGGAGCGAAGGATCAAGAGCCGCCTGATGTACGTGCTTCCGGCGGAGCGCCGACGGTACCTCTCGGGGACGGTAGACGAGGAGTTCGAGAACCTGCTCCGGTCCGTGAGGCACGCCTACTCGCGCGACTTGCCCGGCGCGGAGGTCACGGTAGTGACCGAGAAGCCCGGGGAGCTGGACCTCCGGGGTGATGCGACCTGGAGGGCGCTGGAGAGGCTGTATTCGGGGACGGTGCGGCGGTGGGTCGAGATCCGCACCGGGGCCGCCCCCGGGCACGTCGAGAAGGCGTGTGCCATGGCGCATCAGGTGGCGTACTACGCGGGCGGCCACCTCCCGCGAGTGTTCGTCGGGGGGGAGGAGATCCGCACCAACGAACTGGCCTCCGGGGCGGGCGAGACGCGCGCCGACAGGGGCCGCCCGCTCGTGGGATTCGACGGGGAGAAGGGACGGCTCGCCCTAGCCCGGATCACCGCCCGCCGATACCTGGACGAGACGAGCGTGGCGCGGCTCGGCAAACGGGCGTCCGCGCTCGTCCAGATCTCCGAGATCGCCCGCCTCTATCAGACCATGAACCTGACGGGAGACGAGATCCGCTGGCGGCTCGAGCAGCTGATCTCGCTGCGGCTCGACGTCCTCGAGGCGGTCTACGTCCTCACCGGCGAGAAGCGCCGCTTCTCCTTCTACGAGATCGCGCGGGCCGCCCGGCTACTCGACGGTCACTTCCCCGACGCGGGCGTCGCGGCCGAGGCCCTCTCCCGAGCCGTGAGCCGTGCCGTAGAAACCGGCGTCCCGCTGGTTGACGTCGCGTACCTGAGCGTCACGTCAGGGGAAGGCTTCTAGGGCCGCTCGCCCCATCATCAGGACGCACACGGAGGCCGTCACAGCCCTTAGGAAATGGACCCTGGTCGTGCGCGCGAGCGGTTCCGATATTCGGGATCAGCCGCGAGCTCGCGCCAGACCGCTGGTGGTCTCCGGTCTATTCGTCGGAGAGGTCGTGCTCGGGGACGGAGAGGTTGTAGGGGCGGGCCGGTTTCTCGGCGAGGATGCGTACCTTGTAGACGAAGTCGGGGACGAACTCGCCCCGGCGGACCTCGAGTATCTGGACGGGTTGGCCCGTAGCCTTCAGGGCGGCACGGCCACCGACCTCGTAGCGTGCCGGACGGTTGCGGTCAACCATTTGCCCTGCTCCCTTCGGTTTGAGATGTGGTTTCGGGGCGGAAGTATAATGGCGCGGGGTCGGGCTCATGGCCCCTTTAGTTGATTGGTCTAGAGAGGCGGTCGTCGGATGCCTAAGAGGTGGGACCTTATCGTAGTGGGCGCCGGACCGGGGGGCGCATCGACCGCCTACTACGCGGCGCGGGCGGGAATGGACGTACTGCTTCTCGACCGCCAGGAGTTCCCTAGGGACAAAACGTGCGGGGACGGCCTCATGCCGCACGCCGCCGAGGAGGTAACGCTGATGGGCCTCGGGGGATGGCTGGACGAGCCGGGCCACGGCAAGTTCTCCGGGTTCTCGATCTACACCCACACCGCGTTCCTGCGCCAGAAGGTCCCCCCCACCTTCCACGGCCCGCACGGCTACGTCATCCCGCGGGAAGAGACCGACCTCCGGCTAGTAGAGCGCGCGAAGGAGACCGGGGCGGAGCTACGGACGAGCGTCCGGGCCACCGAGCTCTTGCGTTCGCCGGCCGGTAGCGTAACGGGGATAGAGGCGGTGGCGGGCTCCGCCCGGAACGGCGGCGAGACCGTGAGGTTCGAGGCGCCGCTGGTCGTGGCGGCGGACGGGATCGGGGGGTTCGCGGGCGAGGGGATAAAGGCTCACCAGAACTCCGTGGCGAGGAGACAGTATTTCAAGGGCGTCTCCGGTCCCAACCAGGAAGATCTGCACATCTTCATAACCAAGGACATGAACGAGCACGGGGCGGGCTACGGCTGGGTCTTCTACTTCGGGGACGGCCGGGCGAACATAGGCGCTGGCGTCTCGACCAAGACGCTTGCCCGGTCGGGGCGCAACCTCAAGGACTTCTACGAGCGGTTCCTCGAAGAGCCGGAGATCGCCGAGTGGCTGAAGGACGCGGAGCCGGAAGGGCCCGCGAAGAGCTGGTCGCTGAAGATGGGGATGTGGGGCGCCAAGCGTCACGCGCAGGGGCTGATGACCGTCGGGGACGCGGCGAGCATGATCCACCCGATCAGCGGCGAGGGGGTGGGGTACGCGATCGAGTCGGGGCGCCTCGCCGCGTCGTGGGCGCACGAAGCCCGCTCGCGCGGCGACTATTCGGCCTCCGTCTTGAAGGGTTACGCCACCCAGCTAAGGCACAAAAGGGCCAGGGAACACGTCTCCGGGTACGCCCTCACGAACCTCGTGCCGAACCTGCAGGCGATGGAGCCGTTGTTCGCCGCCTGCGAGAAGGACCCGGCGGCGAGGCGGGTCCTCGTCGAGGCGTTTACTGGCGATGCCCCGGCTTACGAACTCCTCAAGCACCCTCGAATGCTCGCGAACGCTATAAAGCAAGCGGTTCGGTCCTGAGCGTTCCGGGAGGTTTTCGGAGTTCGCGGGGCAGCGCTCGGTCGAAGCCCGTCGTCCCACGGGCCTGTATGCTTTGGGCTTCCGTACGAAGGGGAGACGATGGCTAGGGAGACGCTGAAGGTAGGAGAGATCGAGGTTCAGGTGCTCGACGACGGCATCTTCGTCACCGACGCCGGCAACCTCTTCGGGCCGGATGCGAAAAGGGCCAAGATCAAGGGCGGTATGCACCCCGTGCTGCTCCGGTCCGGCAACGCCCTGGTTCTGCTGGACGCCGGTTTCGGCCCGGAACTGCCCGATATGCTCGTGGGTCGCTACGAGATTCGCCGCGACAAGGGCCTCGTGGAGAACCTCGAGGAGGCCGGTTACGAGCCCGGTGACGTAACGCACCTCGTCCTCTCGCACCTCGACCCCGACCATGTCGGATGGGCGTTGAATCCCAGGAGCTTCCCCAACGCGACCGTCTACGCTCAAGAGGCCGCGCTGGAGGAGGCGCGCAAGATGCCGGAGAAAGACGGGCGCCGCCTCGCCGTCTCGCCGGTAGAGAACGGGGTCTACGAGGGCTGGTTCGAGCTTCTCGACGGGCCGGCGGAGATCGTCGAGGGGGTGCGCGTCGAGGTCCGAAGCGGGCACGCCGAGGGACACCAGATCGTCTGGATAGAATCGGGAGGCGATTCCGCTCTCTATACGGCCGACCTGGCCCCCGCCAAGATCTGGCTGAACCCCGACCTTATAAGCGGCGTGGATACGGACCCCGAGGCCGCCCGCAGGAACCGCATCGAGGTTCTGACGGAAGCAGAGGAGCGCAACGCACCCGTAATCCTCTACCACGAACCAAAGGACGTTCTCGTCCGTATCCAGAAGAACGGCGAGAGCTTTGAAGGCGTGGCCTGGGAGGGGTAGAAGGCATCACGCAGGATGCTTCGGATATGACGGCTCGTTCGTGGCGCGGACTATGG
>CADCVI010000062.1 GCA_902806105.1 uncultured Rubrobacteraceae bacterium
CGGCACGCTTGGCAGTCGGGGGCTTCTCCGACGGGGCCTCCTACGCGCTCTCCCTCGGCATCGACAACGGCGACCTCTTCTCGCACGTGCTCGCGTTCTCGCCGGGCTTCATGGCGCCCTCCGCGCGTGTCGGCGCTCCGCGCTTCTTCGTCTCCCACGGCACGCGCGACGGCGTCCTCCCGATCGAACGTTGCAGCCGCAGGATCGTCCCCCAGCTCGAACGCATGGGCTACGAGGTGGCGTACAGGGAGTTCGAGGGCGGCCATACGGTCCCCCCGGAGCTCGCGCTCGAAGCCGTCGTCCAATTCGTCTCTCAGGGGGAGTGAACCGGCGGGAACACTTCTAACTCCTCTGCCCGACCCAGCCCAGTACTAGACCTCGACCTTGTAGTCCAATCCGACCTCGTCGCCGGGCTGTCCGCGGAAGCCCCAGTTGTGCCTGGGGGTCTCCGTGATCGTTATCTCCAGATCCGCGTGGTCCAGACCGATCTCCTTCTGCGTCCTCTCGAATAGGAGGCGTATCAGGTGTTTTCTCGCCTCTACCGAACGGCCCTCGAACATGCTGATCTCGACGATGGTGTAGCGTTCCGTCCGCCCGGCGGGGTAATAGAAGTCTTCGGCATCCAGCCCGAAGAAGCGGTGCGCGCGTTTGTCCTCCGGGAGCGAGAGCGCATCCACGACGCAGGAGTGAATCACGTCCGAGAGCCTGGCCTTGACGGGATCGAGGTGCTCCCTCAAACCGTAGATCTTGATCTGGGACATCTACACCTTTCCTCTCGGCGGTTTCGCCCGCAGGAGAAGCCCTCGACACGGCGCTCCGACGCTTCCGGGCTGATGGCGTTACCTACCCGGCGTACTCGCGCAGATCCCGGAGCGACGATGGTACGGGAACCCATTGCCTTCCGAGCGAGCTGGCGGATCAGGGGTGGGTTTCTCGCGCCCGGCACTCGTGCTCGCGAGCACGGCGGCGTGTCGGTCCTTTACAGCCCGGGGATACGGCCGTTGCGGAAGGCGTCGACGAACCTCCGGTGGTCGTCGCGGGCGGTCTCGGAGTAGCTCATGCCGAAGTCGACCATCTCCTTGACGAAATCCTCATCGTCATCGCCGACAACCCCCACGATCTCGTCCTCGGTTTGAAAGTCGACGAGGGTCGGGTCGGAGTCCTTGTCCGCTACGCAGTGGATCTTGGCGGTCGCCCGGCCGAGGTAGTCCAGGACCGGCGTCATCTCCTCGGGCTCGGTGAGGTCGTCCCAGTCGAGATCCTCGACGTAGGGCGAGAGCTCGGAGACTACGAAGCCGACCCCGTCGATCTGGGTGTACCCGAGCCACGGGTCTGCGTGGGCCTGGAGCGCCCTCTGCGAGACCGCCGTGCGGTGCCCGTGGTGCTCGAAGTACCCCTCGACGCGCTCGTCGTCCACGATCCGGCTCGGCGCCGCGATGTTGCCCTGCTTCATCGACAGGACCACGTCGTTCTCCAGCGCCTGCGTCGGGCCCTCCACCAGGACGTTGTAGGCGGGCAGCCCGGCCGACCCGATGCCGAAGCCCTTGCGGCCGACTACGTCCTTTATCTCGTAGGTCAGGCTGCGGAAGCGCTTCTCCTCGGGGATGGTCTCCAGGTAGGCCTTGTATGCGGCCCGCACCACCTCCCGTTCGGCTTCGTCGAGATCGCGCACGCCGCGGCCACGGCGGAACCTGCGGTCGAAGTTCTCGTCGACGAGGGTAGTCTTTTCGAGCAGGTCGACGCGGGTGTTCATCCGGGTCTCCAGCAGGATCCGGTGGATCTGGCCGTCGGTCGTGTCCAGCCGCAGCGAGTACTCGTGGTCGCGGTCGCTGTCGACAAAGTAGCGCACCTGTTGGAGGTAGGCCCTCGCGTAAGCCGCGATCAATTCCGCGATGCTCTCGTCCGAGATGGCCTTGGTCCACCCGAGCAGGGCAACGCTCGCGGCCATACGCTTGATGTCCCAGGTGAAGTGACCGAGGTAGGCCTCGTCGAAGTCGTTGACGTCGAAGACGAAGGTCCCGTCGCCGGCCATGTAAGTGCCGAAGTTCTCGGCGTGGAGGTCGCCCTGGATCCAGACCCGGCTCGTGCGCTCGTTCGCCCAGCGATCCTCCGCCCCCTTCATGTCCGAGTAGAAGAGCGGCGCGCTGCCGCGATAGAAGGCGAAGGGACCTGCGGCCATCTTCCGGAACTTGCCCCGGAACCCGTCCGGGTCCGCGTCCATCAGATCGGAGAACGCCTCCACCAGGACGTCCACGATCTTCGCCTGGCGCTCATCGGAAGGCTCTTGCTGCTGCGTCGGATCCACAACCTCGGGCATTCGGCCCCTTTCGTTGTTGGGCCCCGCAACCAAACCATCTATCCGGGTGCGAGTCAAACACAACGGCGCTCGCGCTCAACCCGCCCCTCCCTCTACCGTCTCTCGACCACTCCGTACCGCTGCCGGACGACGGGGTTCGAGAGCGGCCGAAACCCGGTGATGCGGCACTCGGCCGCGTCGCCGTCCTGTATAACCACCGCGCCCGGCGTCCCCGTGGAGATCACGTCGCCGGGCAGCAGAGTCATGATTTTAGAGTGGAAAGAGACAAGCCAGTACGGGGAGAAGGTCATGTTCGAGACCGTGTTCGTGCGCTGCACCTGACCGTTCAGGACCGTGGAGACCTCCAAGGCATCCACATCCGCTACCTCGTCGGGCGTCACGAGCTCGGGGCCGAAGGAGAAGAACGTGTCGAAGCTCTTCGAGCGCGTGAGGTAGCGGGGGTTGCGGCGCAGGATGTCCTCGGCGGTCATGTCCAGGACCGCGGTGAAGCCCGCGACGAAGTGGGGCGCGTCCTCCTCCGAGACGTGCTTCGCCTCGCGCCCGATAACGACGGCGAGCTCGCCCTCGGCGGTAACGCGCCCGGACTGGGCTGGCAGCACCACCTCGTCACCCGGCCCGATGATGGTGGTATCCGGGCGCATGAAGCTCGCCGGCTCGTCGGCGGGGGCGGTCTCCGAGAGGTCGCCGGCGTGCTCGACGTAGTTCAGCCCGATCCCCCAGATTTTGCGGGGACGCCTGTACAGCGGCCCGCGCTCGAACCGCTCCGGGGCCAGATCCGCTCCCCCAACCTCCCCCCGGTCGTAAAGCCCCTTGAGCTCATGGAATCTTCCGCTCTCCAGGAGCGAGAAGAGATCCGTCGGCCCCTCTCCGAAGCCTTCCAGATCGCCTACGGGCACGAGCCCTTCCGGCGTCGCTACCGCCGCCTCTTCCCGTCCATCCCTGCGTATCGTCATCAGCCGCAAACCCTAGCTCCTTCTGCCGGTAGGGCTGCTACCGGCCTTCTCGGATGCGCGTTGCGCAACATGTTCGCCGATCGGGAGGCAGGCCGTGGCGGCGGGCGACGGGGCATTCAGGACGTGGACGGAACGTTCCCCCTCCAGGATCAGGAAGTCGTCGACCAGCGTGCCGTCTTTCTTTAACGCCTGCGCCCGGACCCCCGCCTCGGCCGGGACCAGATCGTCCTCCTTTACCTCCGGGACGAGCCTCTGCAACGAGCGCACGAACGCCCGCTTGCTGAAGGAACGGAAGACCTCGCCCGCGCCCGTGTACCAGTTTTTCGCAGCGAGGCGCCAGAACGCCCCGTAGCCCAGGATCTCGGCGAGCTCCCGGGGGTTCACGTCCGTCTTGCGGTAGCCCTCGCGGGCGAGGCCGAGGACGGCGTTCGGCCCAGCCTCCACGCCGCCCTCCACCATGCGGGTGAAGTGGACGCCAAGGAACGGGAAAGCCGGGTTCGGGACCGGGTAGATCAAGCCCTTGACCAGAGCCCGCCGTTCCGGCGCGAGCTCGTAGTACTCGCCGCGAAACGGCACGATCTTCGCCGGCGGCTCCATCCCGGACATCGCCGCCACCCGGTCGCTGTAGAGCCCCGCGCAGTTGACGAGCGTCCGCGCCCGAAAGATCCCCCGGCTCGTCGAGACCTCCACGCCGTCGCCGCGTTCGGAGATACCCTCGACCCTCGTGCCCGGCCGAAGCTCCCCGCCCGCTCCGGAGATCTCGCCGGCGAAAGCCCTCGAAACCCCGACGTAGTCCACGATCCCCGTCTCGGGGACGCGGAGCGCGGCGAGCCCGGCGGCATGAGGCTCGATCTCCCGAAGCTCATCGACCCCGATCTTCTCGACCCCGAGCCCGTTCTCGAGCCCCCGCTCGTACAGGTTCTTCAACAGCGGCATCTCGTGCCTCTCCGTCGCGACGATAACCTTGCCGCAGGTCTCGTAGGCCACGCCGTGCTCCTGACAGAACTCGACGAGCGCCGATGCGCCCTCCGTACAAAAGCGCGCCTTCAAGCTGCCGGGCTTGTAGTAGACGCCGCTGTGGATGACCCCGCTGTTGTGTCCGGTCTGGTGGCGGGCCCAGGAGCCCTCCTTCTCCAGCACCGCGACCCCGGCGCCCGGATGCCGCTTCAACAGGGCGCGAGCGGTCGAGAGCCCGACGATGCCTCCCCCGATCACCAAGAAATCGTGCATCCTGACCTCCTTTCCCCGCCGCCCATGATAGCAACCCCGACCGTCCGTATACTGCCCCAACACGGGACGGGAGGAGATTTATGGAACGCCTGCACGGAGTCTGCACCATCGCGCTCACCCCATTCACGGAGGGCGGCGACGTGGACGAGGAGGGCATCGCCTCGCTCTCGTCCCTCTACCTCGGCGCCGGCGTCCACGGCGTCACGGTACTCGGGATCATGGGCGAGGCTCACAAGCTCTCGGACGCCGAACGGACGAGCGTCATGCAGGGCTACCTGCGGGCGGTTGGGGGGCGCGTCCCCGTCATCGTGGGCTGCTCGGCCCCGGCGACGCGCGTCGCGATCGAGCGCGCCCGCGAGGCCGAAAGCGCGGGGGCCGCTGCGGTCATGGTCGCGCCGCCGAACAACGTCCGCAACCTCGACCTCGTCTTCGAGCACTACCGGCGCGTGGCAGGGAGCATCTCCGTGCCCGTGGTCGTCCAGGACGAGCCCGTGAACACCGGGGTCACCATGCCGGCGCCGTTCGTCGCGAGGGTAGTCAACGAGCTCGAGAACTGCCGCTACGTCAAGCTCGAAGAAGCGCCGACGACCATCAAGATCTCGAGCCTCCTGGAGAGGATCGAGGACCCGGAAAAGAAACGCGGCATCTTCGGCGGCCTCGGCGGGATGTACTTCTACGAGGAGCTGCTCAGGGGCGCCACGGGCATCATGACCGGCTTCGCCTACAGCGAAGTCCTCGTGCGCGTCTACGAGCTCTTTACGGGCGGGAAGGGGGACGAGGCGCGGGACTACTTCTACCGCTACCTGCCCCTGATCCGGTTCGAAGCCCAGCTCGGCGTCGGCGGCGTCGGCATCCGCAAGGAGGTCTTCAAGCTGCGCGGCGCCATCGCCTCCTCCCACGTCCGGTTCCCAGCCCCCGCCCTCGACGAGACGACGCTGCGGGAGCTCAGCGAGATGGTCGCCCTTCTCGGCCTGGAACGCCCCTAGACGCACCCTCCTCCGTGGGCCGGACCTCCAGCACGACGGGCCCTATCTCATCCTGCCCGAAAAGCTGGAACAGCCTGATCCCCACCGGGTACTTCCGGCGCAGGGCCTCCTCGAAACGTCCGGTCTCCTCGTCCCCGACGTCGCGCGCGAGCCCCTCGACGCCCTCCCCCCGTGAAGCCCCCCAGAACGTCGCCGGCGTCACGATCACGCGCGGGTCGTTGCGGATGCGCTTCATCTTGCCGGAATCCGGGGGCGTCGTCATGTACAACCGCTCGTCCACGAGCACGAACCACACGGGCGTCGTCACCTCCTCGCCGCTCCTGCGAAACGTCGTCAGGTTGACGTACTGCCGCCCTCCCAGGTGCTCGAAGCCGTCCGCCCCGTTCTTCTCGCTCCTCCCGAGGTCCAGCGCCCCGACGGCCGCGCGCCCCACGGCGAACGCGCTCGCCGCGACGGTTACCGCCGCCAGGAAGGTTCCGGCCCTCGACCCTCTCTTCGCCATCCCCACTCCTCTCCACCGTTTCGTTCTTCTACGAGCCCCAGATCGAGCGGTTTCCGCGTACCCCGAAGCAGGTCTCGGTGACACCTGCAGGACCACCGGGGGTCTCCCGGCATCGGAGGTCCCCGGGGGAATCGAGACGCTACTCGGAGCGGTTCGTTCCCCCGGTGGCCCCGGCGGTGTTGCTCCCGGCGAGGCGCGCCCCGACGAGGTGGACCACGATCCCGACGATCAAGACCCCAACCCCGACCGCCGTCCAGAACGGCTCCAGGTACAGGAGGATGACGCCCGCGGCCCCGCACAGGATGCGCTCGGGGAGCCGGGCCGGTCCTATAAGCCACGCGCCCGTCGCGACGGCGAGGGCGCCCACGGCCAGCGCCGAGACGAGGAACGTGAGGGCGATCTGTAGCGGCGGCCCCTGCAACAGCAGCGCCTCGCCGTTCGGAGAGAGGACGAAGGCGAAGGGGACGAGGAAGGCCGGAAGGGTGTACTTCCAGGTCATCATCATCGTCTTGAAGGCGTTGCCCCCCGTGATCGCCGAGGCAGCGACGGCCGCGAGCGCCGTCGGCGGGCTGACCTCCGAGAGCACCGCGTAGTAGAAGATGAACATGTAGGCGACGAACGGCGCCACCCCGAGCTCCGTGAGCGCCGGTCCGATAATCACCGAGGCGATGATGAACGACGCCGTCACCGGCACGGCGAGGCCGAGCAGGAGGACCGCGATAGCCGAGTAGAGCGCCGTGAGGGCGAGGCTCCCGGCCGCGAGCCCGATGATCACGCTGCTCAGCTTCAGCCCGAGGCCGGTGAGCGTCACGACGGCGACGATGATCCCGGCCGCCGCCGTCGTCGCCGCGACGGGCAAGACCCCCATCGCCCCGGCGACCAGCGCGTCGTAGACCCGCCTCGGCCCCATCCTGTGCTCCCGGCTCAGGAACGAGAGCAGGAACGCCGCGATCGTCGCGTAAAAGACCGCCCGGAACGGCGAGAACCCGACCGCCATCAGCCCGACGATGAGGAAGAGAGAGCTGAAGTGGTAGCCGTAACGGAGCAGCAGGTACCCGAACGGCGGCGTGTCGACCGCCACGCCCCGGGTGCCGAAGCGCCGGGCGTCGGCTTCTATGGCCAGGATGATCCCGAGGTAGTACAGCAGCGACGGGATGATGGCGTAGAGCAGCACCGTCAGGTAGCTCACCCCGAGAAACTCGGCGATGATGAACGCCGCCGCCCCGAGCGTCGGGGGGGAGAGGATCGCCCCTATCCCCGCCGCCGCGAGCACCCCGCCCCCCTCGACCTGCGGATACCCGCCCCTCTTCAGGATGGGCCACGCCACGCTCCCCAGCGTCACGGTGGTCGCCGTCCCCGAGCCCGAGACGGTCCCGAGCAGGAACCCGGCGAGGGTCGTGGTGCGCCCCGGCCCGGTCCGCGAGCGCCCGAAGGCGGCGAAGCTCACGTCTATAAAGTATTTGCCTGCCCCGGAGTACTCCAGGACCGCCCCGTAGATCGTGAACAGAACGATGTACGTCGCGGCGACGTCGAGCGGGACGCCGAAGAGCCCTTCGAGGCCCATGTAGGTCTGCCCGATTATCCGGTCTGGGCCGTAGCCGGAGTGGCCGACGACGAAGCCGGGCGGGACAAGCGCCCCGAGGTACGCGTAGGCTATGAAGAGGAGGCAGACGGCCGGGAGGATCCAGCCGACCGTCCTCCGCGTCGCCTCCAGGACGAGCAGGATGGTTATGGTCCCGAAGACGAGGTCCAGCGGATCGGGGCTCGCCGCCCGCCGGATAAAGTCGTCGAAGACGACGAGCGTGTACCCGAGCGCGACCACGGAGAGGACGGCGAAGAGCCAGTCGGTCACGCCAGGGTTGTCGGGACGCTCTTCCCCCGTCTCCGTGGGAGTCGAGCCCGAGCCCCAGGCCCGGTAGAGGACGAAGGTCATCGCGAGCGCTACGGCGAGGAAGCTCGTGCGGTAGAGCTGCTCGGGCAGCGGATCTAGCACCCAGTAGAGCGCGTAGAGCGAGAGCAGGAACCCGGAGACCGAGAGGAGGCGCCTCGGCAGGCCCGTCAGGCGGCGGGCCGGCTTCTCGGACTCGAACTCCTCGAGCAGGTGGTCCGTCCTGACAGGCGCATCCGTCGTCAGCGTGCTTCCGTCCGGCCGCTCCTCACGCGAATCAGTCAAGCCAGTGACTCCTTTCCCCGCCATCGAGCGGTCCCCGGAGCCAGCATAGTCCCGGCCCCCTACCCAGTCAAACGTAGAGTGGAGTATCTGCGCCGTTCTCCTTGCCGCGGGAACTGACCATCCCTAAGATGGCGGCGCGAGGGGGAGAACGTCGGTTCGTAAAAGGGAGGGCGGGGCGTGGCGGATCTCGAGTACGCGGTCGAGAACGGGGTCGGGACGATACTGCTCAACCGTCCGACCCGCAAGAACGCCTTCACGACGGAGATGGTCGACGCGTGGGCCGAGGTCCTGCGCGGCGCGCGGACTGACGACTCCGTGGGCGCCATCGTCGTGACCGGCGCGGGGGACGCCTTCTGCTCCGGCGGCGAATTGGAGGGGCTGGCCCCCGGCGACGAAGGCCCGACGACGTACGAGCGAAAAGCCTTCCTCACGGATCACGTCCACCGCGTCGCCTACGCCCTGGAGGACCTCGACAAGCCAGTGATCGCGGCCGTCAACGGCGTCGCCGTGGGCGCTGGGATGGACATGGCGCTGATGTGCGACATGCGCTTCGTCGCCCGTTCGGCCCGGATGAGCGAGGGCTACATCAAGGTAGGTCTCGTCCCCGGCGACGGCGGCGCGTACTGGCTCCCCCGCCTCGTCGGCACGGCGAAGGCGATGGAGCTCCTGCTCACCGGCGATTTCGTCCATGCCGAGGAGGCGCACAGGATCGGGCTCGCGAACCGTGTCTACGACGACGCGGACCTCATGCAGGAGACGCGCCGGTTCGCCGAGGGAATAGCCGCCGGGCCGCCGCGCATAACCCGGATGATCAAACGCGCAATCTACCAGTCCGCCAGGAGCGACCTGCGCACGAGCCTCGACCTGATCTCCTCTCACATGGCCGTCGTCCAGTCCATGGAGGAACACACCGAGGCCTTCAACGCCTTCCGCGAGAAACGCCCCCCGAACTTCGAAGGCCGCTAGCGCAACGCTTCCCGAACCTCCGTAAGGGGCGTATCCCCCTCCACCCGCAGGGTCAGGTGCACGGCACCATCTCCCCCGAAGAGCGGGAAGCGCTCCCCCGAGACGACGAGCGTCTTTCGGCCCTTCGCCGTGCCGACCAGGGGCAGCTCCTCGAAGCGCTGCTCCCTGTCCAGCTTCAAGCTCAGCCAGCGCCCATCGGCGCTCTTACGGCCCCCAACGGCGTAGTAGTCGAGCACCCCGTCGTTCGTCGAGGAGACCTCGACGAGCGCGAAGCCACCCTCCCCGTCCGCGACGAACCGCTCTACCACCGGCTCCTGATAGTACGAGTGGACGTATTCGATCTCGAATTTTTCGGAACCCGATAGCTCCCCCCGCGCCACCACCCGGCCGTCCTCCGCGCGCACCACCACCGAAGATCCGGCCTCGAAGAGGGAGCCGGCACCGAGCAGGACCAGGAGGGCCGCTACCCCGACCGCCAGCCGGCGCCGCAAGCCCCGTGCCCTACCCGCTCGACCGGCGAACGGCGGCCCGGACGTCGTGCCTGCCGCCGTTCGTTGGCCCCCCGTGTCCGGTCTTAGCCGGCCTCGTCGTAGTAGCGCTGGGCGCCCGGGTGGAGCTCCAGGGGAGCTACGTCCTGCGCCTTCTCGAGGTCGAGGTTCTTCGCCTCGGGGTGGACCCTCTCCAGCTCGGCCTTGCGGTCGAAGAGGAGTTTCGTGATCTGGTATGCCGTCTCCTCGTCCATCGACTCGTTCACTACCAGGAAGTTCGGCACAGCGATGGTCTGCACTTCTTCGTCGAAGCCCTCGTAGGTGCCGGCCGGGATCGGCGCCTCCTTGTAGGCCTCGCCGTACTCCTGCTGCAGGGCGCCCGCGTACTCGGCGGTCGGGAGCAGGACGAGCGGGTCGGAGGTCGCGAGGTCCGTCAGGGAGCTCGTCGGCAGGCCGCCGGACCAGAAGAACGCGTCGATGGTACCGTCCCGGATCGCGGCGACCGAGTCCTCGACGCTCAGCGGCTGGCGCTCTATGTCGGAGTCCGGGTTTATCCCCGCGGCTTCGAGGAGGCGGAGCGCTATGACCTCGGTCCCGGAGTTCGGCGAGCCGAGGGAGACCCTCTTGCCCCTGAGGTCTTCTATCGTCTGTATCCCCGAGTCTTCGAGGGCCACGACCTGCGTGTAGTTGTCGTAGAGCTGGGCGAGGGCTCGGGCGGGGACGGGCTCCTCGAAGCTCTCCTTGCCCTCGACGGCGTCGCTCGCGGTGTCGGCGAGGGCGAAGGCCATGTCGCTGTCCTCGTTGCCAATGAGGGTCATGTTGTCCACCGAGGCGGAGGTCGATTCGGCGGCGGCCTCGTAGCCCTCCATGTTCTGCGTGATCTGCTCGGCGAGCCCGCCGCCGTAGACGAAGTACACCCCGCCCGTCCCGCCCGTGGCGATCGAGAGCCGCTGCCCGCTCCCCGGCGCCCCGCCGCTGCAAGCCGCGAGCAGCCCGACGACGAGCAATGTTGCCGCCATCGCCGGTGCTATACGCAGCAAGCGCGGCACCCCACCCCGAAGTACCTTTCGCATGAAGATCCCCTTTCCCTTCTCGGTCGAGCCCGGCCCACTGGAGAACGACGAAGGGTCGCCCCGGCCGCGCCCGCTCCTCCCCTTCGAGACTATATGGGCGCCCCACATCCCGGTCAACTCGTGCTCGCCGGGCCCCTCGCGCGCCGGTTGCGATGGCCGACGGTGCGTGAAAGAATGGCCTCCGCGGGACTCGCTTCCCGCCGGAGAAGGGGACTCCGCGGGCACCAGGAGCCGGGGAAGAAGCGCCTCTGCCGTGCTGGACGGCGGAAAACACCAAAGCGGCCGATTAGGAGGTCAAAGTATGGACTTCGAGTACTCCGAGAAGGTGCAGAAGCTCCGGGCGGAGCTCACCGAGTTCATGGACGAGTACGTCTACCCCAACGAGAAGACCTACCACGAGCAGGTCCGCGCGGCGGACAGCCCGTGGGACACGCCCCCGATCATGGACGAGCTCAAGGAGAGGGCGAAGTCGGCGGGGCTGTGGAACCTCTTCCTGCCGGAGTCCGAGTTTGGGGCCGGGCTCTCCAACCTGGAGTACGCGCCGCTCTGCGAGATCATGGGCCGCAGCCTCATCGCCCCGGAGGTCTTCAACTGCAACGCCCCGGATACCGGAAATATGGAGGTCCTCGCCCGCTACGGGAGCCCCGAGCAGCAGGAGAAGTGGCTCAAGCCGCTGCTCGAAGGCGAGATCCGCTCGGCCTTCTGCATGACCGAGCCGGACGTCGCCTCCTCGGACGCGACGAACATCCAGTCCAGCATCGAGCGTGACGGCGAAGAGTACGTCATAAACGGCCGCAAGTGGTGGTCGACGGGCGCGGGGAGCTCGCGCTGCAAGATCGCGATCTTCATGGGCAAGACGGACCCCCAGGCGAAGCGCCACGAGCAGCAGTCCATGATCCTGGTCCCGCTAGATGCCCCCGGCGTGACGATCGAGCGCACCCTCTCGGTCTTCGGCTACGACGAGGCGCCGCACGGCCACGCGGAGATCACCTTCAACGACGCGAGGGTCCCCGTGGAGAACATCCTGTGGGGCGAGGGCAAGGGCTTCGCCATCGCGCAGGGACGCCTGGGGCCGGGCCGCATCCACCACTGCATGCGCCAGATCGGGGTAGCCGAGAGGGCGCTGGAGCTCATGTGCGAGCGGGTCAAGGACCGGGTCGCGTTCGGCAAGCCGCTCGCGGAGCAGGGCGTGATCATGGAGTGGATCGCGGACTCCCGGATGGAGATAGAGCAATCCCGCCTCCTGACGCTCAAGGCCGCCGACATGATGGATAAGGTCGGCAACAAGGAGGCGAAGTCCGAGATCGCCCAGATCAAGGTGGTCGCCCCCAACACGACCCTGCGCGTCCTCGACCGGGCCATCCAGGCCTTCGGCGGCGCCGGCGTCTCGGGCGACACCCCGCTCGCCACCTTCTGGGCGGAATCCCGCATCCTGCGCCTCGCCGACGGCCCCGACGAGGTCCACCGCGCCGCCGTGGCGAAGATAGAGCTGAGAAAAGAGCGCAAGGGAGACCTGGTCACCGAAGAACTCAAGACGAGCTCCTAGAAAACCGTGCCCTCCGGAAAGAAGCCGCCGGTGAGAGGCGGCGCGGGGACCGCGCAGAAGAAGTAGAAGAGGAGCCGGGATGTCCACCCAGATCAACACGGTAACGGGCCCGATAGCCCCCGAAGACCTCGGCAAGACCCTGATGCACGAGCACTTTTTCTTCGGCTTTCCGGGCTACGCGGGGGACTCCCTGGGCTACAGGTCTCGCGAGGAGCTCGTGAGCATGGGCGTCGAGGCCGCCGGGCGGGCGAAGGCCCGGGGCGTAAAGACGATAGTGGACGCCACGCCGAACGAGTGCGGACGCGACCCGGAGCTTCTGCGCGAGGTCTCCGAGAGGAGCGGCGTCCAGATCGTCTGCTCGACCGGCTACTACTACGAGGGCGAGGGGGCCACTGCCTACTTCAAGTTCCGAAACGCCCTCCTGGGTACCGCCGAGGCCGAGGCCGAGGAGCTCATGGTGGCCGAGCTTACCGAGGGAATCGGCGATACCGGCATAAGAGCAGGCGTCATCAAGCTCGCCTCCGGCAAGGATGCCATCACGGACTACGAGAGGATGTTCTTCCTCGCCGGGGCGAGGGCCCAGAGGGCCACCGGCGTCCCGATCATCACGCACACCCAGGAGGGGACGATGGGCCCGGAGCAGGCCGCCCTCCTCGTGGAGGCCGGCGCGAACCCGGAGCAGGTCATGATCGGCCACATGGACGGCAGCACCGACGTCGCCTACCACATGGCGACGCTCGCGCACGGCGTCAACGTGGCCTTCGACCGCTTCGGCGTCCAGGTCATCGTCGGCGCCCCGATGGACGAGGCGCGCAAAGCCACCCTGCTGGGACTCCTCGGGATGGGGTATGGTGGGCGCATCATGCTCTCCCACGACACCATCAACGTCTGGCTCGGCCGCCCGCTCGTCATGCCCGACGCGGTGGCGGATCTCCTGAAGGACTGGCATATAACCCACCTCTTCGACAACATCGTCCCGTTCCTGAAGGGCGCGGGCGTGGGCGAAGAGCTGCTCGATTCGATCTTCACCGAGAACCCGCGGCGGCTCTTCGACCCCTCGCCGGCCCCCACGACGGCGGGCCGGGAGACGGCAGGGACGGTCGGCTCCTGACGGATACACCGAGAGAAGACCCGATCCACCTCGTCCTCCTCGGCATCAAGTACGAGTCGGCGAAGCTCGGCGGCGTGGACGAGGCGGCGCTTGCCCGGATAGCCGAAGGGGTTCGTGCCGAGGCCGGGGACGGATGGGAAGAGGACCCGGCCGTCCTCCGGGGCCGCAACGCGACCCGCGCAGAGCACGGCCTCCCGCCCGTCGGCGAAGATCCAAGACCACCCACCCATCCCGCCCCCGGGAAGCGCCCTCTCTGGCGCAGGCTCCTCGGC
>CADCVI010000063.1 GCA_902806105.1 uncultured Rubrobacteraceae bacterium
TCTTCCTGGCGGCGGCGCTCCTCGTCCTGCTCGTGTGGCGGGAGGAGCGGAAGGATGGATACCTGCTGCTCGCGGCCTTCGTGCTCGGGCTCTCCATGACGCACCACCTGACGAGCGGCCTGCTGCTCCCGACCGCCGCCGCCTTCGTGCTCCTCGTCGAGCCGCGGAAGATCCTGGATTGGAAGATCGTCTTGAAGGGCGTCGGGGTCTTCCTCGTCGCGCTCGTCCCCTACGCCTACCTGCCCATCAGGGCCCGCATGGATCCGGCGATGAACGCCAGGAACCCGTCGAACTGGGAGCGTTTCGAGGACCTGCTCACCGGCGGCGAGTTCAAGGAGAAGATGTGGGTCTTCGGCCCCGAGGAGCTGCCGGAGCGCCTTGAGATGTACCTCGATCACCTAACCGGTCAGTTCCCTTCGGCCCTCCTGGTAGTGGGGATCGTCGGCTTCCTGTACCTACTGGTACGGGACCGGGCGGCGTTCGTCCTGCTCGCCCTCCCGTTCGGCGGCTTCCTGTTCTACGCGCTGGAGTACGACATCGAGGACGTCCAATACTACTTCATCCCGACGTACGCGCTGCTCGCCGTGTGGGCGAGCGTCGGGCTCGGCACCCTGCTCCGAGGGATGAAGGCGCTCGCAAGTCGGGCCTCCTTGCGAGCGGTCCATGCCCCGGTAACCGTTTCGCTCTCCGTGCTCGCGCTCTCCCTGCCGCTGTGGAACCTTACGGAGACCTACCGTGCGGTCGACATGAGCGAGGACCGCGAGGGGCGCCGGATCGTCGAGCTCGTGGCTCGAGAAGCTAAACCGAACGCCACGGTCATCCATCATCGCAGTCCCCTTCAGTACATGCAGCTGGTCGAGGGCCGCCGCGAGGACCTCCAGTTGTGGAGCTTTTCGGAGCCCCAGAGCGAGGAGAGCAGGCTCCGCGCGGAGGACGCTCTCCACAACGGCCGCGTCTACGAACTCTTTCCTACCGAGAACAGAAGACGCTTCTTCGAAAATGCCGGCTACAAGCTCGCCGTCGTCGAGGAGGGCATACTGTACAGGGTGGTCCGAGGGGAAGGCCCGGTTACGATGTAACCACCTCGAGCCTCCTCAGAATGGCCGATGCACACCGGCATCTACCGTTTGAGCCCGGGGGTGGGCGGCATAGTGCACACCCACTCGCTCCGTACGCGACCTACGGCACGGAAGAGCTCTCCCGGCTCTCCGCCGAAACTCTCGGGGACTCCCACCACGCATGCCTGCTGCAAAACCACGGCGCCGTCACTGTCGGGGAGAGCACGAGCGAGGCCTACTCAAGGGCCGGTATTCTGGAGGAGACGGCCGAGCTCTACTACCGGGCCATGCTGGCCGGAGAACCCGTGCTACTTACCCCCGGGCGGATAAAGGAGGCGTCGCAGAAGATGGCTACCTACGACGGGCGGCCCCTGCCCCGAAACGGGCCTATAAAGCACCACAAGCCGCACCGCGTGCGGCAAGCAAGCGTGTTACCCATACCCTTTCGGTCACTCCAGCATGGTCTGCCTCAGGCTTTCGTCCCCTTTGGGGGGCTGGTGGTTCGTAGATGGACTACCAGACTCACCGCGGTTCGAGGAGCTGCAGCAGCCCGTTCGCTTTGCCAGCAACGAAGACGCGTCCGCTGGAGGTGTCGACGGCCACGGTGTTCGGTTCGCTGACCGTCGGGTAGCGGGCGAGCTCGCGGAGCGTGTCCCCTCCCAGGGCGAACCGGACAAGCTCGTTCTCCGCAGTGAGCGTGACCCAGAGGTGTCCACGCCCCGGGTCTACGGCTATCCCGTATGGCTGGCCGGGGAGTGCGACGCGGCCGACAGGCCTTGGTTCCGGGCTGGCCTCGTAGATCAGAACGGCGTCGCCGCGCGTGTCGGTCACGTAGAAGCGCTCGTCAGGACCAGCGCTCAGGTGGGTCGGTCCCTGGCCGGCGCCCACGCGGCCCAGGGATTCGAGGGTCTCTCCATCGAAGACCTCCAGGTCCAGCGCGCTGACACCTATGACGCCGACGAGACCGCTCTCCGTGACCGCCACGCCTCCCGGTTGGCGCGGGGCTTTTACCTTCTCCACGACCTCGTCCCCCTCGACGATCGAGAGGGTGTCGCCGAACTCGTTTGCGACGAAGATCCGTCCGTCCGGATCCGCGGCGGCGTCGTGGGGGAACTCGCCCACGGGCGTCTCGCTCAGGACCTCGCCCCCCGGCAGGCCTACCTGCACGAGGGCATCGCCGCGCTCGACGGGTACGAGCACCGGGCCTCCGCCTCCAGCGAGGCCGAGGTGACGGGGCGACGCAGGCAGCTCGACGGTGCGTACCACCTCGCCGCTGCCGCCGTCGACGATCGCGAGCTCGTCGGGGTCCCTGAGCCCCACCGCGACCAGACCGGTCTCGGGGTCCGCGACGATCCCTTCCGGCGCACCGCCCACCTCGACCACCTCCCCCGCGGGCTCCTCCCTCAGCGGCTGCGCCTCGGCGGGCTCGGCGGCCGGGGCGGAGGATTCTTCCCTCGCTGCCCCCTGCCCCGGAGGCTCCTCCCCGGGGCCGCCACAGCCCACAAGAGAAATCAGCGCGGCCGCCAGCAACAAACGGAGCAGACCTTTCATTGCGGACCATCTTTCCAGGAATTTGCGTACGGGGTTCTTCCGTATCGCCCCGAGCGGGCAATCCCAAACGAAGGGCGGGGCAGAAACAACCGCTCGCGCCCGGGCGACACCATCGTTCCGGCGCCGAACCGCTCACACGAAAAGAGACCTCGATCCGTGCTCGAGCTCGCCATTCGGACCATGGCAGCGGCCTTTGCGAGCCCGACTCTGAGGGATACGCCTCGCATCAGGACCGCGTCCGTCGCCGGACGACCCACCAGGTCACCAGTATCGCGCCGAGAAATACGGCGTTGGGCACCCAGAAGGTGGCTCCCAGGCGAAGGCTGCTCTCGCCCAGGCGGCTTCCCAGGAGCGAGAGGCTGGCCCCGAGGGGTAGGATCCCGACCCCGGTGGTCCAGGCGTAGGTCCAGAGCGGTACGCGGACGACGCCCGCGACCAGGCAAACGGTGTTGAAGGGAACGAGGGGTACCAGGCGCACCGCGAGCGAAGGAAAAGCGCCCTCCTGCTCCAGCCAGCCGTCGAGGCGCTCCCGGCGCCGCTCGGAGACGGCGCGGTCGAGCAGGGGCCGGCCCCAGAGGCGTCCGGCCGCGTACATCGCGAGGGCGGAGAGCATGAAGCCGCTCCAGCTTACGGCCAAACCGCCCCAGAAGCCGAACGCCAGCCCGTTGGCGAGGGCCATGATCTCCGCGGGCAGCGGGATCACCATGTGCAGCAGGATCAGGGCGATCGAAGCCACGGGGGCCAGGGAGCCGTAGCCGCGGACGGCGTCGCGGATCGCCGCCCCGTTGCCCTGTGAGATTATACCGAGGAGCTCTGCAAGCAGGTGACGAACGCCAGGCACGGCCAGCAGGACGCCGCCGAGCGCCACCAACCCGAGCAGCAGAACCCACCGTCTCCCAAGCAAACGCAACCCCCGCTCCGCAAGTAGCCCGGCCCCGCGACGACCGGTGGGGCGAGAAAGCTCCCGCCCTTGCGTCTTCGGAGGGCGATTCTCGTGGACGCCCACTTCCCGAAGGAGGGCGCCCACCCTCGATCTACAACCCTTGTTTGGCACCGGCGGCCTCGATCAAGCCAGGGGTGGTCGAAGAAGCTACCGATCGCGGTATCGTACCGCCCACTCTAGGGGTCACCGCTCGAATGATGCCACCGGCGAGATCCGAACAGGATCCGTAAACGTCTCCTCCTTCACGACGAGCTCCGGATACTACCTGACGGGGGCGGGTCCGCCTACCAGGACCGGCCACCAATAGAAGATTATGTACGCCCCGGCCAGCACGAGGAGCGCCGCGGAGACAGGTTGCACGTAGGGTACGATCCCGCGCAGCCGGGAGATCACGCCCCCCTCGAAGAGTGCCAGGGCCGGGGTGGCAAGGCTGTAGTCGGGCCGATCCGGCCGCCGCCCGGCGGTGCGAGAGCCAAGGCCGAGCTACACCATGCCCTTGTCCCGGGAGGGCCACCGGTTCCGCGATGGGCCCGGGTTCATCACCCCCTCACCCCTCCCCGACAAGCTCTTCGAACCCTAAGCTTCTTCGAGCTCCACCAGCACGCCCCCACCAGGGACGCTGGCCCCCTCGCCGTAGGGCAGCGAAACCACCACACCTTCGTGGGGCGCCGCTATCGAGTGCTCTGTCTTCATCGCCTCCAGGACCAGGAGGAGCTGCCCCTCCTCGACCTCGTCGCCCTCGCTCACGAGCACCTTCACCACCGTGCCCGGCATCGGGGCCGTCAGGCTCGCGCCGCCCGCGTCTCCCCCGCCCGGCCCCGCGTCGTCTACGCCGGGCGCCGACGGCTTTGAGAGCCGGTAGCTCTCCCCGCCCAGCGAGACCGAGACGTTCGCGCCGTTACGCGCGAAGCCCCCCGCGACGTACCGACCGTCCATCCTGACCTGGATCTCACCGTCCCTCACGGAGAGCACCTCGACGGTGGCTTCGCGCCCGTCCAGCCGCAGCTTCAGGACCCCGCCCCTCGAACGCTCGGCCTCGAGCCCGAATTCCTCCTCGCCCGCCCGGTAACGGAGGCGGACCGCCCCGCCCAGGCGCCAGGGCCCGGCCGAGAACGGGTCGTTCGGCCCCTCGGTCGAGGAGCGCGACAGCTCCCCTGCCGCCGCGAGGAAGACTGCCTCGTCCGGAGGAGAGGGGGCAAGCGGCGCGACCGTGAGCTCGTGCTCCACGAGAAAGTCGGTGGTAGTTTCTCCGGCCCCGAAGGAGGGATGGTCCGCGATGCGGCGCAGGAGCGGCAGGTTCGTCGGCAACCCGAGGACCGAGTAGTCCCGGAGCGCCCGGCGGAGCCGCGGCACGGCCTTCTGCCGGTCCGACGCGAAGACGATGAGCTTGGCGATCATCGGGTCGTAGTGGAGCGAGACCTCGTCTCCCGTCTCGACGCCGGCATCGTTGCGGACGCCGGGCCCTTCGGACGGGGCGAAGAGGAGGAGCTTTCCGCCCGCGGGAAGGCCAGTGCCCTCCTCTTCGGCGTAGAGACGCGCTTCGATAGCGCTGCCCCTCAGCACGACGTCCTCCTGCGAGACCGGCAGCCGCCCCCCGGCGGCGACGGCGAGCTGAAGGTGGACGAGGTCCAGTCCGGTTACGAGCTCCGTGACCGGATGCTCGACCTGCAACCTCGCGTTCATCTCCAGAAAGTAGAATTCCCCCTCCTCGCCGCCGAGGAGGAACTCGACCGTGCCCGCGTTCCGGTAGCCAGCCTCCTTCGTCAGGCGCACCGCCGCGGCGCAGATTCGCTCCCGAAGCTCGTCGCTCAGTATCGGGGAGGGGGCTTCCTCGACGACCTTCTGGTGGCGGCGCTGTATGGAGCACTCCCGCTCGTAGAGGTGCACGACGTTTCCGTGGCCGTCGGCGACCACCTGCACCTCGACATGCCGTGGACGCTCCACGAGCTTCTCCAGAAAGACCGACCCCTCACCGAACGCCGACTCGGCCTCCCGCCTGGCGCTCCGGACGGAGTCGACAAACTCCTTGGGGTCGTGCACGGGGCGCATCCCGCGTCCTCCGCCCCCCGCGCTCGCCTTGACGAGGACGGGGTACCCGATCTTTTCGGCCTCCCTCGCGAGGCGCTCCTCGCTAGCTTCTCCTCCGTCGTCCTCGCCCGCGTACCCCGGTACCGTCGGCACGCCCGCGTTCGTCGCCAACTCCTTCGCGCGGATCTTGTCCCCGACCTTCTCCATCGCCTCCGGCGGAGGCCCGACCCAGATGGCCCCCGCCTTCTCGACCGCGCGCGCGAAGGCCGCGTTCTCGGAGAGGAAGCCGTACCCCGGATGGACCGCCTCGGCGCCCGATTCCTTGATGACTTCCACGATCCGCTCGACGTTCAGGTAACTCTCGGTCGCCCCTGGTGGGCCCAACAGGTAGGCCTCGTCGGCGAGGCGGACGTGCATCGCCCCCTCGTCGGCCTCCGAGTAGACGGCGACGGCCTCTATCCCCAGCTCCCTGCACGCACGGATGATCCGGACGGCGATCTCGCCCCGGTTCGCGATCAACAGCTTGCCAAAGCTCACGACTTTTCCCTCCAAACGGGCTCGCGTTTCTCCAGGAAGGCGCCCAAGCCCTCCTGGCACTCCTCCCCCGTGCGCGACTCGGGGATGCGCCGCGCCGTGATCCTCGTAACCTCTACGGGCGCCGCATTCCCGATCCCTCGCAGGAGGGCCTTCGTCGTCGCGGCCAGGGCTCCGGGGCCGACCGAGAGGAGGCCTTCGATCTCCTCTCGCACCACCCTATACAGGTCCCCCCGGGCGGAGACCCCGTTGCCGCGCTCGATCTCGAGGTGTTCGTAGCCCATCGCGGATCACATCCTGAAGATGCCGAACTTGGTTTCTTCGAGGGGAGCGTTGGCGGCGGCCGAGAGGCCCAGAGCAAGGACCATCCGGGTGTCGGCCGGGTCTATGACGCCGTCGTCCCAGAGCCTCGCGGTCGAGTGGTAGGGGTTGCCCTCCCTCTCGTACTTCTCCAGGATCGGCCGCTTGAACTCCTCGCGCTCACCTTCGGTCATCTCTTCGCCCCCGCGCTTTCGGTTCTCCTCCTGGACCGTCAGGAGGACGTTCGCAGCCTGCTCGCCGCCCATCACGCTGATGCGCGCGTTCGGCCAGGTGAACAGGAGCCGGGGCCCGTAGGCGCGGCCACACATTCCGTAGTTGCCGGCCCCGAAGGAGCCCCCGATGACGACTGTGAACTTCGGGACGTTCGCGTTGGCGACGGCCATCACGAGCTTCGCGCCGTCCTTCGCGATGCCGCCGTTCTCGTACTCCTTTCCGACCATGAAGCCGGTGATGTTCTGCAGGAAAACGAGCGGGATGCCGCGCGAGCAGCAGAGCTCTATGAAGTGCGCCCCCTTCTGGGCACTCTCGGAGAACAGGATGCCGTTGTTGGCGAGGATGCCGACAGGGTGGCCCATGATGCGGGCGAAGCCACACACCAGCGTCTCGCCGTAGCGCGGCTTGAACTCGTGCATCCGGGAGCCGTCGACCACCCGCGAGATCACCTCCCGAACGTCGTAGCTCTGGCGCGGCTCCTCTGGGATGATGCCGTAGATCTCCCTCGGGTCGTGCAGCGGCTCCTCTGGCTCGGCCAGCGTCCAGGGCGGCCTCTTCTCCCGATTCAGGTTGGCGACGATCTGGCGCACGAGTCCGAGGGCGTGCTCGTCGTTCTCCGCGAGGTGGTCGGCGACGCCCGAGAGGCGGGTGTGGACGTCCGCGCCCCCAAGCTCCTCGGCGCTCACCTCCTCGCCCGTCGCGGCCTTCACGAGGGGAGGGCCGCCCAGGAAGATCGTGCCCTCGCCCTTGACGATCACTACCTCGTCGCTCATCGCCGGAACGTACGCCCCGCCCGCCGTGCAGCTCCCCATGACCGCGGCGATCTGCGGTATCCCCTTGGCGCTCATCCTGGCCTGGTTGTAGAAGATCCGCCCGAAGTGCTCGCGGTCCGGGAAGACCTCGTCCTGTAACGGCAGGAACGCGCCCCCCGAGTCCACGAGGTAGACGCAGGGCAGGTGGTTCTGCTCGGCGACCTCCTGCGCCCTGAGGTGCTTTTTGACGGTCATCGGATAGTACGTGCCGCCCTTCACCGTCGCGTCGTTGGCGACGATCACTACCTCCCGGCCCGAGACGCGTCCGATGCCCGTGACGATGCCGGCCGAGGCAACCCCGCCGTCGTACATCCCGTACGCCGCGAGCGGCGAGAGCTCCAGAAAAGCCGTGTCCGGGTCGAGGAGCCCATCTATGCGGTCGCGCGCGAGCATCTTGCCGCGATCCTCGTGCCGCTGCCGGGCCTTGAGGCTGCCCCCGCGCCGGGCCTCCCTCATCCGGTCGCGCAGCTCCTCCACCAGACCCTCATAGGCCCCGGCGTTCCCCTCGAATTCCTCGCCGCTCCGCGAGGCGATGCTCCTTATGGTGCTCATGCCCCCCCCGCCGTCAGGTGCCCGCTTATTCCGGCCCTCGCGACCCGCCCCGGCAGCCCGTGTCTCAAAAACCCCTCGAGGAACCGGGCGCAGCCGATGAGGGCTTCAAGGTCCACTCCGGTTTCTAACCCCATCTCGTGCAGCATAGGCGCGAGGTCCTCGGTCGGGAGGAGCCGGGACTCGGCCTGCAGGCCGTCTCGCAGACCGGCCTCCTTCATCTTGACGCTGGCAGGGAAGCCAATCACTGAGCGACCATCTTCTCGGCCTCTTCGCGGGCAGTATCATCTCGCAGGAGGCTGCGGGCGATAATCTGGCGGTTGATCTCGCTGGTCCCTTCCCCTATCTCGTTGATCTTGACCTGCCGCCAGTAGCGCGCCACCGCGCTCCCCTCCATGAACCCCTCGCCGCCCCAGATCTGCGCCGCCTGATCCGCGGCTCTCTTGGCGGTCTCCGAGGCGAATACTTTCGCCATGCTCGCCTCGCGCCCGAAGGGGCGTCCCTCGTCCTTGAGCCACGCCGCCTTCAGGACCATGTTCCTCGCAAGCTCTATCTCCATCGCCATGTCGGCGAGCTTGAACTGGATCGCCTGGAACTCCGAGATGCTCTTCCCGAACTGGCGCCGTTCCCTGGCCCGCATCAGCGCCTCGTCGAGGCAGGCCTGCGCGAGGCCGACCGAGAGAGCGCCCACCGCGACCCTCCCGGCGTCGAGGGTCGAGAGAAACTGGCGGAAGCCCTTGCCCCTCTCGCCCAGGGTGTGGGTTTCCGGCACGCGGCAGTCCTCGAAGTAGAGCTGGCGCTGGTCGGAGGCGCGCCAGCCGAGCTTCTCGTATCCGGGGCCGCGGGTGAAGCCGGGGGTATCCTGCGGGATGATGATCGCGGTGAGTTCCGGCTTGCCGTTCTCGCGGCTGCCGGTCTTTGCGATCGCCGTGACGCCCCCTGTGATGTCCGTCCCGCCGTTGGTGATCCACTTTTTGGAGCCGTTCACGACCCATTGGCCGCCGACGAGTTCGGCGGTCGTCTCGGTGCCGCCGGCGTCGGTTCCGGCGTTCTCCTCGGTGAGGCCGAACGCCCAGAGCTTCCTGCCGCCCCGGATGACTTCGCTCAGGAAATGCTCCTTCTGTTCGGAGGTGCCGAAACTGACGATCGGAGCGCAGCCCAAAGAGACGTGCGCCTCCATCGTGATGCCGACGGAGGTGTCGGCACGGCTGATCTCCTCGATCGCCAGGTTGTAGCCCACGAAGTCCCCGCCGGAGCCGCCGTACTCCTCGGGGACCGTCAGGCCCATCAGGCCGAGCTCGGCCATCTTGGCGGCTATGTCGTAGGGGAACTTCTGCTCCTTGTCCAGTTGAGCCGCTCTGGGCCTTATCTCCTCCTGCGCGTACTCGCGGGCGAGGTCCCGCCAGCGCCGCTGTTCACCGGTAAGGTCGAAGTTCATGGACGTCTCTCCCCTCTCAGGCTGTCTCTGGCTTGGCAGCGTCCTTGCGACCATAACGCTCGACGGCGCTCTCTCTAAGCTTGTATTTCTGGATCTTGCCGCTCGCCGTCATCGGGTACTCTTCCACAAAGTCCACGTAGCAGGGGACCTTGTAGTGGGCGATGCTCTCGCGGCAGTAGTCCCGCACGT
Source organism: uncultured Rubrobacteraceae bacterium (assembly GCA_902806105.1). The sequence continues at coordinate 9,637 of CADCVI010000063.1, forward strand.
CCTCGGCCGTAAGGCTCGCGCCGGACCTGACCTTCACGGCGGCGGCCACCTGCTCGCCGTACTTCTCGTCCGGGACGCCGTAGACCTGCACGTCGGAGATGTCGGGGTGGGAATAGAGGAACTCCTCGATCTCGCGCGGGTAGACGTTCTCGCCGCCGCGGATGATCATGTCCTTCGCGCGGCCGGTTATCTTGACGTACCCGTTTTCGTCCATGACGGCGAGGTCGCCGGTGTGCAGCCACCCTTCTTCGTCTATGACCTCGCGCGTCTTGTCCTCCATCTTGTAGTAGCCCCTCATCACCAGGTAGCCGCGCGTCCACAGCTCACCCTGCTCGCCCGGCGCGCAGTCCTCCCCCGTCTCCACGCTCACGATCCGCACCTCCGTCTCCGGGAGCGCGCGCCCGACGGTGGAGACGCGCAGCTCCAGCGGATCGTCCGTTCTCGTCTGGGTGATGACGGGGCTCGACTCGGTCTGACCGTAGGCGATGGTGATCTCGTCGGCCCCCATGACGTTCACTACCTTCTTCATAACCTCCATCGGACACGGGCTGCCGGCCATGATCCCGGTCCGCAGGGAAGAGGTGTCGTACTTTTCGAAGTTCGGGTGCTCCAGCTCCGCTATGAACATCGTGGGCACCCCCAGGACCGCCGTGCAGCGTTCCTGGTCCACCGCCTGCAACACGGTCTCCGGGTCGAACTGCTCTACAGGGACCATCGTCGCCTCGTGCGTCACCGTGTTGAGCGTGCCGAGCACGCAGCCGAAGCAGTGGAAGAACGGGACCGGGATGCATACCCGATCCTCCGGGCCGAGCCTCATGCATTCGCCGATCTGGAACGCATTCTTGACGATGTTGGCGTGGGTTAGCTGCACGCCCTTCGGGAAGCCCGTCGTGCCGGAGGTGTACTGCATGTTGATCACGTCTTCGGCATCGAGCGACGCTTTGCGCTCCTCCAGTTCCTCCTGCGAGACCTCGCTCGCGCGGTCCAGGAACTCCTCGAAGCGTGCTATCGGCAGCCCTTCGGCGAAGCCTTCACCCATCAGGACTGCGTGTTTCAGGAAAGGCAGCTCTTCGGAGGAGATCTCCCCTCCCTCCCCCGTCTCGCTTATCTCCGGGACGGCCTTCTGGAAGACCTCGACGAACTTCACGCCCTTCACGCCTTCGGTGAGGAACAGAACCACGGAGTCGGACTGCTCGAGGACGTCCTTCAGTTCGTTGGAACGATAGGCCGGGTTTATGGTGACGAGGACCGCCCCCATCTTTCCGGTTGCAAACTGGAGGGTAACCCACTCGGGGACGTTCTGGCCCCAGACGGCGATCTTGTCTCCCGGCTCCAGGCCCAGCGCCATCAGGGCGCGGGCGCACTCTTCTACCCTCTCGTTAAACTGGCGGTACGTGTAGCGCAGGTCCCTATCTGCGTAGACCAGCGCCTCGTCGTCCGGGCGGCGCTCGGTGACCAGGTCTAGTAGGCCACCTACGGTCAAACCATCAATATCTTCTGGTCGCATCGCGCTCCTCCTTCGGGGTGTCGAACCACGTCTCGCCGGTCTCACGGTCTTCTTCGTGCCCGAGGTTGTTCCCCTCCTCCCGCCTCCTCGTTCTGCGTTTCGTTCGACCACACCGGCTAACCTCTCGAGGAGCGTCGGATGATCTTCATCGAGAGATTCTCCCTTTCGATGGGGCTGACGAGGGAGGTAGCCTCGATCTCCTGTAGGCCCGCGTCGGCCAGGCGACGGATGAGGCGGAGCTTCGCCCCTCTCGGGAAGATCCGGGGCTCGGCCCCCGGGCCGTCTCTTGGGCCGATCTCCTTCACCCTGACTATGGGCGGAAGGTGGCTCATTGTTTGGCCGCCTTGCTTGCTTCTTGCTCGCGGAGGACCCTTCTCTGGATCTTGCCCGAGGGCGTCATCGGGAGCTCTTGAACGAACTCGATCTCGCGCGGGTACTCGTGGGGCCCGAGGCGGCTCTTGACGAGGTCCTGCAACTCCGTGGCGAGGTTCTCGCTTTCGCCACGCCCCTCGTGCAGAACCACGAAGGCCTTGACGACCTCGCCCCGGAGCGGATCCGGCTTGCCGACCGCCGCCGCCATCTGCACGCCTCGGTGCTTGACGAGGGTTTCCTCTATCTCCGCCGGACCGATGCGGTAACCAGCGGAGCTGATAATGTCGTCGTCTCGCCCCACGAAGTGGAAGTATCCCTCCTCGTTGACCGATGCGAGGTCGCCGGTCATCATCCAGTCACCGACGAACTTCTTCTCGGTGGCCTCCTCGTTGTTCCAGTAGCCCAGCATCATCACGGGGTCGGGGCGAAGGACCGCGACCTCCCCCACCTCGCCCGCCGGGAGCTCCCTCCCGTCCCCGTCGACGACGGCGACGCGGTGGCCGGGGACGGGGCGGCCCATCGAGCCGGGCCTGGCTGGCATGATAACGCTACAGTTCGAGAGCACCAGGTTGCACTCGGTCTGCCCGTAGAACTCGTTGATGTGGATGCCCAGTTCCTCCTTCGCCCAGTTGAACGTCTGCTCGCCGAGCGGCTCCCCTCCGCAAGCCAGGGTCTCGAGCTCCAGCTCCCACCGCTCCCGGGGCCGGGAGATTGCACGCAACATCTTGAGGGCCGTCGGCGGAAGAAAAGCATTTCGGACGCCCCAGCGCTCCATGATGGCGAAGGCGCGCTCGGGGTCGAAGCGTGTCATGCGGTGGGCGACGACGGGGAGGCCCCAGTGAAGGGCCGGGAAGAGGACGTCGAAGAGGCCCCCGATCCAGGCCCAGTCCGCCGGCGTCCAGAACAGGTCGCCCTTCCGGGGGGCCAGGTCGTGAGGGAGACTTACTCCGGGGAGATGACCGAGCAGGATGCCGTGACCGTGCAGGGCGCCCTTGGGGGACCCCGTGGTACCGGAGGTGTAGATGATAATCGCCGGGTCTTCCGGTCGGGTCGCGACCGGTTCGAAGCGCGACGACGCCTGCCGAACCAACTCGTCGAGCGCGAGCGCCCCGGGGCGCTCGCCATCGGCCAGGACGATGTGCCGCAGGTCCGTCAACTCCTCGCGCAGCCCGGAAGCAACGTCGAAATGCTCCACGTCGGTGACCAGCACCTTGGCGGCGCTGTCGGCGAGCCGATAGCGCAAGGCGTCTTCCCCAAACAGTGCGAACAAGGGGACGGCGACGGCGCCCAGCTTGTACGTGGCGATGTGGGATACGGCCACCTGCGGGGACTGCGAGAGCAGCACGGCCACCCTGTCGCCGCGTTCTACGCCCAGGCCCCGCAGGGCATTGGCGAAACGGTCCGAGGCGCGCTTGAGCTCCGAGAAAGTCCACTTCTCCGTCCCGTCGTCCCCACGATCGTAGATGATGGCCAGCCTGCCCTTGTCCCCGGCGTGGCGGTCGCAGACGTCCACGCCCATGTTGTAGCGCGAGGGCAGGTCCCAGGCGAACTGGTGGTTAAGCGTCGCGTAATCGAGGCCCCTCGGTATTTGCGAGGTGAGCGACTCCCAAAAATCCATGGAAAATCAACCTTTCTTGGTAGTCCAACCAGCCCTGAAGGCAGCCCGTCCTGGCGCCTCGGGCCATGCATCGGTGCGCAGGACGCTCGCTACTACCGGCCTGTCGAAGCCCCTCGACGACCGATGGCTCGGACGGGCATCGGAGCTATTGGAAACACGCTGGGGCAGCGGGCGCTCGGACACCATCTGTCAGGAGCCCCTCTAGAGCGCCGGGGCTCGCACGTGGTACTCGCTGGCCGCTTGGAAAGCCGCCCCGACACGGAACAGGGTAGCCTCGTCGAAGGGGCGGCCGATAATCTGCATCCCAACCGGTAGCCCCTCGTCGTCGTAGCCGCAGGGCACGGCGAGCGACGGGAGCCCGGTCAGGCTCGGCACCCCGGTGAACTGCATTATGGCGGCCAGCATGTCCTCCTCCACGCCGTTCTCGATCATTACGCTCATCTCGCCGACGCGGCGCG